>CALWHG010000006.1 GCA_944380315.1 uncultured Lachnospiraceae bacterium
GAAAGCAAATGGAATGGAGCGGAAACGGCACAAAGCAAGCGGAAATCATGCAAAAAATCTTTCCGCACTTCTTTGTTTACTATGGCGCAAAGCCCACTATCATCTTTTAAAAATTCCAGTTAAAATATCTACCTGTTATGTGGACCCTTACAGCATCATATCCCATGTCATCAAAATTATAATAATCAAGTTGTTTTGTCATGCTTGCACCAGGTTTAAGCTCCGAATCACTATCAGTGAAATAAGTGGTCGCATAATCAACAATTTCATTACCATTGAAAAATACTGCCGTAGCCTCTGGGAATTCTACAGGCTGTGCCCCATTATTTTTCAGCGTGACTAATACTTTATCTCCTAAATCCGATATATCCATAGTAACATTTTGTATAACTGGGATATAACTACTTTCTAGACTAGTCTCAATCGAAGTATCAAATCTTGAAACCCCAGTAACGTTTGAAATATAGCAGAGAGCAAAAATAGTTGATCCAGCAGGCACATCATATTCCGAAGTTGAACCAGCACCAATAGGCACACCAGCTGTATTTTTTGCGATATCATTTATTCCGATTTCAAGAGTATAGGGAGAGTTATTAGTTATTTCAAAAACATGAATAGTTGACCCATAAGAATCGTAAATCCAATCTTGAATAGCTAATGCATCTGTTATTGAGTTAGCAGTATATGTAACATTTGCGATCTTATGTCCCGCTGTATCGCTTGGGATAGCTACCTGCTGCATTTGTACAACTCCATTATCGATCCATTTTCCCTCCGCATCAACGATTTTTCCGTCTGGAGTAGTAGTATTTGAGAGAATATACCCATTATCGTTAAAATAATAACACTCAGCTATCCCGTCATTATTTCCATCAAGCCACATCCAGGCATTTGCCGGATAAGATCCATCGTCATTAAGCCACCACCCATTGGCATCTGATTGCCATGATCCAGCAAATGCAGTAATTGAAAAAATGCTCACCCAAAAATAGTAGTTAAAAAGAGGCTTAACTTTTTCATTTTTACTCCCTTCTTACTTAGTTTTTTCTGTATCCGATACGTCCTTCTTCTTTTTCATCTGAGCATAGCTAATATAGGATAATATCATTTCGATTATCACAAACATAAAATAAACTGGGAACAAGGCGATAGCAACTGTATATAGTATGGCTCCCGTAAGAACAAACCCGCGTTTTCTCATGAACAGTCCAAGTCCATTAAAAATTACTGCCAGAGCTGAGCATGTTAAGTGCGGAAGTACTATCATGGTAGCAAGGCTTGAGCCTATCTGTTCCGCAGCATCAGCTCCCGCTCCAGCAGTTTGTCCCCAATAAGATATTGAATATATCAAATAAAGCACACCTATTATAAATGATATAAGCAAACACTTATTTAGTTTTTGTCTCATAATGCAACCTCGAAATTAATTATTAGTATCAACAAGAACTATTTTGATCATGGATTAAGCACTATGGTTTCATTTACTATATCATCTGCCATCCAGTCGTTAGCATCACTAACACTTAAAGTAAACTGTATCTCATTTACCTCAGTAATATCATTTTCTTCAAGCGTAGTATCCGACCATGACATATATGTTATCTCTGAAGATTTGTTTTCCAGAAGAGAATTCAATGTATATCCAAACAAAGCATCTTCTTCTATACCCGTTATCTTGATACTACAGAATTCATTGTCAACAACTGTGATCTCAGAAAATTCCGGCAAAGGAGCTTCTGTCTCTAAAACTTCTGTCTCTGAAGCCTCCTCTTCATTTTCAGGTGTCACTTCTGCGATCTGCTCTGACTGTGTATTATCAGTTGAGGAATTGTCTTCTCCTCCTGTGCTTGAGCAGGCTGAAAGTAAAAATACTAAATGTCACGGTGCTTTGGCTTCTTGGTTTAGATCATTAATATTTGACTATGCTTTCGGCAGAAAACAGTTATCCATTTCAAAGACATTGTCTTTACGTCTTTCTATTTGACAGCAGATTTTTGCTCTGATAATATTTACACACGAGGTACTACGAGAAACGGTAGGACGGTCAGCCCTTCCTCCAGTGGAATTCAGAAGCCACTGTTTACATAGAGAACATAGGTTTCCTATGGAATATGTAGAAAAGGAGGGCATTGCTATGATCAGTATAGAAGATATTTACTATCTTTTTACTATCACCTCAACGCTCTGTGCTGCGAGCTTTGCTCTTGGTTACAAGCTTGGGAAAAACGCAAAAAAATAAATCCGTCCCACCCGCGAAAGTGAACGGATTTATTTTTTAAATCTTTAACTTCAAGGGCTACCGTCTTATCGGTAGTACCTCTTCTATGTTCATTATAATCTCAGATATTTATATTGTCTATATTTCCTGTTCTGTTTTCCAGAATTTTTTGCTCTAAGATCACTCCAGCTCAAAGGCGCCGGTATACAGCTGATAGTATACTCCCTTCTTGTCTATAAGCTGCTGATGGTTGCCTCGCTCGATGATGCGGCCATGATCCAGCACCATGATCACATCCGAGTTCTGTACTGTAGACAGCCTGTGGGCTATGACAAATACCGTGCGGCCCTTCATGAGCCTGTCCATGCCCTCCTGGACCAGAGCCTCCGTATGGGTATCTATGGAGGAGGTAGCCTCATCCAGTATCATGACGGGAGGATCGGCCACTGCGGCTCTGGCTATGGATATCAGCTGTCTCTGTCCCTGGCTCAGGCCTGAGCCTCCATCCTTGAGGAGGGTATCATAGCCATCGGGAAGCATGCGAATGAAGCCGTCTGCATTTGCCAGCTTTGCTGCAGCTATACATTCCTCGTCCGTAGCCTTAGGGTTGCCATAGCGGATGTTCTCCATGACAGTGCCAGTAAAGAGGTACACATCCTGAAGGACCACGCCGAGGGAGCGCCTCAGGTCCTGTTTCTTTATCTTGTTGATATTTATACCATCGTACCTGATCTTTCCGTCGTCTATGTCATAGAAGCGGTTGATAAGATTCGTGATGGTAGTCTTTCCTGCACCGGTCGCTCCGACGAAGGCCACCTTCTGACCAGGCTCTGCATAGAGTGTGATGTCATGAAGGACCTCCTTGCCCTCCACATAGGAGAAGTCCACATGGTCCAGCACTACTCTGCCCTCCAGCTTCGTATAGGTCACGGTGCCGTCTGCCTTGTGAGGATGTCTCCAGGCCCACATGCCAGTGTGCTCGGGAGTCTCGACTATCTCTCCATCCTCCTCCTTGGCATTTACCAGAGATACATAGCCCTCATCGGTCTCGGGAAGTTCATCCATGAAATTGAATATCCTTTCCGCACCTGCCAGAGCCATGACCACTGAGTTGAACTGGTTGGCCATCTGGGATATGGGGTTTACAAAGTTCCTTGACAGGGTCAGGAAGGAGGCGATGACGCCTACGGTGATGGTGCCCGTGCCCGCAAAGCCAAGGTTCGGCACTCCCGATATGGCCATGTAGGAGCCTGCTACAGCTATGAGCACATAGGTGGCACAGCCAAGTCCGTTCATCATGGGCATCATGGAGTTGGCCCTTCCGTTTGCATTGGTGGCCGCCAGCCTCCAGGCCTCGTTGCGCTCTGCAAATCCCTCTACGTTCTTATCCTCATGGCAGAAGACCTTTATGACCTTCTGGCCGTTGATCATCTCCTCAATATAGCCATTCAGGGCTCCTATGGACTGCTGCTGCCTTACGAAGAAGAAGGCTGTCTTGCCTGTCACCTTCCTTACCACATTTATGATGACGAACACACTGAGCAGCACTATCAGAGTCAGCCATACGCTCAGGTACAGCATACAGCAGAACACTGCTATCATGGTACATATGGAGGATACCAGATGAGCCATGGACTGGGCTATGAGCTGTCTCAGGGTATCAGTATCATTTGTATAAAGGCTCATGATCTCGCCGTGGGTATGAGTATCGAAGTACCTTATGGGCAGATACTGCATGCGGTCGAACATCTCGTCCCTTATGCGCTTCAGTGTGGACTGGGCCATGGTGACCATCAGCCTGTTATACATGTATCCTGAAAATGCTCCTATGGCATAGATCACGGCCATGATGCAGAGCATCTTGAGAAGCCCGGTAAATACTGGCTGATCCATCAGAAGCAGCGGAGTGATATAGTCATCTATCAGTATCTCCACGAACATGGCGGAGCCTGCAGACACCAGGGCGCTCACGAGTATGAGGGCAAATACCAGCACCAGCCTGAGCTTGTACTGAGTCATATATGAAAGGAGCCTTTTAAGGACCTTCATGTCTATCTTTCTTGTGGGATTGACATTTACAGTGTTTTTACTGTTCATCCTCTGCACCTCCCTTCTGCTGCTGTACAAATATCTCCTTATATACGGGGCAGCTCTCAAGGAGCTCCTCGTGGGTGCCCTCGGCGAGTATGCGGCCATCGTCCATGACTATGATCTTGTCCGCATTCTGTACCGAGCTGACACGCTGGGATATGATGATCTTGGTGGTGTCGGGTATATAGGTAGTAAATGAATGCTGTATGATGGCATCGGTCTTGGTATCCACGGCACTGGTGGAATCATCCAGTATGAGCACCTTGGGCTTCTTGAGCAGCGCCCTGGCTATGCAGAGCCTCTGCTTCTGTCCACCGGACACGTTTGTACCACCCTCCTCTATATAGGTGTCGTACTTGTCCGGGAACTGCTCTATGAATTCATCGGCGCAGGCAAGCCTTGCAGCCTCCTTTATCTCCTCATCGGTGGCATGCTCATTGCCCCAGCGAAGGTTCTCTGCTATGGTGCCGGAAAACAGCTGGTTTTTCTGAAGCACCATGGCTACAGCATTCCTGAGCACCTCTATGTCATAGTCCCTTACATCCACATCGCCTATGAGCACCCGGCCTCCCGTCACGTCATAGAGCCTGGGTATGAGCTGCACCAGGGATGATTTGGAGGAGCCTGTGTTGCCTATGATGCCCAGGGTCTGTCCTGACTTTAGATCCAGGTTGATGTCGGAAAGCACCTTCTTGCCCGCTGCCTTGTTGTATACCAGGTCCACATGCTCAAAGCGCACGTCTCCGTTCTTTACCTCCATGACGGGCTGCTCCGGGTCATGGATGTCGGTCCTTTCGTTGAGGATCTCAACTATACGTCCTGCAGAGGAGCCGGCTATGGTCATCATAGTAAATACCATGGACAGCATCATGAGGCTTGAAAGGGTCTGTACCGCATAGGTTATGAGTGCGGTCAGGTTACCTGTGGTAAGTCCCAGGGCGGGATCGTTTCCGCTTGCCACTATGGCCTTTGCACATATCCAGGATATGAGCAGCATGCAGATATACATGCAGCTCTGCATCAGAGGCATGTTAAGGGTCATGGTGCGCTCAGCCTTTGAAAAGAGCTCATATATGCGCTCAGATACGGCGCCGAACTTCTTTTTCTCGTGCTCCTCCTGGTTGAAGGTCTTTACGACACGGATGGCCTGCACATTTTCCTGTACCACGTTGTTGAGCTCATCATAGGTACGGAACACTCTCTTGAAGAGGGGCATGGCCGTCCTTACTATGAACATGAGTCCTATGGCCAGTATGGGCAGGCATATGATGAATATGAAGGATATCTCTGAGCTTATCCTGAAGGCCGCCGTCATGGAAAAAATGAACATGAGAGGCGATCTTATGACCATACGGGTCATCATCTGATATGCCGTCTGCACATTCGTCACATCCGTCGTAAGCCTGGTCACTATGGACGCAGTCGAAAACTTATCTATGTCTGCAAATGAAAATGTCTGGATATTCCTGTACATATCCATACGAAGATTTGAGGCAAAGCCTGCCGAGCTCCTGGCCGCAAGCCTTGCCGCCGACATGCCAGTGATGAGCTGCATGAGGGCGAAGATAAGGAGCAAGCCACCGTATCTCCATACCATGGAGGTATCTCCGGCATTGATGCCGTAGTCTATGAGTCCCGACATGGTAGTCGGTATGACTATCTCAAAAACCACCTCCAGCGTAGAGAGACAGATGGTGATAAGGGCTCCCTTAGTATACTGTCTCGAGCTTTTGAATAATGTCCTGATCATCTTGTTCTCCTGTACATCTCTCTTGTCAGTGCATACTGTTCAGGTTGTCATAGATCCTGAGCAGATACTCGTCAAGCCTGTCCCGTTCCTCAGCCGTAAAGCCGGAAAACATGATCTCGTCCTGTCTTTTGAGCATGTCCCACATGGTCCTGCCCGCATCCATGGACTTTTCCGTGAGACTGACTATCTTGTTTCGCCGATCCGTCTGGTCAGTACGGCAGGTCACGAAGCCGTTCTGCTCCATCCTGGATACTATGCCCACCACCGTAGGATGAGAGACCTCCAGAAAGTTTTCTATCTCCTTCTGAGTCCTCTCTCCTCCGTTGCGTGTAAGAAAGCCTATGAGCCTGCTCTGAGCCCAGGTGAGATCCTGCTCCTTGAGCATGAAGTTAGCCTCCCGCCCAAGTATGTCGGAAACCGTCTTAATCAGATAGCCTGTCTTTCTCTTCTCGTTCATGATCTTCTCCGATCTCTGCCTGTCCTTTTCAGCTCCGCCGTAGGGCATGAGCAGTGAACCTGCAGGGGGCCATAAACTGTAGCACGCTACGCATTATAAAGTGTAGCCTGCTACATGTCAACCGCATGGCCTGATGTTTCACACAATATTCACATTTGAACAAAAAAAGACCACGGCCTGCAGATATGCTCTGCAGCCGCAGTCTGATATCAGATATTGGATCTCAGCTCCTAAGACTTATGCCTCCTCAGCCTCAGCCTCGTCCTCAGCTGACTCTGTTCCCTCTTCGGGATCAGCCTCATCGGAGTCGGCCTCAGCTGTCGCTACCGTTTCCCCGGTCTCCTCCTCGGCGTAGTCATTTGAAGCGGTGATGGTGCCCATGCGGGCATTGCCCACCATGTCCTCAAAATGAAGCTCTATGCTGTTGGAGTACATGGGTATGCTAACCGTACCCGTGTTCGTGTCGATACGTGTGGGCCTGACCTCCTTGCCGCCGTCATATACGCCGTAGATGGAATCATAATCCACTCCTGACTGGCTGTCCTCTATGACGAAGGTCAGGTAGCCATTGGCTATGTTGCAGGTCTCCTCATCGATGGAGGGAGCCGTATCGTCAAGCACGCTGACATTTACATAATTGGTCGTCTGCATGCCGTTCCAGGACTTCACCGTCACATAGAACATGCCGTTGTGGCTTATGTCGCTTATGTAGTGATGCCTGGAGGTCTCCGTATAGGGTACATCCACCGACTCCATCTGTACCTTCATCTCACTGATGGGCAGTATGCTCTTGACCTCGAACTCCACCTGTGTATTCTGATAATCATCGGTCTCAGCCACATTGAGGTTTATGTCAGGTGTGGCAGTCACTACGAAAAATATAAGTCCGTTTATGACCAGATAGGGAAGGATGTAAAACAGCAGCGCCCTCTTAAGCTTCTGGGGGAAGCGGCTCTGCTTTATCCTGACGCCATGGGCATCATAGAGCAGACGCTGTCCGCCGGAGCGCCTTTTGGCTCCGACGGATGAATCGCGTCTTGTATGATCTTTTCTGTTCCTGTTTGAGCTATATGAATTCATCAAAGCATGCACCTTTCGGATCTTCTGCTCAAATGCAGATATACAAATCTAAAGTTTAGCAGAAAAGTCCTCAAGTATCAAGGTCTCAGGTCCATCAGCCGACAAAAATCAGCCGGCAAATACCATGATGTTTGCCGCATAGGCATCCGCATCTCCTGCCTTTTCAGTGCCGGAGGTAGAGGTCTCGGAGCCCTGGGAGACTATCATCCTGGTACCCGCATCTATGTCATCCAGTGTAACTATGTTCCTGGTCAGGTAGGGAGTAACTATGGTATCCTGATCAGCCCTCCATACTACTCCATCCTGATCGGTGATCATGATGCCCTCGTCGGTCCTCTCCACTTCCTTTGCTATGACATACATGGGAGCTGATGCATCCTCGGGCACGTTGGTTATGATGACCTGAGCCGTAGTCTGGGGAGGCAGGCTCATGGTCATGGCCTGGGATACCCATACATATGCGGTTCCCTCGGTGCCAAGGTCCTTGAGCTGTACGGGCATGAGAGTGGTGCCGTCAAGGATGACCGTGCCCTTTCCTACATGAAGTATGATCTCTGATACTGTCTCGGTGAGGTTGCCCGCCTCATCCTCCATATACTCGTTGCTGTTGAAGCTTATCCTGTTGTTGTCCACATCCACGGAGGCTATGGTGCCCCACTTTGATACAGGCTGCATGTCTATATACATGTCCTCTGACTCCTGCTCCTCGCCGGTCTCGTCTCCGCCAAATCTCTCTATATACACTTCGCTCTCCTTTTCTGCTACCTCAGTCTCAGCTGCTGTCTCTGACTCGGGAAGCTCAGCATCCCTGATGGTGATCTCGGTGGCAGCATCTGCTCCTCCTATGGCTGCCTTCTGTCCGCAGCCTGCCAGCAGTCCTGATGCCACGGTCACAGCCGCCAGCGCCATAAGTATCGATCTATTGAATCTCTTTTTCATAGTTTTCATTCTCCTTTTGATGTTTTTGGTTTTTATCTACACATGTGTTTTTTGCTCTTGCACATAGTATACGTTATGATGGTCCATAACCTTTCAAAAGTCAACGAAAGAGATCGAGATTTAAGATATCGGTAAGGAAATGCGGGCAATAAGATACGGCACCGGATATGTTCCGATGCCGCATGCTGCTTTATACTGTATCAGGTTATCCTGGGCTTTCTGCTCACCGCCTTGCTCTTTACCGAATGAGCTGCGGTTTTACCGCCCGCAGGCGCCTTGGTATTGGCCCTGGGAACCTTGGCAGGTCTCTTCTCTGCCGCAGCCTTCTTCATGGCCCTGGGAGCTGCCTTCTCCTCTTTGGCCTTTACCTCTTTATCCTTTGCCTTTTTGGTGTCGGCCTCCTGCTCTTTTTTTGGCTTTGCCTCGGGTATATGGTGACAGGCAAATACCATGGTGGAAAGTGGAGCTATGTCTATCTTTATGGAATCCTCCCTATCGTCCCATTTGAGCTTCTTTGATCTGACTGCGCGGGGATTTGTCATGCCATCCCCGCCGTACTTCCTGTCGTCGGAGTTGATGAGCTCCTTGTAGCTTCCGGGGAAGGGCACGCCTATGCGGAAGTCAGGGTGAGGCATGGTATCAAAGTTGGCGACCACTATGAGGGTCTCCTCCGGATCCTCCGTCTTCCTCATGAACATGACCATGGAAAACTCAGGGTATGCACAGTTTATCCACTCAAAGCCGTCCGGATCGTAGTCCAGCTTCCAGAGAGCGGGATGCTCATGGTAGAGCCTGTTCAGGTCATGCATGTAGGTCTGCATGTTTTTGTGGACAGGATACTGAAGCAGCTCCCACTCCAGGGACATGCATTCCTGCCACTCGTCATTCTGTCCGAAGTCCTGACCCATGAAGAGCAGCTTCTTGTCAGGATGAGTCATGAAATATCCATAAGCTGCACGCAGGTGCTTTGCCTTTATGTCAAAATCAGCCGAAGGCATCTTTGAGAGCATGGAGCCCTTGAGATGCACCACCTCGTCGTGGGAGAAGGTCAGTATGAAGTCCTCGCTGTAGTTATAGAACATGGAGAATGTCAATGCTCCATAGTTGTCCTTCCTGAAATAAGGGTCGGTCTGCATATAGTGGAGGAAATCATTCATGAAGCCCATGTTCCACTTGAAGTCAAAGCCCAGGCCTCCGTCCTTGGGATCTCCCGTGATCATAGGCCAGGCCGTGGACTCCTCGGCTATCATCATGACTCCCGGATTGCGCTTGTGCATGATGGAGTTGAGATGCTTGAGGAACTCTATGGCATCAAGGTTTTCATTGCCTCCATATATGTTTGCCACCCACTCTCCGTCGTTGCGGCCGTAGTCCAGATAAAGCATGGATGCCACCGCATCGAGACGGATGCCGTCAGCATGATACTTCTCCGCCCAGAACATGGCGTTGGATATCAGGAAGTTGCTGACCTGAGGCTTGGAATAATTGAATATGAGAGTGCCCCAGTGAGGATGTGCCCCCTTCCTGGGATCAGCATGCTCATAGACATGAGAGCCGTCAAACTCTCCAAGCGCAAAGGAATCTCTGGGAAAATGTGCCGGTACCCAGTCAAGTATGACTCCTATGCCGTTTTTATGCATATAGTCCATGAAATACATGAAGTCATCGGGATCGCCGTATCTGCTGGTCGGCGCAAAGTAACCGGTGACCTGGTAGCCCCAGGATGCATCCAAAGGATGCTCCATAACGGGCAGGAGCTCTATATGGCTATAGCCCATCTCCTTGACATAGGCGCAGAGCTCCTCTGCCAGCTCCCTGTAGTTATAGAACTGGGAGCCATTTATCTCATTGCCTTCAGCGTCCACCGCTATGGGCTTCTGCTTCCAGCTGCCGAGATGCACCTCATATATGTTCATGGGTGCCTTCTTCATGTCTCTTTCACGACGCTTCTCGAGCCAGGACTCATCGCCCCAGCGATATCTGTCTATGTCCCAGACCACTGAGGCCGTATTGGGACGCAGCTCAGAATAGAAGGCATGAGGGTCCGCCTTCATGATGGGCTGTCCGGCCTTGGTCTTTATCTCATATTTGTAGAGATCTCCGGGCTTGACTCCGGGTATGAAAAGTTCAAATATGCCGGAGTAGGTATCTCTCTTCATCTGATGAAGCCTGCCATCCCAGAGATTGAAGTCTCCCACCACGCTGACTCTCTCAGCCTCGGGGGCAAATACGGCAAACACCGTGCCGTCCACTCCCTCCAGGTTCATGACATGAGCGCCCAGCTTGTCATAAAGATCATAGGCTATGCCCTCTGACAGCCGCTTATAATCCTGCTCAGTAAATATGCTGTGGAACTTGGGATTGTAGGGGTCCTCGATCTCGGCCTTGAAGCCGTTGTCATAGGTCACCGACAGCCTGTAGTCAAAATCCTCCTCCGGTACCCACAGGGCATAGAAGCCCTCCTCGTCACAGGCCTCCATGGCCACGGGCTTCTTGCCGTCATCCTTCACAAGGCTTATGTCCACTGCATGAGGTATATAGACCTGTATCAGCGTGCCACCGTCCTCAGCAGGATGAGCTCCCAATATGCGTCCGGGATAGGCCGATTCGGAATACTCTATCTCCTCAACGTCCGCCCAGTTGATCATGTCATATAATTTCTGTGTCATATATAACCCCCATATACATCCTTTGGAGCAAAGCTCCTAAGGACTTATTTTCCAGTAAGTATGATGATACTCCTTGCAGGCACCTGTATGCTGTAATCCTCATCCAGCGCATCTCCCAGCGGTTCCTCGCAGAACGGCTCCTCCAGGGACGTGTCCACAAGCAGCTTCCAGCTCTTTCCAGCGGGAAGCCTCGGCACATAGAACCTGTGGCTCTCCCAGTGCATGTTCATGAGGATGTAAAAGCTGTCGTCCGGATCTCCATCCTCCTTAGCTGCATATGCGCCATTGAGGCATACACAGAGCTGCCTGCGAAAATGCTCATGGTCCACCTTCCAGGCGCTCATGCCATGGAAGGATATGTCCGGAAGGCCTGTCACAAGATAATCAGAGCCCTTGAGGGCTCCCTTCCTCCGGAACACGGGATGCTCCCGCCTGAGGGCTATGAGCCTTTTCGTAAACTCGTAGATGTCTCCGTGCTTCCGAAGATCCTCCCAGTTAAGCCACTCTATGCTGCTGTCCTGACACCAGGAGTTGTTGTTGCCTTTTTTTGTATGTCCCATCTCATCCCCGGCATTTATGAGGGGAGTACCGGGACACAGTATGGTAAGCAGCAGTGCGTTTCGGCAGAGCCTCCTTCGGAGCTCGTTTATCCGCTTCTTTCTGGAAGGCCCCTCCTCTCCGCAGTTCCAGCTGTAGTTATAATCGGTACCGTCCGAGTCATGCTCTCCATTCTGCTCGTTGTGCTTCTGATCATAGGAAAATACATCCATGAGCGAAAAGCCGGAGACATTTGCAGTGTAATCTATACGGGCATGATCCTTCGGTATGTCCCTGAATATGCAGATCATGCTGTCTACCATGCCCTCATCGCCCTTGATGAAGCGACGTATGTCATTTTGGAAGTCATCGTTGTAGGCTGCGACCTGACAGCCCGACGGCTCTCTCATCTCCAGGCCCCGGTCCGATATGCCCATACTCCTGCTCAGGTCCTCTTCACGGACCCTGTCGGAAAATATCTTCATGCCCCTGAGATAAGGATCGTTGAGCAAAAGCTTCATGGGGGCATAGCCGACTATGTGCACGCCATCCACTCCGTAGCGGAGCCTCCAGCTCCTTACCACCGTCAGTACATAGTCCTCGGGCTCGGCTCCCGTAAAATAGAGACCCATGATAAGCTCCATCCCTGCCTTATGGACCTTTTCCACCAGGTCCACGAAGCCTGCCTCCCCTCCAAAGGAGGCCTTGGGAGACATCCTCATGGCGTCGGGAGTGAAGCCCCAGTAGTTGACCCTGAGCCTGCCCCGGGACGGCATGAGCTCTTCATACTCGTAGGCTGGCATGAGCTCTATGGCAGTGACGCCAAGTTCCTTTATATAGTCGAGCCTTGATGCCACGCCTGCAAAGGTGCCTCTGTCCTCCTGGGGGATGCCAGAGCTCCTGTCTCTGGTAAAGCCCCTGACATGGAGCCTGTATATGAAGCTGTCGGAAAGCTCCATCGGAGAAGCCGCTGCCCGCCCTCTCAGGTCTTCGCCGTCAGTGATGACAGTCCTGGCTACCCGCCTCTTATGTCCTGCCTTATAGGCCTCACGGCCCTGAGATATGGTCCCGTACGGGTCCTCCAGCTCTCTGCCGTCAATCATATATGTATATGAGCACGTCCCGTCCAGAGGGATACCTGCCACTCCAAGCCTCCACACATCGCCTATGCGGAGCTTTTTGGAAAAGGCTATGCTCTTAAGATATCTTCCTTCCTGATAGAGCCGAAGGCTCAGCTTTTCCCCGCGGACGGCCACACAAAAATACACCGTACCCTGCTCTACGGTACAGCCAAAGGGAAATAGCCTGCTGCCTAAGTTGTCTGTTGCTTTGATGTCCATATGCCGTCCCTCTAAAGTTCATATTGCTCTAAGGATATGTCCATGATACCACAAAACAGCCTGCATGTATATTGACAGCTTGTATAATATGCATAAAAAAGGGCCGAAGGCACATCCCCTCAGCCCGTAAATACATACAGCGTGGCTCACAGATCGATCAGCAGGCCCACAGGTGCATGGTCGGAGCCGGTCACATCCTTATATATGACTGCATCCTTTATCCTGTCCCTGAGATCGTCTGATACTATGAAATAGTCTATACGCCAGCCCACGTCCCTGGCCCTGGCATTCATCCTGTAGGACCACCAGCTGTAGGCCTCCCGCTCCGGATACAGATATCTGAAGGTATCCGTAAAGCCACTGGCCAGCAGCCTCGACATCTTGGCTCTTTCCTCGTCAGTGAAGCCTGCGTTGTGATGGTTCGTCCTGTCGTTCTTGAGGTCTATGGGCTCATGGGCCACATTGAGATCCCCGCAGAACACCAGAGGCTTCTCCTTTGCCAGGGACATGGCATAGGTCCTGAAATCATCCTCCCACTGCATGCGGTAGGACAGCCTCTGAAGCTCATTCTGCGAATTGGGGGTATAGACCGTCATCAGGAAATGATCATCGAACTCAAGGCATACTGACCTTCCCTCTGTGTCATGGTCCTCAAAGGGCAGTCCTATGCGTACGCTCATGGGCTCATGCCTGGTAAATATGGCCGTGCCCGAATAGCCCTTCTTCTCCGCGTAGTCCCAGTAGCTCTTATATCCATCAAACTCAAGATCCAGCTGTCCCTCCTGCAGCTTCGTCTCCTGAAGGCAGAAGGCATCCGCCTCCACCTCCCGGAAAAAGTCACAAAAGCCCTTGTTCATGACAGCCCTGAGTCCGTTTACATTCCAGGAAACATATTTTTTCAATCCCAGGTCCTCCCGTATATCTCTGAAAGTCTTCTCATATGCTTTATAAGCTTTTTGTCAAATGCCTCCGGCTCCATGCGCCAGCACCAGTTGCCTCCGAAGGTGGAGGGCGTATTTATCCTGGCTTCGCTTCCAAGCTCGAGCCAATCCCACATGGGTATGATGACCGTATCGGCGACTCCCATGAGGGCGATCCGGAACATGCGGTCGCTCCATTCCTTCCGATCCTTCGGATCCAGATCCAGATAGTCCACCATGAAGGCCGTCTCCTCATCGGAGAGCTCGTCGAACCAGGCCCTCAGGGTCTGATTGTCGTGGGTGCCCGTATAGCCTATGCAGTTATTTATCCATCTGTGGGGCAGATAGGCCGAGCTGCCGTCAGGATCGAAGGCAAACTCAAGCACCTTCATGCCCGGGTATCCGCTGTCAGAAAGGAGCTTCCTGACCCCGTCAGTCAGTATGCCCAGGTCCTCAGCTATGATATCCCTGTCACCCAGAGCAGCCCTTATGGCATCGAAAAGCTTCATGCCAGGCCCCTTTTCCCAGTGGCCCCTCTCGGCCGTGCTGTCCCCAAAGGGCACACAGTAATACTCGTCAAAGCCCCTGAAATGATCCAGCCTCAGCACATCCACCTGTCTGAAGCTGTGTCCTATGCGCTTTATCCACCAGTCGTAGCCAGTACGCTCATGATATCTCCAGTCATATACCGGATTGCCCCAGAGCTGTCCAGTGGCTGAAAATGCATCCGGCGGCACTCCTGCGACCCAGGTGGGGCGCCTCTTCTCATCCATACAGAAGAGCTCGGGCGAGGCCCAGACATCGGAGGAATCATAGGACACATATATGGGAAGGTCTCCTATGAGCCTGATGCCGAGGCAGTTGACATAGGTCTTGAGTCTCCTCCACTGGTCATAAAATTTGTACTGAAGCCATTTATGGAAGCGTATCCGGTCTCCCAGTCTCTGCCTCTCCTCCCTGAGAGCCTCCTCCTTGTGCTGCCTTATGTCTTCGTCCTCCCATTCATACCAGGGAAGGCCCTTGTACTCCTCCTTGAGGCTCATGAACAGGGCATAATCCTCCAGCCAGAAGGCCTGCTCTCTGCAGAAGGGCTCAAAGTCCGGAAATTCCTTTTCCAGTCCGCAGTAATTTTCCACCTGATAGGCATGGTAGAGCGCCTCCAGCCTGGTCTCATAGAGATGGCCATAGTCTACCCTGTCATCGTCTGACTCCGGCTCGCAGAGCTCCCTCTGCTCCTTTGGAAGCACTGACTCATCAAAGACCTCCAGGTCTATATAGTAGGGGCTGCCCGCAAAGGTGGAAAAGGACTGATAGGGTGAATCCCCATAGCCCGTGGGCCCAAGAGGCAGTATCTGCCAGTATTTCTGTCCTGCCTCGGCAAGCTTGTCCGCAAACCTGTAGGCATTGTCCCCAAATGTGCCTATGCCATATCTGCCCGGAAGGCTGAATATGGGCATCAAAACTCCTGCACCTCTCATGGAAATATCCTCATCATCTATCAATTTTTAAGCGCCGTGACCGGTACCACCAGCACTCCGTCTTCTCTTATGTAAGCATAGTCCATTCAGTCAGATTTTGCAATTTCATTCAGTCAGATTTTGAGTTTTCATTCAGTCACTTTTTGCATTTTCATTCAGTCAGATTTATACAGATCCTGTCATATAAATTAGCTCCGGCCATATACAATAAAGGCGATGCCGAAGCACCGCCATTCATTCAATATTTATAATACTTGTCGAGGAATGCTTCCTCATCGATCCAGGCAAATACCGGTTTCTTTTCCCAGTATTTCTGTATAGCCTTGATCCTTTTCTGAGAAAATCTCATATACCGTTTATCCTTAGGTGGCCAGTGAAGACACATACGAAGTCGCTCTTCATCGCCCATCTGCTCATCAGAAAAATAAATATACAGCTCCCCAAGCTTCTTCTTTTCGGCATTTTTCAGCACCTTCAGGTTTGCTATCCCAACCTCCCGCACATTTATCCAGGGAAGTTCGTTGAATGTGAGCCACAAAAACCTGTCCCTGAGCCCTCGGTCATCCATCTCGAGAAGTACAGCAGACCTGAATGTAAAATACAGATATACTATGCTCAAAACCAGGTATACCAGTCCCAGCACCAGCTTTTCATACTGCAGGGACAATATAGAAAGAAACAGGAAAACAAACGAAGCAAAACCACACAATATGGCTTTTTTAGGATCTATGATACATCTCATACTCACTTGACCTGCTCTTCCTTAAGCTTTTCAGCTATAAAATCCTCCATCGTATCGCACAGCTCTGCCGTCACTTCCTCAGACTCATAATTAAAGATCACCACCTGATCTTCCATATTGATCCTTATGGCATTTTCAACAGATGGCCTGACACAAAGAAGATACTCTCCATAAAGCTCATTTTGAAAGACTCCATAATACAGGAGCCTGTCACTCTTTCCGGATATCATCGTTCCGACTTCATAGGTATCCAAAAGTTCTATATACTGGACGTCCTCATATGGTATCACTATGCTTCCCATCTCATCCGAAGCACTTATGGTCATGGAAGTGTCACCAAAGTCGAGACTGTATGATGCCTCGGCTCTAGCCATGAGCATATACAGGGTCACTGCCACAAGCACTATTATGAGCAGCATATATTGCTGATTCTTAGATGATATGGTTTTTAAAAGCTTTTCTTTAAGGTCCATGTCTCTTATGTATTTACCGTCGAGGGCTCCGCCTCAGCTTCGTCCTGCTCTGCTGCCATCTTTTTGAAATCCTTCAGTATGGCTCTGGTTATGAAAAATGCTGTTACAGAGCTAAGTATGTCACTGACAGGCGTGGCAGCCAGAAGTCCCATGAGTCCGAAGGCCTTTGACAGTATGGCAACCATGGGTATGAGGTAAAGTCCCTGTCGAAGCAGCGAAATGATCGTAGCCCTGAAGCCATAGCCTATGGTCTGTGTAAACATGTTTGCCATGTTTATCTGGGCCATGAGATAAAAGGTCAGCACCTGCATCCTGAGCGCCATGGCTCCTATCCTTATGACCTCAGCATCCTCCCTGCGGAACAGAGTGATGATAGGTGATGCAAAGATAAAGCCAAGGAAGCATAAAGTACCAAGTACTATGAATTCAACCTTGATGGAGAAATAATAGGCATCCATGACACGCCTGTACTTCTTTGCTCCATAATTGTATCCGCATACAGGCTGGAATCCCTGTCCAAAGCCTACCACTGCAGAGTTCATGAACATTGTTATCCTGTTTACTATGGATATGGCCGCTATGGCAGCATCGCCATAGGGATGAGCTGCAAGGTTCATGACTATGCTGGCCACACTGGCTATGCCCTGACGGGTAAGTGAAGGCAGTCCGTTATGTACTATGGCAGAATATATCTTCAGGGAAGGCCTGAAGTTGGATATCCTGATGGATATGCAGCTGTCTATATGGTTGCAAAGGTAAGTAAGTATCAGAAAGGATATGAACTGGGATATGCCCGTAGCTATGGCAGCACCTGAGATCCCCAGTCCCAGCCCGAAATCATATATGAAGATAGGATCCAGTATGAGATTCAGTATGCCTCCAGATGCTATGCCCAGCATGGAAAACATGGAATTTCCCTGAAACCTCATCATGTTGTTCATGCCAAGGGAACACATCATAAAGGGCGCGGCCAGCAGTATATATCTGGCATAGTCCATGGCATAAGGTGCTATGGTATCGGTCGCTCCTAGAAGATATACGAGGGATTCAAGGTTTGCAAGGCCTATGACAGCCAGCAGAGTGCCTACTATCAGCTCCGTAAAATATGCCACGGAGGCAAAGTAGGCAGCTCTTTCATTTTTCTTCTGTCCCAGAAGACGGGCTATATTGTTTCCGGATCCCATCCCTATCATAAAGGCAAAGGCCTGGATGATGGCTGACAGTGCATATATGATACCGACCGCCGCAGAAGCCGAGGTATTTATCTGAGATACAAAAAATGTATCTGCCATGTTGTAGATGGAGGTAATAAGCGTAGAGATGATGGTCGGTATGGCCAGCCTTATGATCAGTCCGTGGACCGGTTCATTGATCATCTCATCAAACTTTTCCTCCTGCGACTCATGACTTCTGAAAAAACTGCTCATATCACACCTGCCTGTTACTACGGAAATGGGATCCTGTTATTTCAAACAACTATAGATTATATACCCTTTATCTGTCCTTATCAAATACCAGAGCAGGATTTATACGTACATAGTTCCTGTCTTTTACATAGTATACCTCAGGACCTTCTTCAGCATGAGTAAAGTTGGGAAGTGACACATAAGAGCCCTCTCCTCTCATGACCTCCTCACATATATCTATGGCATTGGGAAGACAATCAGCCTCGAGAGGAACTCCTACAGGCCTGAAATCATGATGGCCGTTGAAGATATCATCGTATTTATCACTGAGCTCCTGCATCTTTCTGAGGCCTCTGAGCGTAGTTTCCACAGGAGTGACCTGGACTCCAAGATTATAGTTAAGGCCGTCTCCTACAAACAAGGTCCTCGTCATCTCATCAAGGAGCATTATCTGTCCTGCTGTATGTCCTTCACACTCATATACCTTTACGATACGTCCTCCACCAAGGTCAAACTCCATACCTTCCACTACGTCTTTGATCTGCTGCTTCTTTACAAGCTCAGGATCAGCCGGCTCTATATCTTTGTTCAGGTCATAGGCATAAAGATTATGTGTCTGATATATGGTAGGGCGGGCCCCATGCATCCTCTTGGCCATGGAAACAGGATAGGTCATCCTATGCTCCATGTCATCATAGTTGATCCTTTCTCTGTCCTTAGGATGGATATATATCTCAGGAAATCTCCAGGCATTGCCAAGATGGTCTCCATGTCCATGAGTTATGACCACCGTCACAGGCTTGTCTGTGATCTTTTCAACTGCCGCCTTCAGGTCACCGACTCCTATTCCGGTGTCGATAAGCAGGGCTCTTTCCGTTCCTACAAGCAGAAAGATGCTCGCACAGTCAAACTCGTCAAGCTCCCATGTATCCTTTTTAAACTGAACCATAGGATAAAGTGTCGTTGCCATATCTCTTTCCTCCTAATTTGATTATTTGTTCATGGCATCCTCAAACATATCAAGCATGCCTTTAACTATCTTATCATCATTGTTTCCGGGACGTACCTTGGCATAGCTCTGAAAGACCTTATGATCCGCAGATGCATCATCAAGGATATATCCGGCTTTCCTGCCATCTGTATGGGTGACTACCACCGTATTCTTAAATGGAGATGCCTCCTTACATTTATAGCCAATCATACAGTAGGGCTCTGCTGCCTGTCCCACGAAAGCTGTATCGCCCAGTATCGCAAGCTGCATCCTGAGGTCCACGGTCCCTTCGGGGATCATCTCTACCAATTTCTTTTCGGGCCTTTTCCCACCTTCAAAAAGTTCTGGTCTGTATCCTCTCAGGAAATTATCTATCAGCAGCCTGTTGTATTGCATGTCTGCGCCCTCGGGTGCCTTCTGGCCATCAAGCTTCACTATGGTAGATGCAGTAGTGATCCTCATCCTGCTCTTCATATCCTTTATGGATTCAATGACCTTTATAGCATCTACGCCATGCTGAAATCCCCAATGCCTCTGTATCAGATACTGGGTCCCATCAGGAGTGTCCACGCTTTCAGAATATCCATCCGGCTCATACATCCTCGGAAATCCTTCGGAAGAAAAAAGCGGATTCTGATCTCCAGCAGCTCCCGAAGACCATACTATAACAGGGTCTCCTCCGTAGCGCTGCTGCACATAATTGCATGCATAGCCAGTAAACTCCGGGGATGTCTTGATCTTTCCATCCACATCCTTTCTGGTAAAAGCGCATGTGCCGTGACAGCAATAATTAAGAAGAGCAGCTATAAGCTTTCCATTCATATCCTCGAACTTAAGTACAGCCAGAGTCTTATCTGAAAAGCCTGCATAGTTCTGTCCCTGCATCCAGAAACCATCCTCAAAAAGCTGGTCCCTGTTCGTATTGATATAGCTAAGCCCCGTGCCAAAGCCGTACCTTGCAGGTCTGAGACTTTCCAAGGCTCCTTCTATCGCCTTCTGTATCCCCGCCACAACGGTCTTGGCGTATTCATGCTCACATCTCGCCTGATCCTCAGGCTTAGGCCCTCTGGGGCCCGGTTTATCTCCCCAAAACGGGGCCGAGTGATTGTGAGTATTAAAATTCAATATATGCTCGTAGTCAAAGCCATACTTATCAGTTATAGCCTGCTTCTCGTCTCCATCAAGAGAATCTCCTACGTCCATACCAAGTATCAGGAATCTGGTCTCCCCATTGTCAAGGACTATGGCCTTTACTTTAAGTTCATCAAGAGATCCCTCCAGAAAGGAATTTTCATACTTTCTGAAGGGAAAGAGAGAGCTTGGAGGATTGATACCAGCTTCAGCTGCGCCCACTTTCAATTCGTACATGATATCTGCTCCTTTTTGTCTCTTTAATTAAGCTCTTCGATCCTGCAACACTGTACGAAGTGATCCTTTTCTATCTCTCTAAGCTGCTGGGGCTGTCTGCAAGCCTCTGTAGCATACAGGCATCTGGCTGCAAAACGACATCCAGGCTTGGGATTTATAGGCGATGTAAGCTCACCCTTAAGCTGTACTCTCTGCATCTTATGATCCACATCAGTAGAAGGGATAGCTGAAAGCAATGCTTTTGTATAAGGGTGAAGAGGCTTTGCAAAAAGCTTCTTTGAAGGGCAGGTCTCCACAAGCTGTCCAAGATACATAACGCATATGTTGTCGGAAATATGCCTTACAACAGAAAGATCATGGGTAACGAACATATAGGTAAGTCCCTGCTTGTCCTGAAGGTCCATCAGCAGATTGAGGACCTGAGCCTGTATAGATACATCCAGAGCTGAAACAGGCTCATCGCATACTATGAACTTAGGATTAAGTGCCAATGCACGGCCTATACCCACTCTCTGCCGCCTTCCTCCATCCAATTCATGAGGATAGGCTCCTCTCAACCTTTTTTCTATACCTACCAGGTCCATGATCCGGTCGGCCTCGGCCCTTACCTCTTCCTTTGACTTGAATCTTTTTGATATCTGAAGAGGCTCCATGATAGTCTTGGCTATATTGTATCTCGGGTTCAGGGAAGAATAGGGATCCTGGAATATGATCTGGACATTTTCCCTGTAGTCATATAACTGCTTTTTGTCAAGATGGGTGACATCCTGACCATCAAACAGGATCTTTCCGCCTGTACTCTCCTGAAGGTGGATGATGGTAGTACCAAGAGTTGACTTTCCACAGCCCGACTCTCCTACCACACCCATGGTAGTTCCCTTTTCGATCTTGAAGCTTACATCATCCACTGCATGAAGCGTACCATTAGGAACATCAAAATATTTTTTCAGGTGTTGAACCTCTATCAATGCCATTTTTACTGCTCCTTTCTTATCTCATGCACACGGATACATTCACAGAAATGCCCGGGCTCTACCTCGACTGCCGGGATATCTCCCTGTCTGCATTTATCAGTAGCATAAGGACACCTGGGTGCAAATGCACATCCATCCGGAAGATCAGTGGGATCCGGTGGAAGACCCTCTATGGGACTCAGTCTTTCAGAATCCAGATTCATGTTTGGCAAAGCTCCAAACAATCCATTTGTATATGGATGAAGTGGGTTCTTGAATACATCTCTCTTCTTTCCGGACTCTATGATCTTACCTGCATACACTACTGCCACATCATCACAGGTCTCATTTACAACTCCCAGGTCATGAGTGATAAGTATCATGGAGGTATTGAGCCTCTCCTTGAGGTCATTGATAAGCTCAAGGACCTGAGCCTGTATGGTAACGTCCAATGCAGTGGTAGGCTCATCTGCAAGAAGCAGCTCCGGTGTACAGGCAAGCGCCATGGCTATTACGACCCTCTGCTTCATTCCGCCGGAAAACTGGTGAGGAAACTCGTTATAGCGCTCAGCTGGTATACCTACCATCTCGAGCATCTTCTTTCCTTCCTCCACCGCTTCCTCCCTTGTAAGATGACGATGTGCTGTAAGGACTTCTGATATCTGACGTCCAACTCTCATGATTGGGTTGAGTGCAGTCATGGGATCCTGGAATATCATGGAGATCTTATGTCCCCTGATCTTCTCCATGTCCTTGTCCTTGAGCTTCATCAGGTCTTCTCCGTCAAACACCACTGAGCCTTTTGCCGTTGCAGATATATCAGGCAATATCCTGAGGATAGCCTTTGCTATGGAGGTCTTTCCAGCTCCTGTCTCTCCTACAAGTGCAAGTGTCTGGCCCCTTTTAAGGTCAAATGACACTCCATTTACCGCACGGACCACGCTGCCCATGGAAGTATACTGTACAGTCAGGTCCTTGACGGACAAGAGCATCTCGCCATCATTGACTTTTTTATTATTATTCTCTGAACTCATACTGTATTACCTCACTTCCTAAGCTTAGGATCCATGGCATCTCTGAGGGAGTCTCCAAGCAGAGTGAATCCGACTACGGACAATGCTATGAACAGTCCGGGAAATACCAGCATATAAGGATATGTACGTATATATCCTCTTGCGCTTGCCAGCATAGCTCCCCATTCAGGCTCCGGCGCCTGGACACCAAGTCCTATGAAGCTGAGCGACGCACAGAACAGGAGTGCTGCAGCAAGTCTTGATGTGCAGTTTATGATCATGGGCATTACCGAGTTGGGTACTATATGTGAAAATATGATCCTGACACTTGAACAGTTGGATGCCTTTGCCGCCTGCACATATTCCTTATCTCTTATACTTAGTATCTGAGCTCGGAGTATACGCGAAAGTGCTGCAACATTTCCTATAGCCATGGCTATGACAGTATCATGATATGCTGTACCAAGGGCTGCAGCCACGATTATGGAAAGCAGCATGCCAGGAATAGCTGAAAGCACATCCATGGCCCTCATCAGAAGGTTATCTACCCATCCGCCAAAATACCCTGCTACAGCACCTATGATCAGAGCAACCAGGGCACCAAGACCAACTGACAGAAATCCAAGTGACATTGAATATCTGCCGCCATAAAGTATGCGGGACAGTATGTCCCTTCCAAGATCATCCGTACCAAACAGATGTGCTGCGCTGGGCCCCTGCTTTGCCACAGCAAGATCCATCTCAAGATAATCGTATGGTGAGATCCAGGGCGCAAGTATGGCCAATATGATCAATACCGCTACTATAACGAAGCCAATGATGGCGTTTGGATTATGCATCAGTGTATTGAGCACTTCCTGCCACTGATTGACACCTGTCCTTTTTTCTTTCTTCTGAGTCTTACTCATATCAGCCGGCTGCCTCCTTTCTCTTCTTTTTCTTTGAGCCTCCTGCAAACTGAGCCCTGATCATAGGATCAACGGCTGCATAGCAGAGATCAGTAGCAAGCACTACCAGCGAGAACAGTACTGAAAGGAATACCACACTTGATTGAGCTACGGGATAATCTCTGGTGTTCACGGCATTTATCAGATAAAGGCCTATACCAGGGATAGAAAAAACCTGTTCAATAACAAGGGCACCTCCAAGCTGGTTTGCAAGGTTACTTCCAAGTACGGATATGATCGGCAGCATGGCATTGGGAAGGCCATGGCCATATATTACCTTACGCTCAGAAAGTCCCTTCGATCTTGCTGTCGTTACATAATCAGCCCTGACTACCTCAAGCATGGAAGCTCGGGATGTACGTACCATTCCCGAAATACCTCCAAGGCTCTGAGCTATAACAGGAAGTATATAGTATTCCGGCCCACCCATGCCCTGAGCAGGAAGCAGTCCAAGCTTAAGTGAAAACAGAAGCACAAAGAGCATCGCCAGCCAGAAGGTGGGCATCGAAACACCTATTACGCAGAGGAGGACTCCTATGCGGTCCGCAAGTGTTCCTTCATGAACTGCCGTAAATATGCCAAGAGGTATACCTATAACTATAGATGCCAGCATGGCAAATCCTGCTATGATCAGCGTCCTGGGGAACCTTACCATCAGCTCATCAGTTACCGACGTACTGGTCCAATATGAGGTTCCAAAATCAAAATCTATAAAAGTCTGCTTCAGAAAGCTTCCCAGTCTCACAAGATACGGCTGATCCAATCCTAATTCATGTTCCTTTATAAGTATCTGTTCCTGGGTAGCATCCGCGCCAAGTATCAGCGAAGCCGGATTTCCAGGAACCATGGTCATGATGGTAAAGATCAGGATCGCAACAGCCAGTATTACCGGGATCATCATCAGAAGACGTTTAGCTATATATTTTCCCATGTCTGTCCCCCTTTTTTCATGAGATCCACATAAAAAAGGTTAAAAAAGTGGCACGTGGAGCGCTGCTTCCGCGTGCCACTTCATGATAGATGGATAACTTGCCCGCTGTTTCAGGCACTTAATTTATCAATCCGCTACACCTACATAATCACTGCTGTATGTAAATGCCCAAGGCTGAGCATATGCAAGTGCCTGTACAACATAATCGGTGATGCCATCCTGAGATGCTATGTAGTTTACAGGTGCCCACAGGCCATAAATGATAGCATTGTCAGTGTAGTACTCGAATACATCATTTACTGTTTCCTGGCTATTCGTGTCAGAGTTGTTTGCTATATCGCAAAGATCGCTGAGCTCTCCATCAGGCTGTCCAAGGAAGCTGCAGGGAACTCCATCATAGCTGGTATGCTCTGCTGACAGGAAGTTTGACCAAAGGGCTGCCAGGCTGTAACGGTTACCATTGTTATCGATCTTCATATCCCACTCTGAGAAGTCAAGCTTGTAATTATCAAACAGAGCAGTATCTGCGGTCTTGACCTCTACATTGATACCGATCTCCTTGCAGTAGTTCTGGATCATCTGAGCTGCTCTTGTCTTAACCTCGTTGGACTCGGTAATAAGTACAAGGGTAGGAGAACCGTTCTTTACATAATCAGACTGAGCGAGATACTCTTTTGCCTTCTCTACATCATAGCCATTGTCCAGCTCTTCCCACTCGGGGTTGTAGTCATTGTAAAGAGGCGTGGAGAAGCCATATGATACTACAGCTGTCTGTCCCATGATAGCCTGAGTCATTCCGACCTTATCTATAGCCCACTCTATAGCAAGCCTGAGGTTCTTATCCTCAGCCACCTTGGAGCCTGCATCCGGGAACATATTGAAGCTTACGTTTACGCAAAGTATGGAATCGAAGGGAGCGATGTTATATCCCTCAAGAGGGTTACCATCTGCATCCATGAAGAACTGAAGGTTATCAGCAGAAACATAGTTTACTGCATCAACATCTCCTGTCTCCAGAGCCAGTGCAAGCTGAGCATCCTCAAGGATGATCTTGAAGATACACTTCTCAACGTTCTGTGACTTCAGTACGCAGCGAAGGCTCTCGTCTGTCTGCCAGTAGTTAGGATCCTTCTCGATGGTTACGGAAGCTCCGCTTATGAACTCAGTTACCTTGTAAGGTCCGCAGCCTATAGGCGCTGTGGTAAATGTTGCTGCATCGTAGGTATCCTGATCATAGATAACTGCGCCACAAAGTGTGGAAGGAACAGCTGAGGTCTCCTTGCAGGTCTCAGGATTCATATGGAACACTACATGAGTCTCGTCTGCCGCTTCAGCATTTACAAGATACTTTGAGAACTGGGTAGCATTTCCCGTCTCAAGGAAGGTGTTGTAGGACCAAGCTACATCGCTTGCATCGATGGGGTTTCCTGCCTGATCATGAACATAGTCATAGATCTCAACGGTTATAGTCTGACCGTCCTCACTTACCTCATAGGACTTTCCTATAACGCTCTCAATAGGAGCTCCAAGCTCTGTGGCACTGAAGAGCTGATCGTGAAGAGCCTCTGTAAGATAGATAGTGCCAGTGGATGATCCGTTGAAGGGATCAAGGGTAGATATCTGGGTGTTCATACCAAGGGTGATCGTCTTGGCTATACCTGTAGACTCTGTCGCCTCACCCTCTGCTCCGGTCTCAGCAGCCTCAGCGCCTTCGGCCGCTGCTTCCGTAGCGGCTGCAGTAGTTTCAGCCTCACCGCCACCACCGCATGCGCTGAGTCCTAAAACCATGCCAGCCATCATTACAGCTAAAATAGTTTTTTTCATGTTTTCCTCCTGTACGTTCTTTTTTTGGTATCTTAATTGTACGGAAAGAAAAACATCTTTTAAATGTGATGAATTATGGTTTTTGTGCAAAATCTTTATATCTTATCAGATCTTGCGTGTATTTTTGTTTAAAGGGTATAACATTGCGATCAGGATAAAGTAAAGAACCAGCACGCTCAATACTATATACTGATAGTATTGAGAAATGCCAATAAGCTGTAGTCCATTTTCTATGACCCCCACTATAAGAATGGCTACAAAGAAATTGCTAAGCGGTACTCTCCGCTTGATGTCGCTGTTTTTTATAAGCAGGCCCCCTCCACCTGCTATACATACCGCAAACAGTCCGTCCAGCTCCATGCCGACTCCCATGTTAGACACGGCAAGCCCCTGCCTGGAAAGAAGTATAAGAGAAGCGAAGAAAAACAATATGCTTCCTATAACATAGATCATACATTTATACCTTTTTACCCCTATGCCATTCTGTGCCAGGACTCTTTCGTCATATCCCATGGCCAGTATATTCTTTCCCGCCACCGTACTCGAAAAGATCCCGCCAAATATCAGCAGGCTTATGATCACCACTATATGACTTGATGTAAGCATACCATTGTTGAGGGATGAAATACCCAGTATGCTGTCCGGAATGTCCGAATACATCATGCCTCCGGATATAAGGTAGGAAAGACCCTGAAATAGCTTCTGAGTTATGAGAGTAACGATAAATGAAGGGATGCCCACCACCGCTACAAGAGATCCATTCAATAATCCACATAAGATCCCGGTGAGAAGCCCTGAAGCCAGACATATATATGTAGGAACTCCAAGGGAAAACATCTTTCCCATCAGGACACCTACCAGGGAGATCTGATATCCCAGTGAAAGATCTATCTCTCCTCCCAGTACTATAAATGACAAGCCTATGATCATAACTATCCTGTATTCATTCTGCATCCAGAAATTATACAGGTTGAATGCCGAGAGAAAATTTGGATTTACAGCAGTAAATGCCAGTATCAGGATCGCCAGCATGCTCCTTGTAGCATTGAACCTTAAGCCTTTCATGCGTACTCCTCCGAAAAGATATCCAGCATGGAAATACCTGGATCATACAACACCACCATGCCTGTTTCTCCAGTCCTTTCATCATAGCCTGAGTAAAAACTGTAGCCATAAAAGATCTCGCCTCTTTTCGTAAGCAGATTACGTATTATGTTATCCGCTTCCCTTTCTATGACAAAATCTCCTACAAAGCCCCTGAATACACCATTACCATTTATGGATCTCTCTACCAGCTCTCTGTTTTTCAATGTATTGTATGCGCCAAAAACAGCTATCTCCTCTGCCTTATGGGTCAATTCACCCTGCTCGATAAACTCCTCCAAGCGAAATGCTGCTCCTATGGCAGCCTCTCCGCTGGTAGCAATGACTATCTGTATATCTATATTTTCAGGATTGCTTAGGATCCCGTCTATCGCTCTTTGTCCTTCAAGATTGGTCTGCACATTTGAATAATTATCTCCTGTGATCAGGCTTATCCTTGGCTCATAATAAAGGTTTACTATAGCTTCCCCGTCTTCATCCAGGATAAGTCCGCCTGTAGGCTCTTCCACCTGTCTTGTAACTCCATAACCGTCCGTATAATATACAGGCCCACTTTCATATCTCTCAAAGGTCATGCTCTGAAGATCATATCTTCTAAGATATTTCTCAGAGATAAGCTGATACCCGGCCATGGACATGATCTCTCTTTCCGTCGACGCATCTCCCAAAAGAAGAGTCTTTACTGAACCCTCCTCTGTGACTTCATTTCTATCCAGGAAATCCTTGATAAGCACAGAGATACACAAGCCCTTACTGAGATGCGAATTAAGCATCTGGATATCGGCATTGGCCATGGCTCTCGCAGAGCCAAATGTCACAACCTGTATATCCCTTTTCTTTGCTTCCCGGAAAAGTCTCTCATATGCAGACGCATCACCCATACACTCGACTATCAGTGCCTCAGGCCTCATGGCGATAAAGTTCTCTATCTGATTTATCTGGGCATTGATATCATTCCCACAATAAGCTACTCTGATCCCTCCATGATAATCAGAAAGTCGGTTTTTAAATTCATTTACGGTCTCTACGGTAAAACTGTTATCAGGGGATATCATCGAAAGGCATGCATAGGGTGCTTCTTTCTCCTCTCTCTGCGTAAACATCAGCAGCACAAAATATACTGCTGTCATGATCACAAGCATTATGAAAATATCCCTTAGCCTTTTTGCCATGCCTTTTTCCTATAAAATATTCATCTTGAAAAGATCAAAGCTGTTGATATCTGATGGTGATCCATCCTGTCACTGCAGCTCCCACCAGATATAAGATAATAACCATCTGCAAAATCTGAAAATCTCTCGAGTGTAGTTATTCCTACCACTATAGACCCCTGTGCTGTAAGCTCTGAAAGAGCATCCCTTACCATCTTTCTGCAATTCTGATCCAGTATCTGGAAATGTCTGAATATGAGCACATCCGGTTTTTCTATCCTTAACTTAAACACTGCCATCTCGATCCTGTCTTTTATGGTAAGCCCTTGGCAGTCCGTCATGTCCATATATTTTTTGTTTCCAGACCATTCCGTAAATTCCTTCAGGAAATAGCTTTTCAGATGAGCTTTTAACAATCCATGATCACTTATCCTGTCATCAAGTCCAAAAACCAGATTGTCTGCTGGTGTCATCCATCTTATCAAGGCCCCAAATTCAGTAAAATCTATCTGCCTAGTCCTTACCTCTCGTCTTGAGAGTGCTCCGGGTCCCAGGACCTGATAAGCAGCTACATTCTTAAACGGTCTGTTCAAAGTCCTTTCCGGGTCAATGATCATGATAAACTCTCCCTTCCTGGCACCGATGGAAAAATCCGGAAAGCTTATCCTTAAGGCTTCATGCAAGTTCCCTGTCACAGTCCCTGTTTTATCCAGTCCTATATCCAGAGGGCTTCCTCCATAGATATTTGTATCAAATGTTCCTTTGCTTGATCGATCATCTACCCATATACATCGTCCGTTTTCTATATAATTTATCCTGTCCAGTAAAGAAGAATACCATCCCTGATCGATCCCTGATATAAGGACTGATACACCCATTTCCCTGCATTTTTTCAGCAATGTCTCCATCAAAGTGAAAGCAGAGGAATCATATTCCAGCTGTGTATCCTCTGCCATGATCAGCTCTGTACCTCTCAATATCTCTTTTATGACCGCTACCACAAATTTTTCTACAGGCTTCAGCCTCTCAACCGCTGTATCTGCATCTAACCTGATGCCATAGCCATAGATCAATTCCTGTACTTTATTTTTAACATTTGTCGATAATAAGATCCCTTCTCCAGGCTTCCTGAATACAGTCATGTTTTCCCATATGGTCATGTTGTCAATAAGACCATAGTTGTTTTTCAGGTGTCTAGTTCTGAGTGGCCATTTCTCATCTTTCCATGGCACAGGTCTTCCCTTATAAAACCTATATCCCTTTTCCGGGACCAGGCTTCCCTCTATCGCCCCCATGACAAGAGATTTGCCTGAATGAAAATCTCCTATGATCCCGACTGCCTCTCCCTTCAATATGTCAATATCGGCACCATATAATGCGGAATTATTCTTTTTTGTATAAACGGATCTAAGCCGGACAAGCTCATCCTTCATCAGACCACTCCGTCCTTACCGGTAAAAAGATCTCTATAAATGTCCCTATCCCCACAAAGCTTTTGATAGTCAGACCATATTCTCTTCCAAATAACAGCTGTATACGTCTGTGTACATTTCTAAGCCCGACCCCATGATCTCCAGTCTGTTCCGATCCCTCGTACTGAATCAGCGTCTCAAGCCTTCCAAGCTGCTGAGGCGACATGCCAGATCCATTGTCTGCTATTATGACACTGAGGTTGTTATTTACGATCTCGGCTTTTAAAGTTACCTTTCCTCCTGTCGTGATATCGTTGAAGGCATGAAGGATAGAGTTTTCAACTATGGGCTGTAGACACAGCTTAGGCATCATACAGGCCAATATACGCTCCTTGTCATTTTCATCCATGTCTATCTTCAGCGAAAACTTATCTTTGAATCTGTACTTCTGTATCTCTATATAGTTCTTCAGATTCGTAAGCTCTTCCTCGAAGGTCACTACAGATCCCTTTACGCTTACATTGTATCTAAAAAAAGATCCAAGGGCCTTGACCGTATCAGCCAGGTCATACATCCCTTCATTGAGAGCCTCTCCTCTTATACACTCCAACGTGTTATAAAGGAAATGTGGATTGATCTGATTTTGAAGATAGGTTATATCTGCCTGTTTCTGAGCCAGATCCTTTTCAAATCCAGCGCTTCTTGTCATCAGCTCCTGTTCCACCCGGTTCTTCACTATCTCTTCAAATCTTTTCGTAGTAAGCACCATAAGCTTTTCCATGATGTATCACCCGTATATCCTTCGGTACTCCGTAGGCTTTATGCCCATTTTCTTCCTGAAAAGCTTGCTGAAATATCTTGCATCGGTAAATCCAAGGGTATCTGCTATCTCATTTATATTCATATTGCTTCCGGAAAGAAGCTCGCATGATTTTTTGATCTTATAAAGAGATACATACTCATTAAAGCTCTGTCCTGTCTTTCTGGTAAATAAAGCAGAAAAATAGCTTGGATTGAGATTTACTACCCTTGCCACATCTTCAAGCTTTATAGGCTCTTTATAATGCTCTTCCACATAAGCACAGGCAAGTCTTATAGGCTTTAAGCTGCGTTTTTCAACCAGCTCAGAGCATTCACTTATCCTGGCTCTGTATATGTTAAGCAATCTAGTTTTGTAATCTTCAAGCGAATCTGCTTCTCCCATCATCGAAACCAGATCCTCTTCCTCACCGTCCAATTCAATACCAGTCCTTTGTTCAAAGCTGGTTTTGCAATCATTAAGCATGTCTCCCAGTCCAAACACAAATGAAGCAAAATCCTTTGAGATCTGCATGGATCTGGGCATCAGGAATATTTCGTTTATGATCTTGTCGAAGCTCTTAGCCTCAAGTATATCCCAGGTATGCTTTATCTGCTCAGTCCATTCCCTGGGCTTTACTCCGAGTTCATAATTTGAAAGTCTTTCACTCCATATCACCTTATTTGTCCCAAGTCCAAAGCGAGCAAAGACCGCCAACCAGCAGCTTTTATATACAGAGGGTATCAGATGAGATTCCGTAGTCCTTTCACCTACACACATGGTTATATGCATACCGCGAAAAACATCCACAAATATCTTTGCATCATCATATATAGCCTTCAGTTCTTTTTCAAACAGGTCATGCTCTTCCCTTTTATAATTAAGCAGTATGTTTATGTATTTATCTCCGGAATAGCATATATGTTCAAAGCAAAAGCCTGACATCCTTTTTTCAATGATATCAAGCAATTTCTTAATTATCGAATTGATCTGCTCATCTTTGCTTTTTTCTATACGCTGGTCATCTATGCAAAGGCAACAAAAGCAAAAGTATCCCGGCTGAAGCTTGAGCATATACTCTCTGTTTATACTCTCAAGGGTATGAAAAACAAGATTGGCTTGGTCATTGCCCTTTTCCGATGCAGTCCTAAGCACGTTTGACATAAAATAGTTGTGTATGGATTCAATGTAAGGAGAATCATCCTTAGGCTGCGCCTTATCATTTAATTCCTTGATCACCTTTTTCAGTGTCTCATTGAGCTCCTCTTCATCCACGGGCTTTAGAAGGTAATCGTTGACCTTATATTTCAATGCATTATATGCGTATTCAAACTGATGGTATCCGCTAAGGACTATAAAGCTGACATTGTAGCTGTTTTCATTGCACCACCTTATGACCTCAAGTCCGTCCATAATTGGCATGTGAATATCAGTTATAACTATATCCGGCTTTGTCTTTTCTATAGCATCGCGCAGACTTTCCCCGTCAAAAACAAGAGCTGTGAGCTCAAGCCCCAGTTCATCAAATCTTATAAGGCGTTTCAGCATCTCACATATATTCTGCTCATCATCTGCGATTATGATCTTAAACCTGTCTTTCATCTAAAACCCCTGAAAATTCCACAAAACCCAATCTGTTTTTGCTGATAAATCGTTAATATTATACGAAATATATAACTGCTTTTCAATAAATGTAATCATATAATCGATTAAAAGTAACGATATATATAATCATGGAGAATACATGGAACGAGACAGGGCAAAATTTGACATACTGCAAAGAATACTTGAAGAGCGGAACATACGGGGATGGTCAGAATATACCCTCGCCCAGAGATCAGAGGTCCCGCAATCTACTATCTCTACATGGTACAGAAAAAATCTCCAGCCCTCTGTAGCTTCCATAGAAAAGATATGCAATGCATTTGATATGACACTTGCTCAATCCTTTTCTAAATATGATTCAGATTCTGTCAAGTTGTCAAAGGATCAGGCTGAACTTCTCACTCTATGGGATTCTCTTTCAAAAGATCAGAGGGACAGCATCCTGGCTATGATCAGATCTTTCGTGAAGAATCCATAAATCATTCTTTATGTCAAAAACTCAAATATGTGAAAAATCTGCCTCCGTATATGTGCCAATGGATGTCTGCAGCCTCGAAGAGGCAAAGGGCCCTTGGCAAATATGCGGAGGAGCATTTTTCTACTTGTTAAAATCCCCTTTATGTACTAATATTAGTACAATTACCCTCAAAGGAGGCAGGCATGAAAAAACTGGACAGCGCAAAGCTCATACTTGTAGGAGTAACTCTGTTTTCCATGTTCTTCGGAGCTGGAAACCTTATTTTCCCACCTTATCTGGGCTATCTTGCAGGAGAAAAGACGATCTCTGCATTTGCAGGCTTCATGATCACGGCGGTCATATTTCCCGTGCTTGGCGTGACGGCCGTGGCAAAGACAGGTGGCCTTGACCACCTCTGTCAGAAGGTACATCCGGGATTTGCCCTGCTATTTTCATTTGCAGTCTATCTGTGTATAGGTCCCATGCTGGCCATACCCAGGACAGCCAGCACGAGCTATGCCATGTTTGGCTTTCTGACCGGCAGGCTTGGAGAGGGCACCTTTCTCGGCATGGATGTCCAGCTTGCGGCAAGTCTCCTGTACTCGCTGCTCTTTTTCCTTGCAGCCGGCATAGTAGCCAAGCGTCCTGAAAAGCTGAAGGACAGGCTGGGCAAAAGACTGACTCCCATACTCATACTTCTCATCATAGTGCTATTCATAGCGGGCCTTGCCCACGGAGAGCTTTCCGTAAACAGCTCCTCCGGAGCATATGCAGCCTCCGCCTTTGGTACCGGATTCGTGGAGGGCTATAACACCATGGACACTCTGGCAGCCATGGTATTTGGCATAGTCATAGCGATGAACATAAGAGATCTGGGCATAGAAAACAATGGCGCTATAGCCAGGGAGACCATCAGAGGCGGAGTCATAGCAGGCATATTCCTTGCATCCATGTATGGCATGCTGGCATTTTTGGGGATGCGAAGCGGCGACCTCATCAGCGGTGCCCAAAATGGAACGGAGATACTTACCGCCCTTGCCGGAGGATTTTTCGGAGATCTGGGGTCAGTCATACTGGCAGTTATCTATTTCATAGCCTGCTTCAATGTATGCGTAGGTCTCATATCCAGCTGCGCCAAGTTCTTTGCGGAAAAGCTGCATTTTCTGGGCTTTGATGCCTGGCGCTGGATACTGACGGCCTGGAGCTTTGGCATATCCATCATGGGGCTCAATACCATACTGTCCATATCGGTGCCCATACTGAGCATCATCTACCCTGTAGCCATGGCAGTCATCATACTCAATCTGCTGCCCATAAAGGCACTGGAAAAGCCCATCGTGCATAAGCTGGTGGTGGCCGCGGCCCTGCTTTACGGGATATATACGGTGATCTGACCAGACCTTGAGACATAAGCAACGCCTGGGCTTCCAACAATGTCCAGAATTTGATTGACAAACAAAGTGCTTTGCCTCATACTATAGAAAAAGAGGTGTACCCTACCGTTAAGTGGGAGCTAAAAAAGTCCGGGCTGAGCCTTTTGGCTCAGCCCTAAATTTACCCAAGGAGGTGATTTTTTGCATTTTTCCTTTTACACCGTGGACCCGGATTATTGCAGTTTTCTACGGCTATCAGATCCTCTGGTCCCACACAATATGGGTCACAAAGCCAAGCGACCATTTTTAGGCATAGTACTGACCATCAATGATTTTTCCTACTACGCTCCTCTTACTTCGCCTTAACCAAAGCATATCAAGATGAAGGACCAGATCGATTTTATCAAGATCAATGACGGTCACTGGGGTGCCATAAACCTCAACAACATGATCCCTGTTCCCCTCTGCTGTTTAAATAAGGTTCAAATCAGGATCAATAAAACTGACAGTCCTGAAGTACAAGCCTACAACAATCTGCTGACAAACCAACTATCCTGGTGCAATTCTCATCGAAGTCTCATATATGATCAGGCTAAGCTTCTATATGCTCTTATCACTCATCATAATGCTGACCCCAAACTACGATCACGCTGCTGTGATTTTACCCTCGATGAGCAAAACTGTCTCTCCTTCTCCAGGCCTCAGTCCTGAAGGTTGTATTTCTCCACCCTCCTGAAAATCTTCCTCAGCATGATCACTGCGGCTACTGCCAGTATGGACTCAGCCACCAGCTGAGCATAGGCAAGGCCATAAAGCGGAAATACCATGTTGAGTATGATGAGTGCAGGTATCTCAAGTATGATCTTACGGAGTATGGCAAATACCAGAGAATAATGTCCCATGCCCGTAGCCTGGAACACCGCCACTGCCAGGAAATCTATGCAGTGGAAGGGCAGCGCCGTACTGAAGCCTCTGAGAAATGCTGCTCCGTACTCCACCACCTCCGGATCCTTCATAAATGTGGCTATAAATGCGGATGGAAATGCTATGAACAGTATGGCCAGCAGGGTAAGCGCTGAGACTGCGAGCTTTCCCGTAAACATGACCGTGCCCTTCATACGCCTTGCATTGCCGCTGGCATAATTGTAGCTGACCAGGGGCATGACTCCCTGGGAGAGCCCGTTGGATATGTTGTAGGGCACCTGATTGATCTTCTGGGCTATGCCGACCGCCGCCACCACGCTTGCTCCATATCCGGATGCAAAATTGTTCAGTATGGTCATGCCGGTGACATTGAGAAGGTTCTGTATGGAGGCAGGTATGCCCACAGCACATACGCCCTTGACTATGCGCCTCTCAAAGCTCAGCCTCCTTATATCAAGACATACATAGGTGCGTCCCCGCCTGGCACATACCAGTATGAGGAAATACAGACAGGCCACACAGTTTGATATGAAGGTGGCAAGCCCTGCTCCCGCTGCTCCCATACCAAAGCCCCAGGGCAGTATAAATATGGGATCCAGTATCATGTTGAGTATGCAGCCGCTCATGGTGCCTATGCTGGCATGCATGGCCGCACCCTCCGAGCGCACCAGATAGGCCATGACCACATTGAGTATGGACGGCATGGCGCCCACATTGACAGTCCAGAACATATAGCCCTTTGTGGCCTCGAGAGTGCTCTCATCTGCTCCGAGCATAGCAAGCAGCGGGCCCAGGAATACAGTACACAAAAGTGAAAATGCAAGCCCGCTTATGATCGAGCACCAGAAGCCGAAGACCGAGCTCCTGGCCACCATGTCATAGTCCTTCCTGCCAAGGGCCCTGGACATCATGCTGGAGCTTCCCACTCCGAAAAGATTGTTGACTGCATTGAAGGCCAGCATGACCGGCGCCACCAATGTCACTCCCGCATTCTGCACCGGGTCTCCCAGCATGCCTACAAAAAATGTATCAGCCATGTTGTAGAGCACCATGACCAGCGAGCTGAGTATGGTAGGCACCGCAAGCTGCGCCACCGCTCCTGGTATGGGCTTCCTCTCAAAAAGCTCTGTGCGATCCTCTCCCACTGTATATCATCTCCCCTTAAAAGTAATATCTATGTAAAACTATAATTTGATTCTATGACAATGTCAAATATGATCACATTGTGGTAAAATCGATCTATGGATGATATCAGACGCAGAGGTAACGAAAGCATGTATATAAAAGACAACATAGAAGCAGTAAAGCAAAGGATGCAGCAGGCCTTAGAAAAAGCAGGAAGGAGCCCTCAGGATGTCAGGCTCATAGCCGTATCAAAGACCAAGCCCATAGAGGACATCAGGACTGCCGCAGCCTGCGGCATGACTGACTTCGGGGAAAACTATGTCCAGGAGATAGAGGGAAAATATCCTCTCATGCCTGAAGGCTGCCGCATACACATGATAGGCCATCTTCAGACAAACAAGGTCAGGAAGGTCATCGACAAAGTATGCATGATACACAGCGTAGATTCGCTGCACCTTGCGGAGGCCATATCAAAGGAGGCTGTGAAGCGTGACCTATCCATGGACATCCTCCTGGAGGTCAATATAGGTGACGAGCCCTCCAAGTTCGGCTTTGCTCCCTCGGAGCTCATAAGCAAAGCCCTTGCCATATCAGGGCTTCCCGGTATAAATATTAAAGGCCTCATGACCTCCGCACCCATCACTGAGGATCCAGAGACCAACAGGCCCTATTTCAGACATATGAAGGAGCTCCTTATAGAACTTCGAAGCAGGCTTTCAGAGGCAGGCATCCCTGAAGACAAGCTCCCCACAGAGCTTTCCATGGGCATGACCGGCGACTATATACCCGCCATAGAGGAAGGTGCCACTATGATAAGAGTGGGGACCGCCATATTCGGTCCCCGAAACTATAAATAATATATGATGGATATAATCGCCTCTTTATTCATCCATGAGATGATCCGCAGCTATACCGAATTTTTTTATCCTTCTCCAGAGAGTCGTCTGGCTCATGCCAAGCTCTCTGGCGGCAAGCTGCCTGTTGCCATGATATCTTGAAAGGACTTCAGCTATCCTCCGGCTTTCAGGATCCCTGTATACCACCAGTCGTTCCTTTCCATCGGGGCCACTGCCTGTGTCGGGATAGAGCTCCTCATATATCCTCTGGATCGTCCCCTCATCTGCCGCATGCTTTTTAAGAGTCAGCACCAGATTTTCACAAAAGCCTCTGACCTGTATGATGTTTCCATTCCAATCAAAGCTGCATAGCTTTTCATATCCCCCATCCGTGATGCGGAAATGTCTGTTGTACTCCATCTGAAAACGCTTCAGATACTTTTCGATATAATTTCTCAGATCCTCCTGCCGTTTTGAAAGTCCCGGTATCTCAAGATCCAGACCTCTCAGCATATGGCAGAGCTCCACATCCATGGCCCCGGAGCATACAAGCAAGGCTGGTTCCCGGGATGTGGAGGCTATGATGCGCATGTCGCTTCCATAAGAGATATCAAGTTCCTCCATGGCCGGATGTCTCCGGCTTATCAAAGCCGCCAGCCGTCTTTGAAGCATCAGGTCCATCCTTTCCACGTTCCTTATATAGATCGTCCCACGCTTGAATCTCACGGCTATCCCAAGGTAGCTCTCTCCTGAGCCATCATCCTTACCATGAGCTCCAAAGATGATCCGTCCCTGCTCCCAGGCATCAATGGTACCCATATCCACAAAGAAAAACGGTCCTGATCTCCGCCTAGAATTGTTGTGGATCGCTGAAGCCAGCTCTATGTCCTCCAACCCTGGTCCCGCCTTGATCAGTATGGGGCTGTCCGATACGGCAAAGGTCCTGGCCCTTTCCAGGCAGCTCTTCATCGTCCTACTCTCTGCAGATATATCCTCAAATCTATAGCTCAGCCTGTTTGCATAGGGCTCCTCCTTCACACCTCTTCTGCTTTGAGAAAGCCTGCTTATGGATATGACCGCACCATCCGGTGCTTCTCCATATATTATGGGTGTCATCGAGACCATATACGACCGTTCATCCACCTCTACGGTCGTCATACAGCTCTCAGTGCTTCCCTCCAGCACGTCCCTCAGCATAGACATGGGGATATATGGAAATGTCTCTGCCACCGGTCTTCCAACAGTATCATCTCCATCCTCCGCATCAGCCAGCCTTTCTGCATTTTTATTAAGCGCCGTTATCTTTCCATCCTTATCAATCTGGATAATGGCTGAAAACGAAGCATCCATAAGATCCTTGAGCTGGACTGCATCCTCCCTCTCCTTCTTTATGGCATACGCCATACGCACTGCAGATCTGACCGCACCCCTTATGGATTCGGAGGTCGAGGAATAATATACGGAAGGTATGCCAGCCTTCAGTGCATTGCGACATATGGTCTCGCCTGCTATGAGCACATCGCATTTAAGCTCCCCAAATCTTTTTACTACCTCATCGACTTCTCTTATATCATTAAGGAACATGACGCTCAGCTTTACGGAAAACAGCTCCTCAAGCTTCGACATGTCTCCCAGCATGTTTTCAAAGGCTGCCAGCAGTATGTGAGGCTTTCTTTTTCTCGATATGCTCTTTGCCTTCTGAAGCAGCAGGCCCAGCTCCTGAGTGACCAGCTTCATCTCCACCATGGGAGTATCCATATGCTGACGTATGAGCATGGCCTGATGGCCTCTGGCTATAAGTATGTCTGCTCCTGCATCGACAGCTCTCTCAGCCTGAGACACCGCATCATAGGAATGGGTCCTCCCTACATACGCTATCTCAAGCCCCTCCTCAGCCGCTATCCATTTTGCATCTTCTATCATGTCCTCATGAGGAAGAAGGAATCCTGCCTTGACCATAAGCTCCTCCAAAAACAGATCCTGCCGAAGCCATGAGACTCCGGCAGGACCCAAACGATCTTCTATTTCATGTTTTATCAGAAAACTTACCTTTTGCCAAGCTCCTTCTCAGCCGCATACATGAGTCCCTTCATGTATCCTGTGGAGTATGCAAAGGATCCGGGCATGCCGCCAAAGCCCTCCATGGGCCTGAACGCATGATCTATGGAGATCACTGCAGTGCAGTCACAGGCCACGAACTGCTTCATGATGGCATACATGTCTGCATATCCATCCTCTGCAAGGGTCTCCTCAAATACGGGAAGGGTATTGCTTACGTTCCTGAAGTGTATGCAAAGGATGCGGTCATCGGCACAGAACTCCTTTATGTCCGCCATGATGTCTCCGAAGGCATCGCCGGCCTCGAGCCAGCAGCCTGTGCAGAGCTTCATGCCCAGGGCCTTGCTTCCGTGGGCTGCCTTTATGGCCTTCCTGTAGCACTCTGTGTTGTAGATCAGGCTGGGTATGCCCGCCATGCATGCAAGCGGGGGATCGTTGGGATGGAGTGCCATCCTTACTCCGGTCTCCTCTGCCACGGGGATGACCTTGTCCATGAAGTACTGGAAGTTCTCCCAGATCTCCTCATCGGTATAGGCTCTCTCCTCTGCATTGGGACGGGCCATGATCTCCTCCTGGTCGCAGAACATGGCTACTCCACCTCTGGTATGCTCTCCTACCTTATTTGCCGTACGAAGTATGCCATGGGGCTGCCATGCTATGGAGGTGAACTCTATGCCGGCCTTGCCCATGACATAGAGCATGTCGTTGAAGCGCTTGATCTGCTCGTCCCTGTCGGGAAGGGCCAGGTGTATGCTCCTGTTCTTCTGGAGCTCATTGCAGGCTGCATCTGATACGGTGAGTCCAAACTTAGCAAGCCTGTCCTGCTGCTCCTTTATCTTCTCATATGTAAGCTCCTCAGGCTTCAGCATGAGGCTTACATACTCTATGCCCATCTGCTGGATGAACCTGAGTGCATCGTCTGTATCCCTTGTGGTTACGGGGATCTGAGGTCTCATTGACATGATTTTACTCCTTATATAAAAAATATGACATGGCGGACGGTATCTTTTATGATATCCGTCCGTCGGTGCAAACTTAAGCCTTCAGTCCTCAGCCATAGATCGGGAATACGAAGTTGGCTGAAAGCACTATGGCTACTATGGCTATGACCAGGAACGGCAGACAGTATCTGAGCGTCTGGGTTATCTTATATCCTCCGGCACCATAGGCGATACCGCAGGCAGGAGAGCCTGAAGGGAAGGCTATGGCTATGTTGGAGCAGAAGTATACTACAAGCACTACTCCTCTGGGATCCCAGCCTGCTGCTATACAGGTGGAAGCAGCTATGGGGATCAGTACATTCTTGGTAGCAGCATTTGACATGAAGGTAGTCATGATGGTGGTGATGATTGCAAATACGAAGAGTACCATCATACCACTGGGATTACCGCCAAGGATATTGAGCACCAGCTGTCCTACCAGGTCACCGGCACCGGTATCACCAAGGGCATTTGCCATGGTAAGAACTCCGGCTACCATCCATACTGCATCCTGAGTAAGGGCCTTAATGGTCTCCTCTGTGCTCATGACCTTAGTGATCATCAGCACCATTACACCTATGGCAGGGATGACATACATAAGGTTGCCTATCTGTGTACCAAAGAACAAGGAAAGCATGACTATGGCAAATATGGCATAGATGATGGTCTCGTCTCTCTTTGATATGGCTGCCTTCTTCTTTGTCTCGTGGATGTCGGAGCCGCTGAAGTTTGACTTCTTGGGCATCAGCTTATATCCAAATACTGCATATACTGTACAAAGTATGCAGGGTATCACCGCTACCTTGAAATAATCGAAGATACCAAGGAGCTGGGACTGGTCTGTGATCATACCCTCATAGAAGGCATTGTTGGTTATGAAGCTCGTGGAGCCAAGTCCGAGAGGAAGCACTGCGCACCATGCGCTCAGCACACTAAGTGCAGGAATAGTGATGGTGGTGGGAGTGATGTCTCCACTCTGTCCTATGGTCATGATGAATACCAGAGTTACGGTCATCATGGCCGTGGTAGGAAGGAAGGCTGCCAGTATGGCTATGAAGAAGAACATAACTGCCAGCAGAGCATATCCGCTCTTGCCCTTCATGGCCATCATCTGATCCTGTATCTTCTGGATCAGGCTGGTCTTTGAAAATGCCGCACTCATGACGAACATGGGAGCTACCAGCACGATGTTCTGGCTTCCCAGATTTGCAAACGCCTGAGCGGGAGTATAGATACCTGTAACTACCAAAAGCGCACAGCACATCATAGCTGTGAGTCCGAAGGGCCATTTGTGAACTATGAAGCTTATGATCATGAACACAAGTATGGCAAGTACAATGTAAAGTTCCATATTTACCCCCTGTAAAACTATTTTTTGCATCTTACGATGCTTTTTCATACGATAATAAGGATAATACTTTACAAAGGCCCGATTCAATACTCATAATTTACAAAAAAACAGGGCTTTCTGTGTCAAGAAAGCCCAAAATTTCAATATATGAAATATTTATTTCATTATTTTTCACATCGTTTATACGATGGGATCAATTATCATTTGCATCATCGCCCGTCAGGGTGAAGGTGAAGCTCTTCCTTGCCTGCTCATCGGCTGCAAGATACTCATCATAGGTGGTCATCTTGTCTATGAGGCTGCCGTCACGGATCTCCATGATGCGGTTTGCCGTGGTCTCCACCACCTGATGGTCCCTGGATGAGAAAATGAGCACTCCCGGGAATTTGATGAGAGCGTTGTTGAGAGCCGATATGGACTCCATGTCCAGATGGTCCGTAGGCTCATCGAGTATGAGCACATTTGCTCCGCTGATCATCATCTTTGACAGCATGCAGCGGACTCTCTCTCCTCCGGAAAGCACATTTACATGCTTCATGCCGTCATCTCCTGCAAAGAGCATGCGTCCCAGGAAGCCTCTCACATAGGTCACATCCTTTTCAGGGCTGTACTGCATGAGCCACTCATATATGGTATCCTCGGAATCAAACTCATGAGAGTTATCCTTGGGGAAATAGGCCTGGGACGTGGTTATGCCCCACTTGTAGTCTCCCTCATCCGGCTCCATCTCTCCCATAAGTATCTTGAAGAGCGTGGTCTTGGCCAGCTCGTTGGGTCCGACCAGCGCCACCTTGTCCTCTCTGCCAAGTATGAAGCTGATATTGTCCAGCACCTTGACCCCGTCTATGGTCTTGGAAAGGTTGGTGACTGTCAGCACCTCATTTCCTATCTCGCGGTTCGGCTTGAAATCTATATAAGGATACTTGCGGCTCGAGGGCTTTATCTCCTCAAGCTCTATCTTTTCCAGGGCCCTCTTACGGGAGGTAGCCTGCCTGGACTTGGAGGCATTTGCAGAGAAGCGGGCTATGAACTCCTTGAGCTCCTTGATCTGCTCCTCCTTCTTTCTGTTGGCCTCCTTCATCTGACGAATCATGAGCTGGGATGACTCCACCCAGAAATCATAGTTTCCCGCATAGAGCTGTATCTTGCCATAGTCTATGTCTGCTATGGAGGTGCATACCTTATTGAGGAAATATCTGTCATGGGACACGGTTATGACCGTGTTGTCAAAATTGATCAGGAACTCCTCAAGCCAGGCTATGGCGTCCAGGTCCAGATGGTTGGTAGGCTCGTCCAGGAGCAGAATGTCCGGATTGCCGAACAGAGCCTTCGCAAGCAATACCTTGACCTTCATGGGGCCCCGAAGGCTGCCCATCATGTCATAGTGATGCTCCACCGGCACGCCGAGACCCTCCAGCAGGGATGCGGCATCCGCATCGGCTTCCCAGCCTCCCAGCTCTGCAAACTCAGCCTCAAGCTCTGCAGCCTTTATGCCATCCTCATCGGAAAAGTCCTCCTTGGCATAGATGGCATCCTTTTCCTTCATGATATCGTAGAGGCGCTTGTTGCCCATTATGACAGTGTCGAGCACCGTATATGCATCATATTTGAACTGATCCTGCTCCAGGAAGGACAGCCTCTGGTTCTTTGATATGACCACCTCGCCCGAGGTAGGCTCCAGCTGACCCGAAAGTATCTTGAGGAATGTAGATTTTCCTGCACCGTTGGCTCCTATGAGCCCGTAGCAGTTGCCTTCTGTAAATTTGATATTTACGTCTTCAAATAATGCCTTCTTGCCTACACGAAATGTAAGGTTCGATGTGGATATCATTAAGCCTTCCTTTCTGACAGTCCAAATGTCAAATCCTGTGTCTGTCGCCTGTGGCGCAGCTCCAAAGCTCCCATGAGCTTCGCAACGGCTACAATTATACCTGAGGGCGCAGAAAAATGCTACTATAAAAATAGGGTTTTAAGGCACTAAGCCCTTATATATCTTGATGCACGCGCCTGGCCTATCCTTCTTATGCTTCCTTCCTTTATCATATTGCCGAGAACTGCCTCTACCGTAGTAGGACTTACATCTGGTAAAAGCTCGCATATCTCTGCCTTGGAGACAGGCGTCAGGCTGTTCAGTACCACAGCCTCTACACGTGCCTTTTTTGTGATCCTTTTACCGTTGACCACCGCAAATCTTTTATCCAGCTCCTTATAGCACATATACAGGGTGGAAAGGAAATTATTGATAAATGGTATATAAGTGTTTTCGTTGGACTCCCACCCCTCTGAAGAATGTCTCAGGGCCTCATAATAATAAGCCTTGTTTTTATTTATCTGCTCCTCAAAGGAGATATACCTGCCTATGTCATAGCCATTTTTATAAAGCAAGAGCAGCGAAAGCAGACGTGACATCCTTCCGTTTCCGTCTCTGAATGGATGGATGCACAAAAAGCGGCCCATCTCCATATAAATGAGAAAGGGCCAAAATACAATGTTCCTTATAATCCCGCTCCGGGCCCTGCATCGGTCTCCTGAACTACAGGTGCATCCTTGTCAAGCTGTGACAGGGATTCAGCCACGCTCTGAGACTCCTGTTCCGGACTGGGGTCAGCACCAGGGCCTTCTGCTCCCGGCCCACCGGAAGGCCCCTGCTCTTCGACAGGTGCCGTAGGCCTGTCCACAGGCCTGCCCTCCTCCTGAGTAGGCCTCGTCTCATCCGCCTCAGAGGGCTCTGTCGGTCTATCTGCGGGCCTTTCCTCTGTATCTTCCCCGGGATCAGCATCATCTGATGCAGGCTCTGAGCCCTCCTCCGTGGGATCCGACTCACTTTCGGCTTCAGTTTCCTCCTCAGACTCAACATCTGATTCAGACTCGCTCTCGTCCTCTGACTCTGCAGGCTCTGTCGTCTCGGAGGGTGTCTCGGGAAGGGCCTCAGTCTCCGGAGCTTCAGTGGCAGGAGCCTGCTCGCCGGAGGATCCTCCTACCTGGGGCACGGGAGCTGCGTCTCCAGCCTCTCCAAGGCCGCTGTCCGATGCGATCCGTGCGCTTATATCCTTCACAGACTGAGGAGCCTCATAATCCTCGTCTCCAAAGAGGAACTGGTGGAGCATGATCACATTGCTCTCAAGGGTAGTGGGGATGACGTAGTTTTGTGAGCCTATATCCTCAGTCTGCCTTGAGAAGGGGAAGCCCGAGGAAGCATCCTCAGGGATATTGAACTTATAAAGCGTATTTATGACGGGTATGATGTCTCCCAGGTCCACGCTTGTGGATACCTCGCTCATGAGGGACTGCACCACTGCTATGAGAGTCAGGGGATCAGCCTGCTTTGCCTTGTCCAGGGCCAGGCTCAGCACCTTACGCTGCCTTGCAGTACGCTGAAAGTCAGTGTCCATGAGCCTAAGCCTTCCGTAGGCCACTGCCTGTACTCCGTCCAGGTGGTTCCAGCCCGCTGACTTGAGATGTACCGAGGGTATGCCCGTCGCCTCCACTGTCTCTGTTATGAAGGCATTTATATATCGGAACTCAGCATCAGTGATCTCCAGGTCTATGCCATTGACAGCATTTATCATGGTAGCTACCGTACCCCAGCTGAAAGTGGCATAGTCATCTATCTGTATGTCCAGGTTCTCCTCCAGGGCTGCCACAGCCTGCTCATGGCCGCCGCGCTCATAGGCCTTGTTTATCTTGCCGTACTCCCCGTCCTCCGATACCTTGAGATAGGTATCGCGGAATACTGAGCAGAGCTTTATGTCTCCGGTCTTGCGGTCCACATTGACCAGCATGATGACATCCGATCTGGTGCCGCTCTCAAGCTGTCCGTCTCTGGAGTCCACGCCAAATACGGCTACTGTCCAGTTCCTGCCGGTCCTCAAGTGATTGTAAAGCAGCACACCTGCGACGGCGAGCAGCAGGATCAGGAGCACAAAGGGCCATCTCCTCCTTTTCTTTTTCCGGTGGTGGTCTCTCTGCCTTCCCCTGTCCCGTCCGGCATCCAGCTCCACATCCTCAAGGAATATATCATTTTCCGCATGCTTAAGTCTTTTCTGCGCCATATTTTCTCCCTATTAAAAACTCCCGCCCAAAAGGCCCCAGGGCCAGTCAAACGGGAAATATCCATATCCTGTGATATGCTATTATACATTATCCTTCAGGGATTTCTATGAAGCTTCTGAAAAGATTTTCTTACAAATCCCATAAGCCTCTCTATGGGCAGTATCAGGAGCCTGTCCACTCCAAAGGCTGCCGCAGCCGATATGATCAGTGTGATCGCAGACAGCAGCAGGCACCTGGTCCCGGAAAGCTCAATGATACCAAGACCGAAATGTCTCTTTACGGGCCAGAAGACGACCCACCAGTGTATGAGTATGATACCAAGGCTGTGCCGACTGAGAAAGCCGACCACCTTAAGCAGATGCCTCTCTCTCAGAAGGCCTCCAAGGTGCAGTACTGCAGAAAAGAGTCCCGCTGAAAATATGATCATGACCGGAGCCGTACCGGTGCAGAGCTGCATGTAGTCACAGCCAAGATATACACAGGCAGCCATACATACGGCTGCGCCCGCACCGAGGGCCATGATCATGCCGTCGAAGCGCCTGGTCTCCTCAAGAGACAGGAAATATCCCAGTATGGCTGCTCCCGCCCAGGAGCCAAGGAAGGTGCTGATGCCAAAGCCTCCAAGCAGCAGAGGCAGATAAGCGGCCGCTCCCATAAAGCATATGCAGAGCACCGAAAGTGTGCCTGCGGTCCTGTAGGGCATGTCCCTCAGCATGTATCTGAAAAATGGAAATACCACATAAAGGGACATGATGGTATATATGAGCCAGTAATAAGGGGTCTCAGGGGTACTGCCGCTTATCAGGTTGCCCAGCACCAGACCTGCAGCCTCCATAAAGCTCATGCCCGTGATGATACGGTTTTCCCAGAGATAGAAGGTATAGTAAAGCAGCAGCGGCAGGAGAAGCTTCGTGATCCTTTTGCGGTAGAACTCCCATATGCTTTCCTCCTTCCAGCGAAGGAGCAGGGCTCCACTCAGCATGACATATATGGGATTGCAGCATAAAGTCACAAGGCTCAGGAGCTGCTGATCCCTATGGGGCTCCGAAGCCACCGCCATATTTGTCTGAAACACATGTGTCACTATGACGAAGCATGCGGCAAGGGCTCTCAGGAGGTCGTACTCCGCCCTCCTTCGTGAGCCTGAGACTCCATCCGCAGCCTTCGTGTCACCAGCCCAGGAGGCACTGCCTCTGAGGGCCTTGTCCTGAGCGGCACCATCCCTGGCGTTGAGCACCACCCCAAAAGCCATGATCAGCGTCACCGCAGCAAAAAAAGCGCTGGGCTGCATGTCATCATAATACAGGAAGACTGCCAGCATCAGCGCTGCATAAGCTGTCCAAACTATATATCTTTTAGCCTGCAAAATAAGCATTTATACCTGCCAGCAATCCCTCAGCCCTGACAGCCAGGTCCTCATCCGTATGGGAGGAGCACTGATTGCCGAGCTCTATGTCTATGGACGGTATGGTGCTGTAGGAGGTCTGGGTCAGATCCATGTCCAGGGGATTTGAGCCCCAGATCTTGAGACCCTGGCCCTTGAGCCCCTCTATGAGGGCATCGCCCAGTTCCTCATGCTCCTGCCAATGCTGGCTCACGGGATACATGGACTTGAGTCCGTCAGGAACTGACATATAGAAGCAGCCCTTGACCGTGGAAAGTCCATCACTGTCCCAGTGGAGTGCTATATGGCAGTCGGCCACATTGTTGGCTATGACCGTGCGTGCCACATTGTCCAGCTGGACATCCTCTCCATCCCTGAGCATGAGCACGTCATATCCCGCTGAAAGGAGCCTGTCCTTTAGTATCTGAGCCATGCGCAGTGTGACCGTCTTCTCCGGAGTCCCGTCCTTAAAGGTCATGCCTGAGGACACTGCCACAGCCTTGGTGGCTCCGGCCGCAGTGGTGCCTCCCGTCACCTTGGGAGTCATGTCCGGATGGCAGTAGGTCTTTACGGAGGATCCGCCCTCCGTACCATGCCCTGCATTGACTGCTATGACTATGTCCTTCCTGCTGCCCTGGGCCCTGTAATACACTGCCTTGCCGGAGCTGATGGCTGCAAAGGAGGCAAACTCCCAGTCAGGGGACAGACCTATCTCCTCGCCATCCGCATATCCACTGTCAGCTGAGACCGCAGCTTCAGTTTCCACTACAGCCTCAGGTTCTGCCGCAGCCTTCGTCTCTGCAGAGCTCTCAGCAGCAGGAGCTTCGGTAAGACTGAGCTCGACCCCGGGACCGGCATCGGCGGGATCCTTTATGACAGTGACCTCCCGAAGGGGAGCCTCCTGTCCTGCGCCCACTGCGCTGCCCACGTCCATCATATCTACTGAGATCGCCAGCACTGCCACGCATATGGCAGTGCCTGCTACGCTCCATATCCATCTCCTGCTCATACTATGATACCTCCTCCGAGTATCCTCTGCTCATCATCGTAAAATACTGCTGCCTGCCCCGGGGTCACCGCCCTGACAGGCTCACAGAACCTGACCAGCACCTCATCCGGCTGCTCAGGGCTCAGGCTCAGCCTTGCTCTGGTGCCCTGGTGGCCGTAGCGTACCTTGACATCTGCCTCTATGGACTCCTCTGCTCCAAGTCTCATGAGCGTCTCCGGATCCATCAGCTGCCAGTTCAGCTCCCTGACCCTTGCACTGTCCGTATAGAGCGCCGCATCATCGGAAAGCACCACCTGATCCTTATCCGGCAGTATCTCCTTTACAAAGGCTCTCCTGCCCAGGGCTATGTTGAGTCCCTTCCTCTGGCCTATGGTATAGTTTATGATGCCTTCATGGGTGCCAAGGACCCTGCCCTCAGTATCCACAAAGCTGCCCTTCCTGTCTATCCTCTTCCGAAGCTCCCCTGCGGCTTCAGCCTTTTCTGCCTCAGTCATGGGCTGTCCCTCAAAGAGTATGTCCAGATTATCCTTTGTGAAGGAGACATAGTCACCGCTTTCTATGAAGCATATCTCCTGAGAGTCCGGTTTGTCCTCCGTGCCCAGGCCTATGCGCCTCGCAAGCTCTCTCACATCCTCCTTATAATAGCCGTAGAGAGGCATAAGCGTATGGCTGAGCTCCTCCTGGGTAAGGTTGTAGAGAGCATAGCTCTGGTCCTTCTTAAGGCGCACCGCCTTTTTTATGCACCAGCGTCCGGAGCTCTCATCAAGGCTCACTCCCGCATAATGTCCCGTGGCCACATGCTCCGCTCCCGTCTCCCTCATGGCATCCAGGAGCGCAGGCCATTTGACTGTGCGGTTGCACAGACAGCAGGGATTGGGGGTCCTGCCCTCTATATAGGACCTCATGAGATAGCTCACTACCTCATGGCAGAACTCCTTTCGTCTGTCTACCACCAGGAAGTCTATGCCGAGCCTTGAGGCCAGTCTCCCGGCAAGCTCGCATTCTCTTTTGGAGCTCTCCGTATCAAAGGATCTCATGAAGCAGCCGACCACCTCATGGCCCTGCTCCCTTAGAAGGAAGGCCGCCACTGAGCTGTCCACACCTCCGGAAAGTCCTATGATCGTCTTATCTTCATTCATACCATCAGTCCGAAATAAACCAAAACTATGATGCCAAGCACTATCCTGTAATAGCCGAAGACAGTGAAATCATGCTTCCTTATATAGCCCATCAGGTACTTGACCGTATAAAGGGCCACTATGAAGGATACTACCATACCAAGTATCAGTATGGCTATCTGAGCTCCGGTAAATGCAAAGCCGAATTTCAGCATCTTAATAAGGCTGGCTCCCGCCATGGCAGGTATGCCCAGGAAAAATGAAAACTCAGCGGAGGCGCTCCTTGAGCAACCCAGCAGCATGGCTCCGAGTATGGTAGCTCCTGACCTTGAAGTGCCCGGTATCAGTGACAGGCACTGGAAGCAGCCTATGAGGAAAGCCGTGCGTATGTCTATCTGTGAGGTCTTCCTTATGGCAAAGCTCCTGCCCCTGTAGGCCCTTTCCAGCACTATGAACAGCACGCCATACACAAGCAGGGTGATGCCTATGACCGTAGGCGTACTCAGATGGCTGTCTATAAGATCGTCAAAGGGTATGCCTATGAGGGCCGCAGGTATGCTGGCTATGAATATCTTTGCCCAGAGCACCAGGGTGTCCTCCCTCTGTGACCTGGTCTTGCTCCTGGAGAAGGGCCAGAGCTTCTGCCAGTAAAGCAGGACTATGGCCATGATGGCTCCCAGCTGTATGACCACCTTGAACACATTGAAGAACTCCTCAGGCTGATCAAGGTGCACCAGATTCTCCACAAGTATCAGATGTCCTGTGGAGGATATGGGCAGCCACTCTGTATATCCCTCGACTATGCCGAAAAGTATGACCTTAAGTATCTCTAAGATATCCATATGTATGTACCATTCCTATCAGATATTTGGTATCTGCCAGTCTATGGGCTCCTCTCCATGCTCCCTGAGGAACTCGTTGCAGGCCCTGAAATGTCCGCAGCCGAAAAAGCCTCTGGAGGCAGACAGGGGGCTGGGGTGCGGAGCCTTGAGTATGAGATGCTTCGGATTGTGGAGCATGGCAGCCTTTTCCCCTGCAGGCTTGCCCCAGAGCATAAACACCACAGGGCGATCGAGCCTGTCCACGGCCTCTATGGCCGCATCCGTAAACTGCTCCCAGCCTATGCCCCTGTGGGAAAAGGCCTGATGAGCCCTGACCGTCAGCACCGTGTTGAGAAGCAGCACTCCCTGCTTGGCCCAGGGCACCAGGTAGCCGTTGTTTGGTATGTAGCAGCCCAGCTCCTCATGGAGCTCCTTATATATGTTCTGCAGTGAGGGCGGTATGTCCACTCCCGGCTTTACCGAGAAGCAGAGTCCATGGGCCTGGCCATCGTTATGATAGGGATCCTGCCCCAGTATGACTACCTTTACGGAGCCAAGAGGAGTCAGGGAAAATGCTGAATACAGATCCCTGCTCTCAGGGAATACCTTGAAGTGCCTGTATTCATAATTTACCTTATTATAGAGCTCTCTGTAATAGCTCTTTTTGAATTCCGGGCTCAGAGCCGGAAGCCAGTCATTGTCTATAGCCATATCAAAGATCATCCACAAGGGCCGTGCTCTTGGCGTAAGCCGTGCTCTTGGCCTCAAAGAAATCCGTCTTTACCATATTGGCATTTGAATAGGAGGATACCCACTTCATGTCCTCGGGCTCTGCGGTCTTGCCCTCATAAATGGGCTCATAGCCAAGGGAGGTGAAGCGAAGGTTGCCAAGATATTCTATATAGTCGGTGACCATCTGCTTTGTGAGACCGCTTATATTGTCTCCTATGACATAATGGCCCCAGGCTATCTCCTGACGCACTCCCTCCTTTATCATCTCTCGGAGCTCATCCACCACCTCAGGTGTAAACAGCTCCGGCTCCTCCTTCTGGAGCTCCCTTATGATGTTGCGGAACAGCCACAGATGAGTATTTTCATCCCTGTTTATATACCTGATCTCCTGGGCTGAGCCGGGCATCTTGCCGTTCCTTGCCAGGTTGTAGAAGAACATGAAGCCCGAGTAGAAATATATGCCCTCAAGTATATAGTTGCCCATCATGACCTTGAGAAGCGTATGGGCATCCTTCCTGGTCTGGAACTCATTATAGATGTTGCCTATGAATTCGTTGCGACGGAGCAGGTGCTCGTCTGTCTTCCACTGATAGAGTATGTCGTTCCTTTCCTCAGGAGAGCATATGGTGTCCAGCATATAGGAATAGGACTGACTGTGTATGCACTCCTGGAAGGTCTGGATATTGAGGCAGAGGTTTATCTCATTTGCCGTGATGTACTCTCCCACGCAGGGAAGGTTGGCGGTCTGTATGCTGTCAAGGAATACCAGGAAGGACAGTATCTTGTCATAGGCCGTCCTCTCGTACCTGTCGAGCTTGGGATAATCCTTGACATCCTGACTCAGATTTATCTCCTCGGGTATCCAGAAGTTGTTCATGGCCTGGCGGTACCAGTCCGATACCCAGGGGTATTTCATGTTGTTGAAATCATTGAGATTCGTTGTATTGCCGCCTATCATCCTGCGGAGTCGTACCTCCGTATCCCCCTGGGGATTGAACAGCGGCTTATGGGGAAGCTGAGAATGCAGCTCAAGTCCTGACATATGTCCTCCTTATGTATGTTGATCTGTCAGCGCAGCCGCTCCCTCCTAGGAAGGAGCTCCTGGCATATGCTATTGGCATGCGCTATGGGCATGTACCTCATGACCTCAGGCTGAGCAGCTTTCACACTCCTCCACCTCCAGAGACTTGGAGCGCACATAGTAAAGGGTCTTGACCCCGCACTCCCATGCCCTGATATAAAGGTTCAGCACCTGCCTCAGTGTGTAGTCATTGGTTATATAGAGATTCATGCTCTGGGCCTGATCTATGTGTCTCTGTCTCACGCCGCAGGCACGGACAGACCACTCCTGATCTATGAGGTGAGCATTTTTATAGTACCAGTAGGTATCCGCATCCAGATCCGGTGCTATCCTCGGCAGCATGCTTCCCTTCTTCTCCTCCAGGAAGAACTTCTTCATGATGGGATCTATGCCTGCCGTAGTGCCTGCTATGATGGAGGTGGAGCCTGTAGGAGCTATGGCCAGCAGGTATCCATTCCTCATGCCCTGCCTTGCCACCTTTTCTCTTATCTTCCGCCAGCTCTCATCACTATAGCCTCGTTTGTCAAAGTAGGCTCCGGTCTGCCAGTCGCTGCCCTCGAAGTAGCCATATCTGCCCTTTTCCAGAGCCAGATCTGAGGATGCCTCCACTGCAGCCTGATTTATGGTCTCAAACACCTGATCCACGAACTCAAGATGCTCCTCCGACTCCCATCTGATGCCGTTTTTAGCCAGCATATGATGATAGCCGCTGCAGCCCAGTCCTATGGCCCGGTATTTCTGATTCGTCAATCTTGCATAGGGCACCGGATAGAAGTTAAGGTCTATGACATTGTCAAGTGCCCTGACCACAGTCCTGACTATGTCCCTCATATAGGCCTTGTCGGTTACCGGCAGGCGTCCCAGGGACAGGCTGGCCAGGTTGCAGACCACGAACTCTCCGGGTCTGGTGGTATTGACCACCACCGTGTCGCCATCCTTTGTCTCTATCCTGATGTCCACCGTCTCTATGGGCTTCATGTTCTGAGCTATCTCAGTGCAGAGATTTGAGCAGTATATGATGCCCTCATGGCCATTTGGATTGGCACGGTTCACCAGGTCCCTGTTGAAGGTGAAGGGTGTACCGGTCTCTACCGCAGACTTAAGTATCAGCCTCACCAGCTCCTTGAGCCTTATGGTCCTCTTTTCTATACGGGGATCCCTGACACAGTCCAGATATCTCTTTTCCCATTCCTCCCCGTAGTAGTCCTCCAGGCAATAGCCCTTCACGGTCTCTATGTCATGGGGACACATAAGGTACCAGTCCTGATCCAGGCTCTCCCTGGCCATGCGCCAGAACAGATCCGGATAGCATACTGCGGGAAATACGTCGTGGGCCTTCATACGGTCATCGCCGTTGTTGGTACGGAGGTTAAGGAACTCTGGTATGTCCCTGTGCCATACATCCAGATATACGGCTACAGCACCCTGTCTCATGCCCAGCTGGTCCACTGCCACCGCAGTATCATTTATGATACGTATCCAGCGTATGACTCCGCCTGCTGCGCCCTCAAAGCCTCTGATGGCGCTGCCCTTGGCCCTGACCTTGCCAAAGTAGAGTCCCATTCCTCCGCCGAACTTGCTGACCTCGGCGAAGTTGTCCACAGACCTGAAGATGCCTCTCAGGGAGTCAGGCACTGTATCTATGAAGCAGCTGGACAGCTGATGATAGGGCTTCCTGGCATTAGATGTGGTCGGAGTAGCCATGGTCACCTCAAGCCTTGAGAGCATGTCATAGAAGCGCCCTACCCAGTGCATTCTGTCCTTTTCCTTCATGGCCAGATGCAGGGCTATGCCCATGAACATCTCCTGCGGCGACTCAAGAGCCACATGACTGTGGGTCTTTATGACATAGCGGCTTATGACCAGATCGAGCCCTGCGTAGTCAAATAGCTCGTCCCTACTGTCATCTATCAGCCTTTCGGCCTCGTCTATCTCGCTTCTGCTGTAGTTTTCCAGTATATAGCTTCCATAAAGGCCCTCATCCGTCAGATAGCGGAGCTTGTCATAAAAGCTGCCTATAGCCCTGCGGCCAAGCTCCGCATCCAGCCTTCTGTGGAAGGAAAATGAAAGTATGCGGGCAGCGATGTAGCCCCACCTGGAGGCATTTTCATCAGTAAGCTCCACTGCCGCCTTTGTAAGGGCATCCAGCTTTTCATCCGTGCCCATGTCAGGCTTGAGGAAGCTTCTGAATTTTTCCGAAAGCCGAAGGAGGCTGTACTCCTCTCCGGGAAAATCCTTTTCTATCCTGAGCAGCACATCAGAAAGTCCCTCTGCTCCGGTGCTGTCAGTTATGAAGCGTCTGGCATCCCGAAGCTCGGTGCGCTTCCTGCGATAAAGGATGTAGGCCCTTGCCTCCGCAAAGTGGCCCCTCTCCATGAGAGCCTCCTCCACCTTGTCCTGTATGGCCTCCACCGTAATCCCGGGAAGCTCGTCTCCGGCCTCCAGGATACCGGTCTTGGTCTCCGTCAGCCTGAGTATGTCCTTAAGCTCCTCCTCCGAGACCTGACTTCCGGTGCCCTTAAAGGCCTTCCTTACTGCATTTATGATCTTGTCAGGCTCATAGCCTTCCTTCTGTCCATTCCTTTTTATGATATATAGCATCCATCATCTCCTGTGTCTCTGGTGTCTCTTGTCATGCGGGCGGCCTTATACAGGCTTCCCGGCGGCTCTGTACCGCTTCATAAGTCTCTTCAGTACCACGAGTATGACTATGGTGTAGACCACACCCTTTGCTATGCTGGTGACCGTATAGGTCCACCAGATGCCGTCCACTCCCAGACTTGACCCACTGAGCAGATAGCCAAGCGGTATACGTATACCCGTAAGGCTCATGCATATCAGGGAGCATAAGCCCGTATGTCCCAGTCCGCTCAGGGCTCCGTTCGTCATGATCTCTATGCATACAAAGAGCTCGCCGTATGCAATGATCTGCATATAGTTGGCTCCAAGGGGTATGAGCTCCTCCTCATGCAGGAATATACGGTACAGAGGCCCGGACCCGAAATACAGTATGCCCGAGGCTATGATGCCCCATACTATCATGAGCTTCACAGCCGCCAGATAGCAGCCCTTGACCCTGTCCATCCTGCCTGCTCCATAGTTCTGGGCTATGAAGGCATTTACCGCAGCTCCAAAGCCCTGGCCTGTCATCCAGGCTATCTGCTCTATGTTGGCTCCCACCTTCTGGACTGCCACTATGTCGTCTCCGAAGGAGGATACCATGCGGGTCAGCATCATGCCCACAAAGCTGTAGAAGGTATCCTGCAGCGCCGCAGGAAGCCCCATCCTGGTGATCCTGATATAGTATTTTCTGTTTACTCGCTCAAATATGCCTATCCTTCTGAGGATCGCATAATCGCTCTGCTTCCTTTTAAGGATAAATATCGCCGTCACCACGGCCTGGGCTCCCACTGTGGCTATGGCAGCACCCTCCACTCCAAGCTCCGGGAAGGGCCCTACTCCCAGTATGAGCAGTGGATCGAAGACCATATTGCCCAGCAGCCCCACGCAGTTTGCCAGGAACGGAGTCCTGGAATCTCCCAGGGCCGTATATATACCTGTAAATGTAAGATTGAGGGCCTGGAATACGTAAAGTCCGCAGGCTATACGGTTGTAGCTCTCCGCCATCCCTATGGTAACTGCATCATTGAGTCCTATGAAGTCTATCATCTGGGGCGTAAATATGAGCGCAAGCAGCGAAAAGATGAGCATAAGCCCTACAGTCAGCTTGAGTGAGGCCCGAAGGAAGCTTCCTGCCCGCTCCTCATTGCCTGCTCCTATGCTCTGGGCAAGCTCTATCTGTCCACCCATCTTCGGTATGGTCACGAGACCTGAGGCCAGCCAGGTAAACATGCCAGCAGCGCCTACCGCAGCAGTAGCCCTGGAGCCTACAAGCCCTATCCAGGCCATGTCAGTAAGGCTATAGGCTGTCTGTACGAAGCCCGTAGCCATGATGGGTATGGCAAGTCTTGAAAGATTGAGGAGTATCGGCCCGGAAAGCAGGTCGGTGCTCCTCCTCTTTACATTTTTATTTTCCACTTAAAACCTCTCTCAGATGAGCTCTCTCTTTATGAGCTCCTCAAGTATCTGCACCGCATTTGTAGCTGCGCCCTTGCGGAGCTGATCGAAGGATATCCACATGTTGAGGGCATGATCATTGACCGTGTCCTTCCTGATACGGCCCACATAGGTCTTGTCCGTATCTGTGCTGGTCACGGGCATGGGATATACAAGATGCTCTGGATCGTCCTGAAGCACTATATAGTCCTCTGCAGCAAACAGCTCCCTGCACTTTTCAACTGACAGAGGCTTCTCCGTCTCAAGATATACTGCCTCACAGTGGCTGCGCATGACGGGTATCCTGACTGCACATACGGGAGTCACGCCTATGGCATCATCGCCCATGATCTTATGAGTCTCCCATACCAGCTTCATCTCCTCCTTGGTATAGTCTCCGTCTACCCACACATCTATCTGGGGGATGACATTGAAGGCTATCTGATAAGGAAAATGCTCCGGATGGATGGGCTCGCCCTTGAGGACCTGCATAGACTGCTCCTTCAGCTCCTCCATGGCCTCCCTGCCTGCGCCTGAGCAGGCCTGATATGTGGAGACTATGGCTCTCTTTACCTTGGCATACTTATGTATGGGCCAGAGGGCAGTCACCAGCAGTATGGTGGAGCAGTTGGGATTGGCTATAAGGTTATGATGTCCCTCCAGGGCATCGGCATTTACCTCAGGCACTACCAGGGGTACATCCGGCTCGTAACGGAAGGTACTGGAGTTGTCTATGACCACGCATCCCATCTCTGCTGCAGCACGTCCGAAGGCCTTGGAGGCAGGTCCGCCAGCAAAGAGGGCCACATCACAGTCCCTGAAGGAATCAAGCGTGGCTTCCTCTACCGTATATTCCTTTCCATCTACCATGAGCTTGGTCCCGGCGCTCCTCTTTGAGGCCAGGAGCTTGAGCTCCGTGTAGGGTATCTTCCTCTCCGTAACTATCTTGATGAGCTCAGCGCCCACGGCACCCGTAGCTCCAACTATAGCAAGTCTCAGCTGCTTCATGACATGTCCTCCTTATGTATGATCATTGAATTATACAAGTATGTCCTCAAGGCTCCTCTTGGGCACGTGATGCACCCTCTCTGCATCTCTGTAATATGCAGTGGAGCCATCCTTCATGTCCTCTATACGGACCTTCTCCACGCCCTTTCCCAGGGCCAGCACCAGCACCGGCTCATAGGCCTCCTTGTCGAGGCCCAGCTCAGTCATGAGGCTGTCCTTTTTGATGCTTCCGAGCATACAGCCCGCATAGCCCATGATATTGGCTCCGAGCAGCATGACCTCCGCACATATGCCCATGTCTTCCCCTCTGGGAGCACCCATGGATCTGTCATTAAGGAAAATGATATATGCCGAGGGCGCCTCCTCAGGCACGGGAGTTCCCTCCTTGCCAAGAGATGCTGCAAATACCACGTTGTGAAATACCTTGGTACAGTCATCCTCGGTATTTACGGGATGGAATCTCAGCTTCTGCTTATTTGAAGCCGAGGGGCAGTATCTGCTGAGCTCTATGAGCTCCCGGAGCTCATCCATGCCTATGGCCCTGCCATGGTCATAGCGTCTTACGGAACGGGAAGACTTGACTAACTCCTTAAAATGCTCCATATCCATACAAATGACCTCCTGTATCTGCGACATCATCACATATCCATATCTGTACTTGATATAGTCTACTTCCCTTTTGATATACTGTCAAACAAAAAGAGTGCCGAAAATACTGCTTCGGCACTCCATATGACTATGTCATTATATTCAGTTCTTACCGCTCTGTACCCAGACGCCGTTTGCATCCACGTAAAAGACTCCGTCTATGACCGTGTTCCTGGCCATGAAGCCATAGGCCCCGCCTGTGCTGCCTTCGGGATAGAAATAGTACCAGTTTCCATTTATCTGATACCAGCCCGTGACCATGGCACCGCTCTCATTGAAATAATAGGTCTTGTCACCCACGGTCCAGAACAGGTTGCGGACCAGACAGCCCTCAAACTCATCCTTTGTGGTATTCATGAAATACCACTTGCCCTCGTCATGGACCCAGCCTGTCTTCATATGTCCATTGGTGGGATCGAAGTAGTACCATATGCCGTTTTTATCCTGAGCCCAGCCGGTATACATCCTGCCATTGGCATCAAACATGTAGCTCTTTCCGTTTATGGTCAGCCATCCGTTGGTCACCAGCTGTCCGTTGGGATAGCGGAAATACCAGTAGCCTGCCACCTGTATCCAGCCTGCAGCATTTGTATTGCCGGTTCCTGTGGGACTTGAGTTGCCGCTTATGCCCGAATTGAGGCTGCTTCCTCCGTTTTCATCAAGGGTGGTCTGTCCCAGTCCGTCTGATACCTCACCCTCGCCTATATAGAGGGTATTTGACTCGGACCACTCGGAATTTTTGCCCACGCTTGAGCTCATGTTGGGAGGGGCCACCGCCCTTACCCTGAAGCTGTAATCTCCGGCCTTTGTCATATAGGGATAGAAGTTGTACATGGTGCCATGATAGTTCGTCAGTTTCTTCACTGCCGTGGAACCACGATAACAGGTCACGTCAAAGTAGCCGGAGGAATTGTCTCCCTCATCCCATATGGCAGTGCCCCTTGAGGAGGACCAGTATGCCTCGATGGGCGGATCATATGTGCCTCTGACTGCATTGACCCTGACGGTCAGCTCAAGAGTATAGCCGCTGTCCCTGACGGCCGCGGATATGAGCTCTCCGTTGGTCACATGGACATTGCTGGAGTTATAGGTGCCCCTGAACAGATAAATGGTGTTTACCCGCTCAGTATAGGTCTCCTTGGGGAGCGCATTGAGATATATCTTTATCCTGGGCTGATCTCCCACCCTTACCATGTTGACCATATCCAGCCAGTCTGCAGACTCCAGATAATAATACTGGTTGTCTGACATGCTCACATAGGAGGATGCGTCATCTGCCAGATAGTCTCCGGCAGTCAGATCACCAAGACTTATGCTCACCCTTACTGAGGGTATGGGCCTGATCCTTTCGTAGGCATATGCCGAAAATGCCCCCGCAAGGAGCATCAAAAATACGGATATGGAAAATAATATCTTCTTCATGGCCTACCTCCATGGGGAAGCCCGACTATATACGGCCTGCCTTCAATATTATGCCCTGCACGGGCGCACCTCCCCTTTGTAATTCAGATTATATAATTTCCGCTTTCATAAGTCAATTTACGAAAAGCTGTACTATTCCTTACATAAAAACAAGGATGAAGACTTATATCTTCATCCTTGTCTGTTATCAGTGTCACTGAACTGATCTTTCGATCATACCAGCTCGAGTACTACCTCCATGGCTGCATCGCCCTTACGGGGTCCGATCTTGATGATACGGGTATATCCACCGTTGCGGCTTGCATACTTGGGAGCATACTCATCGAAAAGCTTTCCTGCAAGGTCAGCTTCCTTGGTAGCCTTCTTACGGCCTGATACCTTCTCAGGTACCTCTGTCACATCATAAAGGACTGAGAGCATCTTACGTCTTGCATGAAGTCTTGAAGGCTTGTCCTTCTTTACGGTCTTCTTTACCTCGTCGTAAACAGTGACCTTCTTCTGCTTGCCGTTGATCTCCTTGACTTCTTTTACCCTCTTGCCGTCCTTGTCCTTGCGGGGAACCTTAGCAGTCACCTCAACGGTCTCGAAGTTGTCCTTCTCCTTAACGGCGAGTGCTATAAGGGGCTCAACTATCCTTCTTACTTCCTTGGCTCTTGCCTCGGTAGTAACTATCCTTCCATGATAAAGCAGAGCTGTTACCTGGTTTCTCAGAAGAGCCTTCCTCTGGGAAGATGTCTTTCCTAATTTTCTGTATCCTGGCATCTTGAAAATCCTCCTATTGTGCCTGTGGTCTTATCAATGGGAACCGCTTCACCGGGTCATGCCCGGAAGTCGGTATCTTACTCCTGAGTATTGAGGGAGAGTCCCAGCTCCTTGAGCTTTGCAAGCACCTCATCAAGGGACTTGCGGCCCAGGTTGCGGACCTTCATCATCTCATCGGGAGTCTTGGAGCAAAGCTCCTGAACGGTATTGATGCCTGCCCTCTTGAGGCAGTTGTATGAACGCACGGAAAGCTCAAGCTCATCGATATTGATGGCCATGACCTTGCCCTTCTCATCGTCCTCCTTCTCGATCATGACCTCTGCCTCCTTGGCATTTTCGGAAAGGTCGATGAAGAGGTTGAGATGCTCGGAAAGGACCTTGGCTGCAAGGCTTACGGCCTCATCCGGTGCAAGTGTACCGTTCGTATACACGTCAAGGGTCAGCTTGTCAAAGTCTGTCTGCTGTCCCACACGGGTATTTTCAACATTCATATTTACCCTCTCTACAGGGGTAAATATGGAATCTATGGCGATAGTGCCTATGGGCATATCGTCAGTCTTGTTCTTGTCGGCTCCGGCATATCCGCGTCCGTCAGTGATCGTCAGCTCCATGTTGAGCTTTGCGTCAGGTCCGCTGAGTGTAGCTATGACCTGATCAGGATTCATGATCTCTATGTCACTGTCGACCTGTATGTCCGACGCCCTTACTACACCCTCGCCCTCAAAATCTATATATGCGGTCTTGGGTGCAGGATCGGTAGCATGGTTCTTTATGGCCAGCTCCTTGACATTCATGACTATCTCCGTCACGTCCTCCTTGACGTCGGGGATGGATGAAAACTCATGGAGCACACCGTTTATCTTGATCCTGCTGACAGCCGTGCCCGGAAGAGATGAAAGCATGATGCGTCTTAAGGAGTTTCCGAGGGTTATCCCGTAACCCCTTTCCAAAGGCTCGCATACAAACTTGCCATACTTCTTGTCATCAGAGATCTCAACGATCTCAACGTTTGGTTTTTCAAAATCAAACATCTAACGCACTCCTCTCTTCGACGCTGAAAAGATCCTGCCTTTAAAGGGCATTATTTGGAATACAGCTCGACTATAAGCATCTCGTTAACGGGTACGTCTATGGCTTCTCTCTTGGGAAGCTCCTTGACTGTGCCTTTCAGGTTCTCCTTGTCTGACTCAAGCCAGTCAGGTACCAGACGGCTGCCGGTCACTTCCATGACATCCTTATATCTCTGGGAAGCCTTATGCTTTTCCTTGATCTCGATCACATCTCCTGCCTTTACAAGGTATGAGGGGATGTTTACCTGCTTACCGTTTACAAGTACATGCTTATGATCAACGATCTGCCTTGCCTCTTTTCTGGTACGAGCCCAGCCAAGACGGAAGAGCACGTTGTCAAGCCTGCACTCCAGCATGGTCATCAGGTTCTCACCTGTCTGGCCTTCCATACGCTCAGCCTTAGCGTAGTAGTTACGGAAAGGCTTCTCAAGAACGCCGTAAATGAACTTAGCCTTCTGCTTCTCACGAAGCTGAGTCCCATACTCCGAAAGCTTCCTTCCGGTCCTCTGGGTCTTTCTGTTAGATTTTTTGTCTATTCCTAAATATACAGGATCCAGATCAAGAGATCTGCATCTTTTAAGAACAGGAACTCTATCTACTGCCATTTCTTACCTCCAAATCAGACTCTTCTACGCTTCGGCGGACGACATCCGTTATGAGGAACGGGAGTAACGTCCTTTATGCTTGTTACCTGCAGGCCTGCTGCCTGAAGGGCACGAATCGCAGCCTCACGTCCCGAACCAGGGCCCTTGACCATTACATCCACTGTCTTCAGGCCATGAACCAAAGCCGCTTTGGTAGCAGTTTCGGCAGCCATCTGTGCTGCATATGGAGTAGATTTCCTTGAACCTCTAAATCCCAGACCGCCGGCACTTGCCCATGAAAGAGCGTTGCCCTGAGCATCAGTCAACGTAACTATAGTGTTGTTGAAAGATGACTGGATATGTGCCTGTCCGTGTTCAACGTTTTTTCTGACGCGCTTCTTAGTTGTCTTCTTAGCGCCTGCTGACACTTTCTTTGCCATATAAAACTAACCTACTTTCTTTCCAACCGGTTTCTGTGCTTAAAACATGCTGATCATGCTTGTCAGATACCTGTTTACTTCTTCTTGTTTGCTACAGTCTTCTTGGGACCCTTACGTGTCCTTGCGTTGGTCTTAGTCCTCTGACCGCGAACGGGCAGACTCCTTCTGTGACGTATACCACGATAGCAACCGATCTCCTGAAGCCTCTTGATATTCATAGCGATCTCTCTTCTGAGATCTCCCTCGACCACCTGAGACTGAGCGATAACGTCAGCTATCCTTTTAACTTCGTCATCAGTAAGATCCTTGACGCGAGTATCCGGATCGACATCTGCTTCCTTAAGTATGCGCTTTGATGAGGGTACGCCTATACCATAGATATAGGTAAGTCCTATCTCGATGCGCTTCTCTCTCGGAAGATCCACGCCAGCTATACGAGCCATGTTTTACCTCCTGATCATCCTTGTCTCTGCTTATGCTTAGGGTTCTCACAGATAACTCTGATAACACCCTTTCTTTTTATAACCTTGCATTTTTCGCATATAGGTTTTACCGAAGATCTAACTTTCATTACAAATCTCCTTTCTAACACCTGACAGAGTTGCCGAAATATTATAGCAAAATACTATATTTTTTGCAAGGCCTCTTTTTCTGTCAGATATTTATTATTTATCTCTCCAAATTATGCGGGCTTTGGAGAGATCGTAGGGGCTCATCTCAAGTGTGACCTTGTCACCCGGCAGTATCCTTATGTAGTTCATACGGAGCTTGCCGCTGATATGCGCCAGTACCTGATGCCCGTTTTCCAGCTCCACCTGAAACATGGCGTTGGGAAGCTTTTCTACCACGGTGCCTTCAAGTTCGATCACGTCCGCTTTTGACATCCTTACCTCCTGAAATCTTTAAAGTACTCCATAGAGCTTCTTTTCCTCTTCAGTCAGGCTGAGCACCTCCGGCTCTCCCTTCCTTATGAGGATGGTATTTTCATAATGGGCTGAATAGCTTCCGTCCTCAGTCACAAAGGTCCATCCGTTGTCCGTCTCCCTGACCGCATATGTACCCATATTTATCATGGGCTCCACTGCCAGGGTCATGTTTTCACGGAGCTTCGGGCCCCTGGTGGTGCATGTGAAGTTCGGTACCTCCGGATCCTCATGCATCTCCTGACCTATGCCGTGTCCCACCAGATCCTCGACTATGCCGTAGCCGTAAGGGATTATATAATCCTCTATGGCTCTGCCTATGTCGTGGACGTGGTTTCCTGCCACAGCTGCCTTTATGCCTGCAAAGAAGCTGTTCCTGGTCACCTCTATGAGCTGAGCTGCCTCGTCGCTTATCTTCCCCACAGCGTGGGTCCTGGCCGCGTCTGACTGCCAGCCCTTATATATGACTCCCGTATCTACGGAAACGATATCGCCCTCTTCCAGATATCTGTGCTTCGAGGGGATGCCGTGGACCACCTCATCATTGACCGACACGCAGGCTGATGCGGGAAAGCCATCATAGTCCTTGAAGGATGGTATGCATCCCATGGACCTGATGGTCTTTTCGCATATCCTGTCCACATCCAGTGTGGTCATGCCGGGCCTGATGGCATCAGCTATCTCAAGGTGTACCCTGGCCAGTATCTCGCCGGCCTTCCGCATAAGCTCTATCTCATGCTCCGACTTGATCGTGATCATCAGCCGATCGCCTCCGTAATGGCTACGAATACTTCAGAAGGACTCTTAGTGCCGTCTACCTCCTTGAGTATGCCCTCCGCCTTATAGAAATCTATAAGGGGCTGAGTCTGCTCATGGTAGGTGACCAGCCTTGCCTTTACTGTCTCAGGCTTGTCATCTGCTCTCTGCACGAGCTCTGCTCCGCAGTGATCGCAGATCCCCTCCTTCTTGGGGGGTGTAAATACTATATGATAGGAAGCTCCGCACTTGGGGCAGCTGCGTCTTCCGGACATACGGCCCTCTATGACCTCATCCGGCACGTCAATGTTGACTGCCACATCGAGCTTTTCTCCCTTTTCGGAAAGTGCCTTCCTGAGGCTCTCTGCCTGAGGTATGGTACGGGGGAAGCCGTCCAGCACATATCCGTTTTTGCAGTCTGGCTCAGCTATACGGTCCAGGAGCATGCCTATGGTCACCTCATCGGGAACGAGTGCTCCCTGGTCCATATACTCCTTGGCCTTCATGCCAAGCTCGGTACCGTTCTTTATATTAGCACGGAAGATATCCCCTGTGCTTACATGGGGGATATCATATTCCTTTGCTATATTTACTGCCTGTGTTCCTTTGCCCGCTCCGGGCGCTCCAAGCATGACTATCTTCATCTCCGCCTCCGGATCAATCATTCAAAAAGCCTTTGTAGTTACGCACAAGGAGCTGAGATTCTACTGCCTTGATGGTCTCCACGATGACACTGACTATGATGATCAGGCTGGTGCCGGTGAAGGAAAGATGTCCCATGCCGGTCACTCCCGTCAGTATGATCGGTGTCACGCAGGCTATCAGAAGCGCTACAGCTCCGATGAAGATCACATAGTTAAGTATATGGTTGAGATAGTCGCTGGTAGGCTTTCCGGGCCTTACTCCCGGTATGAAGCCGCCGTTCTTCTTCATGTTGTTGGCTATCTCAAGTGGATTGAAGGTGATGCTTGTATAGAAATATGCAAACAGCACCACGAGCACTATATAGATGAGCAGACCTATGGTCGGGAACAGGTCACTGGGATCACACCAGTTGTTTGAGCTCAGTATGCTCAGTATCCTTCCTGCCGTGCTTGTGGAGTCGACTCCAAGGAAGGAGCCCACTACTACGGGCATGGACATGATGGAGGATGCAAAGATCACGGGGATGACTCCTGCCGTATTGACCTTGAGGGGTATGCTGGAGCTCTGTCCGCCCACCATACGTCTTCCCTGCATCTTTCTGGAATACTGTACCGGTATGTTCCTTGTGGCATCATTGAGCACTATCGTATATACGATGAGTGCCACGATAGCCGCCAGCGTAACTATGATCGCTATGGCTATGACAGGAACTGACTTTCCGTATACGAAGGTATAGTATATGTTGCTCAGATCCTGAGGTATGGATGAAAGGATATTGAAGAGCAGGACCATGGATATACCGTTTCCGATACCCTTGTCCGTGATCTGCTCACCTATCCACATAAGTATAGCCGTACCTGCGGTCATGGTGATGACGCAGATTATCACACTGCCTGCATTGTAATCATACAGAAATCCGCTTCCGCCGAAGCCTATAGCCATGGCTGCTGACTCTATGAGCGCCAGTCCTATGGTAAGATATCTGGTGTACTCAGCTATCTTCTTACGTCCGGTCTCACCGTCCTTCTGCAGCTCCTCCAGGGCAGGTACTGCTATGGTCAGCAGCTGCATGATGATGGATGATGTAATGTACGGTGATATGCTGAGTGCAAATACCGATAACTGGCTGAAGGATCCGCCCGTCATCGCATTGAACCATCCGAAGCCGTCAAGGCCGCCTATATTGGCAAAAAGCATGTCAAAATAGTAGGCGTTGACTCCAGGGATGGGGATGATGGAGCCTATCCTTATGACTATCAGCATGAGGAAGGTAAAGATCAGCTTTTTCCTGACCTCATCCACCCTCCATGCATTCTTCAGCAGTTTCCACATATCAGATTACCTCACAGGTTCCGCCGCATCCTTCGATCTTTTCTTTTGCAGTTTCGGAGAACGCATTTGCCTTAACGGTAAGCTTCTTTGTAAGCTCTCCGTTTCCGAGTACCTTCACTCCGCCCATCAGATCCTTGATGACCTTTCTCTCAAGGAGTGCTGCTGCATCTACAGTAGCTCCGTCCTCGAAGAACTTGTCCAGAGTGCTGAGGTTGATGACTGCGAACTCTACTCTGTTGCGATTCTTGAAGCCCCTCTTGGGAAGTCTTCTGTACAGAGGCATCTGGCCACCCTCGAATCCGGGTCTGGGTGCTCCTGAACGTGCCTTCTGTCCCTTATGTCCGTAACCGGCTGTCTTTCCGTTTCCGGATCCATGGCCACGGCCTTTTCTGAAATTATTGCTGTGCTTGGAGCCGGCTGCCGGCCTTAAATTTGATAATTCCATCCTGAACCTCCTTACAGCTCTTCGACCTTGATGAGGTGCTGTACCTGTCTGAGCATGCCTCTGACAGCCTGGTTGTCGGGAAGCTCATTTGTCTGATTGATCTTTCTGAGTCCCAGGGCAGCGACAGTCTTCTTATTCTTGGGGACTGCACCTATAGGAGATTTTACCAGCGTAACTCTTAACTTCTCTGCCATCGCTCTGTCCTCCTGTTATTTCAGTATCTCGTCCACAGTCTTGCCTCTTAAGGCAGCGTACTGCTCGGGAGACTTCATGGCCTTGAGGCCTTCCAGTGTGGCGAGCACACAGTTCACCTTATTGTTGGAGCCAAGCGACTTGGTACGTATGTTCTTTATGCCTACCATCTCGATGACCGCACGGGCAGGTCCTCCGGCTATGACACCGGTACCTTCGGGTGCTCTCTTGAGAAGTATGGTAGAGCTTCCGAATACTCCGAAGAAATCGTGAGGCACTGACTGGTTCTTGTCCAGAGGGATCTCTACGAGATTCTTCATGGCTGCCTCCTTGCCCTTTCTTATAGCCTCGGGCACCTCGGCTGCCTTTCCAAGGCCTGCACCTACATGTCCGTTTCCGTCTCCGACTACTACCAGAGCTGAAAATCTCATGGTACGTCCGCCCTTGACAGTCTTGGATACACGCTTGATGGCAACGACTCTGTCGTTCAATTCTAATGTCTTAGGATCAATAATTGTACGTCTCATCTTTCTCCCCCTTAGAATTCAAGTCCGGCTTCGCGTGCCGCCTCTGCAAGTGCCTTGACTTTTCCGTGATAGATGAAGCCGCCTCTGTCGAATACTACCTCCTTGACGCCCTTCTCAAGAGCCTTCTTGGCGATAGAGGTTCCTACAAATGCTGCTGCCTCTACATTGTCGGTATACTCCAGATCCTTGGCATCCTTGTCGAGAGTAGATGCTGCGCAGATGGTATGTCCCTTTGTGTCATCTATGATCTGTGCATACATATGCTTGTTTGATCTGAATACGCAAAGACGCGGTCTCTCAGCTGTGCCGGAGATACGATTACGAAGTCTTGCGTGCTTCTTATGACGAATTTCACTTCTTGACTTTTTGCTTATCATGTCATTCTCTCCTTAGCTTATTTCTTACCGGTCTTGCCGACTTTACGTCTGATGGTCTCGGTCTCATATTTGATACCCTTGCCCTTATAAGGCTCAGGGGGTCTCTTCATCCTGATCTCGGCTGCGTACTGTCCGACCTTCTCCTTTGAGATACCCTTTACGATGATCTTGTTCTGGCCGTCAAGTACTGTCTCTATGCCCTCGGGATCCTCCATCTCTACGGGATGGGAATATCCAAGGTTGAGCACGAGCTTGTTGCCCTGCTTTGCAGCCCTGTAACCTACACCGTTGATCTCAAGCACCTTCTGATAGCCCTCTGAAACTCCGGTCACCATGTTGTGGATCAGAGTCCTGGTAAGGCCGTGAAGAGCCTTTATCCTCTTGAGATCGTTGGGACGGGTCACAACGACCTTTCCGTCTTCCTGCTCTATGGTGAGCTCATGGGCAAACTGCCTTACAAGCTCTCCCTTAGGGCCCTTTACTGTCACAATGTTGCCGTCAGCTATGCTTACGGTAACGCCGGCCGGTACAGCTACCGGCTGCTTTCCTATACGTGACATCTAAAAATCCTCCTTCTTAGATTGTCGGCCTCATGGCCGTTTTCAGATGTGTTTATTACCAAACGAAGCAGAGAACCTCTCCGCCGATGCCCTTCTGTCTTGCTTCCTTATCGGTCATGATGCCCTCGTTGGTTGAAACGATGGCGATGCCGAGTCCGCCAAGGACCTTAGGCATGTTCTCCTTGCCTGCGTAGACACGGAGACCGGGCTTACTGATCTTCTTGAGTCCTGTGATTATCCTCTGGGACTTATCAGCTGTATACTTAAGGGTTATTCTGATATCCTTGAAGTTTCCGTTGTCAACGAGCTCATACTTCTCGATGTATCCCTCATTGAAAAGTATCTCAGCTATGGCATTCTTCATCTTGGATGAAGGAACGTCAACTGTCTCATGCTTACGCATGTTTGCGTTGCGGATTCTTGTCAGCATATCTGCAATAGGATCACTCATAGTCATAATGATACACGATATCCTTTCTTGTCTGTCTTATTTAAGCAGCTTCTGCGGGTGAATGGATCACCAGCTTGCCTTCTTTACTCCGGGTATCTCGCCCTTGTATGCCAGCTCACGGAAGCAGATACGGCAGATGCCATACTTTCTGAGATAAGCATGGGGTCTTCCGCATATCCTGCACCTGTTGTAAGCTCTGGTCGAGAACTTAGCGGGACGCTGCTGTTTGATCTTCATGGATGTTTTAGCCATCTCTTATCTAGCTCCTTCCTTATCTCGCGAAGGGCATGTTGAAGAGCCTCAAAAGCTCCTTAGCCTCTTCGTCCGTCTTAGCTGTCGTAACGAAAATGATGTCCATGCCTCTTGTCTTGTCAACCTTGTCATACTCGATCTCGGGGAATATGAGCTGCTCACGAAGTCCCAGCGCATAGTTTCCTCTTCCGTCGAAGGAGTTGGGGTTCACGCCTCTGAAGTCACGTACACGGGGAAGTGCCAGGTTGATGAGACGATCTGCAAAATCGTACATCTTCTCTCCACGGAGAGTTACCTTGCATCCGATGGGCATGCCTTCACGGATCTTGAAGTTAGCTACTGACTTCCTTGCCTTGGTCACAACAGCGTGCTGTCCTGAGATGATCTCCATATCTCTTACAGCAGAGTCCAAAACCTTGGCATTTTCCTTAGCCTCACCAACACCCATGTTGATGACTATCTTCTCGAGCTTGGGTACTTCCATGATGTTCTTGTATCCGAACTTCTTTATCATGGCGTCCCTGATCTCGGAATTGTAGATATCCTTTAATCTGGCCACAGTTTTTTCCTCCTTTCGCTTATGCTATGACCTTGCCGGTCTTCTTTGCATAGCGTACCTTCTTGTCGCCTTCCATCCTGAAGCCTACCTTGGTGGGCTGGCCGTCAGCAAGGAGCATAACATTTGAAATGTCTACAGGGCTCTCGGTCCTTACGATACCGCCCTGGGGGTTTGCCTGTGAAGGCTTCTGGTGCTTGGTCACCATGTTGATGCCCTCTACGATCACCCTGCCGTTCTTTACGTCAACGCTGAGTACCTTACCGTCTCTGCCCTTGTCCTTACCGGCAATGATCCTGACCATATCGTCTTTCTTGATCTTACGCATGGGGCACCTCCTTACAGTACTTCCGGAGCCAGAGATACGATCTTCATGAACTGATGATCACGAAGCTCTCTGGCTACCGGCCCGAATATACGAGTTCCTCTCGGGGTCTTGTCATCCTTGATGATAACGGCTGCATTCTCGTCGAAACGGATGTATGAGCCGTTTGCGCGGCGGGTCTTCTGAACGGTGCGGACCACTACCGCCTTAACTACGTCGCCCTTCTTTACCACGCCGCCGGGTGTGGCATCTTTAACTGAAGCGACTATCACGTCACCGATACGTGCATATCTTCTGGTCGAGCCGCCCATGACACGGATGCAAAGGAGTTCCTTAGCACCGGTATTGTCGGCAACCTTAAGTCTGGTCTCCTGCTGTACCATAGTATTACTCCTCTCTCCTTATCTGGCCTTCTCAACTATCCTTACGAGTCTCCATCTCTTTGTCTTGGACAAAGGTCTGGTCTCCATGACCTCTACAAGGTCTCCCTCGCCGCACTCATTGTTCTCATCATGGGCCTTAAGGGTATATGTGCTCTTTACAATCTTACCGATCAAAGGATGCTTAACATTATCCTCGATAGCAACCGTGATAGTCTTATCCATCTTGTTGCTTATCACCTTACCGGTACGAGTCTTTCTGAGATTTCTTTCCACGGTTAATGCTCTCCTTTCCTACGGTTCAGCTTACTTTCTGCTTCTCAGTGATAACAGTCTGTATCCTGGCTATGTTCTTGCGTACCTCATTTATCCTTGCAGTGTTATCAAGCTGATTGGTAGCATTCTGGAATCTGAGATTGAAAAGTTCCTTCTTGGCCGTAACGAGATCCTCGTTCAAAGCCTTGACGTCCTTAGCCTTAAGCTCATCTAAATACTTCTTACTTTTCACTGTCATCACCGCCTTCTAAATCAGCCTTGGATACGATCTTGCATGTAAGCGGTAACTTATGCATGGCAAGACGAAGTGCCTCTCTGGCTGTCTCCTCGGGAACACCTGCGATCTCAAAGAGCACGCGACCCGGCTTAACTACTGCTACATAAAACTCTACGGCGCCCTTTCCGGATCCCATACGTACTCCGATAGGCTTTGATGTTACGGGCTTATCGGGGAACACCTTGATCCAAACCTGTCCGCCACGCTTGATATAACGGGTCATGGCAACACGGGCTGCCTCTATCTGATTTGCCTTAAGCCAGCAGGATTCGGTAGCGACAAGGCCGTACTCGCCGTACGCGATCTTGTTTCCGCGCTGAGCACTGCCCTTCATGGAACCACGCTGCTGCTTACGATATTTTGTTCTCTTTGGCATTAACATGATTATTTATCGCTCCCTTCCTTCTTCTTTTCAGGAAGTATCTCCCCTTTGTAGATCCAAACCTTGATGCCGAGCTTTCCATAGGTGGTATCTGCCTCAGCAAATCCGTAGTCTATGTCTGCACGCAGAGTCTGAAGAGGTATGGTTCCCTCAGAATAGAACTCTGATCTTGCTATATCTGCTCCGCCAAGTCTTCCTGATACTGCTGCCTTGATGCCGAGCGCTCCGGCCTTCATGGTCCTCTGCATAGCCTGCTTGAGGGCACGTCTGAAGGATGCACGGTTCTCCAGCTGCTGAGCTATGTTCTCTGCAACGAGCTGAGCATCACGGTCAGGCCTCTTGATCTCCTTGATATCCACAAAGAGCTTGTTCTTGGTATACTTCTGAACCTCTGCCTTAAGCTTGTCTATCTCTGCGCCGCCTCTTCCGATGACTACGCCGGGCTTAGCGGTATAGATGATGACTCTGACTCTGTCAGCTGTCCTCTCGATCTCGATCTTGGAGATGCCGGCAGGCTCAAGCTTTTTCTTAAGGAACTTTCTTATATTGTAGTCTTCCACGAGGTTGTCGGCAAAATCTCTGCCCTCTGCATACCACCTGGAATCCCAGTCTTTAATTACGCCGACTCTCAGGCCGTGCGGATTAACTTTCTGTCCCATGCTTTCCTCCTCCGATTACTTCTTCTCGTCCAGGATCACCGTGATGTGGCTGGTGCGCTTCTCTATACGATAAGCCCTGCCCTGTGCTCTGGGGTGTATCCTCTTCATGGTAGGTCCCTTGTTTGCGAAGCACTCTGCCACGTAAAGGGTATCCCTGTCCATATTGTTATTGTTCTCTGCATTTGCTGCCGCAGACTCAAGTAACTTCTTGACAAGAGTCGAAGCATATCTGGGGTTGTAGGTCACGATACCGAGTGCGGTATTGAGATCCTTTCCTCTGATGGCATCCAGTATGAAGCATGCCTTCTGCACGGAAACTCTCGCATATGAAAGCTTAGCGCTGGGTCTCAAATCCTTAACGGCATTTCTTTCTCTCTTTATCTGTGATCTGTGTCCTTTTGCCATAGTAGATCTTTCCTCCTTTCAGCCAAGCTTATCTTGCGCCGGTCTTCTTTTCGTCCTTGCCATGGCCCCTGTAGGTCCTGGTAGCAACGAACTCACCGAGCTTATGACCGACCATATCCTCTGTTACGAATACGGGCACATGCTTCCTGCCGTCGTGTACTGCTATAGTGTGGCCTACCATCTGAGGGAAGATAGTAGAACGGCGTGACCACGTCTTTATAACGGACTTCTGTCCGGAAGCGTTCATAGCGTCGATCTTTTTAAGGAGCGAAGCATCAGCGAACGGTCCCTTCTTTAATGAACGATTTGCCATAATCTTTTATCCTCCTCTATTACTTGATGGCCCTGCCATCGCGTCTTCTTACGATCAGCTTGTTGGAAGCCTTCTTCCTCTTCCTGGTCTTGAGACCAAGAGCGGGCTTGCCCCAAGGAGTTGAAGGTCCGGGACGACCGATAGGAGCCTTGCCTTCTCCACCACCATGAGGGTGATCGTTGGGGTTCATAACGGAACCTCTGACTGTGGGCCTGATTCCCATGTGTCTCTTACGTCCTGCCTTACCATAGTTGATAAGGTTGTGCTCGCCGTTTCCTACCACACCGATGGTAGCGCGGCACTCGATGGGCACCATGCGCATCTCGCCTGAAGGAAGACGAAGAGTAGCGTAAGCTCCCTCCTTAGCCATCAGCTGAGCGGAGTTGCCTGCTGAACGTACCATCTGTCCGCCCTTGCCGGGGATCATCTCGATGTTGTGCACGTTGGCACCAACGGGGATGCCGGAAAGAGGAAGGCAGTTGCCCACTCTTGCCTCTGCGTGCTCGCCGCTCATGACGGTCATGCCGTCCTTGAGGCCTGCGGGTGCAAGGATGTAGGACTTGGTTCCGTCTGCATAGCAGATCAGAGCGATGTTTGCGGATCTGTTGGGATCGTACTCGATGCCGATGACCTTAGCCTCGATGCCGTCCTTTGAATTCCTCTTGAAATCCACGATCCTGTATTTCTGTCTGTTTCCACCGCCGTGATGTCTGACGGTTATCTTACCCTGGTTATTGCGTCCGGAAGTCTTTTTCTTGCCGGCAAGAAGGGATCTCTCCGGGGTCTTCTTGGTTATCTCCGAGAAGTCCGATCCGGTCATGTTCCTTCTTGAAGGTGTATAAGCCTTATATGTCTTAATACCCATGACTTGATTTTCTCCTTATGATTTATTGTCGCAGTCTCATCTGCATATTTTGCGGCTTCTTACAGTCCCTGGAATATCTCTATTGACTTGGAGTCCTCTGTAAGTGTAACGATCGCCTTCTTTGTCTTGGCGGTCTTTCCTATGTTCATGCCGCGTCTTCTGTCCTTGCCAGGTCTGTTCATGGTGTTTACCGTTGCGACCTTGGTGCCGGGGAACATCTTCTCTACAGCTTCCTTGATCTGAGTCTTGTTAGCCTCAGGAGCTACGAGGAAGGTGTATTTGTTGTGAGCCATCGCATTCATGGAAGACTCCGATACGACCGGCTTCAGTATAACGTCGTAATAATTGATCGCTGCCATTATGCGTATACCTCCTCAATGTTTGAGACCGCCTGCTTTGTAAGCACTACGGTCGAATACTTCATAACATCGTAAGTATTGAGTGAGCCTACCTGAGTGGTCTTGATGCCCTCGATGTTCCTTGCTGAAAGGATGACGTTCCTGTCAACGCTGTCAAGGACTACAAGAGCCTTGCCTACCTTGAGAGCATCCATGACCTTCTGGAACTCTCTGGTCTTTATCTCGGGAAGCTTGAGCTCGTCCACTACGATCAGCTTGCCTGCCTCTACGCGGCTGGTAAGTGCTGACTTAAGGGCTGCTCTCTTCTCCTTCTTGTTCATGGACATGGAATAGTCCCTGGGAACGGGAGCAAATACTACTCCGCCGCCCTTCCACTGAGGAGCTCTAATGGATCCCTGTCTTGCATGACCGGTTCCCTTCTGTCTCCAGGGCTTCCTTCCGCCTCCGGATACTTCAGATCTTGTCTTTGCCTTCTGAGTGCCCTGGCGCTTGTTGGCAAGCTGGGCAACTACGGCCATATGTACGAGATGCTCATTGACTTCTACGCCAAATACGGCATCGTTGAGCTCTATGGTATCGACCTGCTCTCCCTGCATGTTGTATACAGCTACATTTGCCATGTTAAGTTTCCTCCTTTCCTTCCACCAAGTTACTTAGTTACCTTAACTGTCTCTTTGATGGTTATAAGGGATTTCTTCGGTCCCGGAACTGAGCCCTTAACCAACAGCAGATTGTTTTCGGCATCGACTCTGATGACCTCAAGGTTCTCGATGGTCCTCTGTACTGATCCCATGTGACCAGGCATGCCCTTTCCCTTGAACACACGTCCGGGAGTAGTGGCAGGTCCGTTTGAACCCTGGTGTCTGTGGAACTTTGAACCGTGCATCATGGGTCCTCTGTGCTGTCCGAGCCTCTTTACAGCGCCCTGGAAGCCCTTACCCTTTGTGATGGCGGTGGCATCCACACGATCTCCGACTGCAAAGATGTCAGCCTTGATCTCGTCAGCTACCTTATACTCTGAGGAATTCTCGAATCTGAACTCCCTGATGTACCTCTTTACAGGTACTCCAGCCTTCTGGAACACACCCTTCCTGGGCTTGTTGACCAGCTTCTCTCTCAGGTCGCCGAAGCCAACCTGTACGGCCTCATATCCGTCATTCTCCACTGTCTTCACCTGTGTTACTACGCAGGGTCCGGCAAGAAGGACGGTAACGGGTACCAGCTCGCCGTTCTCAGCGAAGATCTGAGTCATACCGACTTTCGTAGCAAGTATTGCCTTCTTCATTGAATGTTTCTCCTCCTATTAATCTACA
>CALWHG010000007.1 GCA_944380315.1 uncultured Lachnospiraceae bacterium
AGTCAGACATGACTCCGGGACTGGCAAACAAACTTGCCATGCCTTCGGCCACCCGTATCTGCTGCAATTTCCCCGAGACCCTTTCAAGTCTTCCCAAGGACAAGGCTGTGCTGACGGGCTCGCCCATAAGGAAGGAGATCCTGGAGGGCAGCAGGGAAAAGGGCCTTGAGCTTACGGGCTTTGATGGCTCAAAGCCGGTGCTGCTGATCATCGGAGGATCCCTCGGAGCAGTCCATATCAACGACATGATAAGGAAGATACTCGATCGGCTGCTTGAGGAGTTTGACATCATACATATCTGCGGAAGGGGCAACCTGGATCCGGAGCTTTCCGGACGCAAGGGCTATGTCCAGTATGAGTACGTGGCTGATCCTCTCAAGGACCTGTTTGCCTGTGCTGACCTGATGGTATCAAGGGCCGGAGCCAACGCCATCTGTGAGATACTTGCCCTAAGGAAGCCCAATCTGCTCATACCTCTTTCAAAGGCTGCAAGCAGGGGAGACCAGATACTCAACGCGGCCTCCTTCGAGAAGCAGGGCTTTTCCATGGTACTTCAGGAGGAGGACATGACAGAGGACAGTCTGCTCTCAGCCATAGAAAGGCTGTGGGAGGACAGGGCTGCATATATCAGCAGCATGGAGTCCTCGCCTCTTTCGGATGCAGTCGGGACCATCGTCGGTCTTATAGAGGAGACCAGTCATAGATGAATATAATAGAGGCTGCACACATATTTTTTGATTATGTGCAGAAGGATGAAAATGATCAAATAGAGGAGATAAATGAAGCTCTTTCCGATCTGAGCATATCGATCGAGAAGGGCTCATTTGTATGCATACTGGGACACAACGGCTCAGGAAAGTCTACCTTTGCAAAGCTGCTCAACGGGCTCTCACTCCCCAAGGAGGGTACGGTGCTCATATCAGGCATGGACACCAGGGACGAGTCCAGGCTCCTCAATATAAGGAAGACCTGCGGCATGGTGTTCCAGAATCCCGACAATCAGATCATAGCAAATGTGGTCGAGGAGGATGTGGCCTTCGGACCGGAAAACCTGGGTGTACCCACCGAGGAGATAGTGCGCCGGGTGGATGATGCTCTTAAGAAGGTAGGCATGGAGGCCTACAGGCTCAATTCTCCCAACAGACTTTCAGGAGGACAGAAGCAGAGGGTGGCCATAGCAGGAGTCATGGCCATGAAGCCTGAGTGCATAGTCCTGGATGAGCCTACCGCCATGCTGGATCCCAGCGGAAGGCGGGATGTGCTGCGCACGGTACATGAGCTCAATAAAAAGGAAGGGATCACCATAGTCCACATCACCCACTATATGGAGGAAGCGGTGGATGCGGACAGGATCATAGTCATGGATGACGGCAGGGTGGTCATGGACGATGAACCCAGGAAGATATTTTCCAGAGTCGATGAGCTGAGGAATCTGTCTCTCAGTGTGCCTCAGATCACGGAGCTGGCCTATGAGCTCAGACAGGCAGGCATGCCCATACCCCTTGGCATACTTACCAGAGAGGAACTGCTCCAGTATATCATCCCTCTGATGAAGCGGGCTGAAAGGAAAGGAGCCGGAGCGGATGCTTAGAGACATAACCATAGGACAATATTATCCGGTCGCCTCCAGGATACATGCACTCGATCCCAGGACCAAGCTGGCTGCCACCATGCTTTACCTGCTGTCACTCTTCATGACGGACAGTGTGGCAGGCTATGCCATAGCCACCATCTTCCTGTTTTCGGTCATAAGGCTTTCTAGGGTGCCCTTCAGGTTTATGGTCAGAGGACTCAAGGCCATCATGATACTGCTGGTGCTTTCAGTTTCCTTCAATCTGTTCCTGACACCCGGTACAGAGCTTTTTGGCATAGGCTTCATACATATAACCTACGAGGGACTCTTTACCGCCCTTTTCATGGCAGTAAGGCTCGTATATCTGGTGCTGGGTTCGTCCATCATGACCCTGACCACCACTCCAAACGCCCTGACGGACGGACTGGAAAAGAGCCTCGGGTTCATGAAGCGCTTTGGAGTGCCCGTGCATGAGATAGCCATGATGATGTCCATAGCTCTTAGGTTCATTCCCATACTGGTGGAGGAGACAGACAAGATCATGAAGGCCCAGACTGCAAGGGGCGCTGATTTTGAGAGCGGCGGACTGATACAGAAGGCCAGGGCCATGGTGCCCCTGCTGGTGCCGCTGTTTATATCGGCCTTCAGAAGGGCCCTGGATCTGTCCATGGCCATGGAGGCCAGATGCTATCATGGCGGTGAGGGACGCACAAAGATGCGGCCCCTGCGTTATGGAAAAAATGACATGCATGCGTATGTGATCATACTGATCTATTTCATACTCATGCTGCTTACCAACCTGCTTCCGTTCTGACAGAAGACCCCTCTGACAGAAAATAAGGAAGCGGCATATGAGGATACAGGATGTCGTTAAGGACAGAAAATCTGACACATATATATCAGGAGGGCACGGCCATGGAGTCCTGTGCCCTGAAGGATGTGTCCTTTGAGGTGGAGGACGGGCTTTTTGTGGGCCTTATAGGACATACTGGCTCTGGAAAATCCACACTGATCCAGCACCTCAACGGGCTCATGAAGCCTACCTCGGGCACTGTGTATTTTGATGAGGAGGATATATTTGCTCCGGGCTATGACCTGAAGGGGCTGCGCTCCAGGGTGGGACTTGTGTTCCAGTATCCGGAGTATCAGCTTTTTGAGCAGGATATCATAACTGATGTCAAATTCGGCCCCAAAAACATGGGACTTAAGGACGATGAGGCCAGCGGGAGGGCTGAGGAGGCCCTGAGGCTCGTGGGAGTGGATCCCAGACTTTATAAGCGGAGTCCCTTTGAGATATCCGGAGGGCAGAAAAGAAGGGTGGCCATAGCCGGAGTGCTGGCCATGGGCCCCAGGGTGCTCATACTGGATGAGCCCACCGCAGGGCTTGATCCCAAAGGTCGGGATGAGATCCTGGACTGCATAGATGCTCTCCATACGGAAAAGGGCATGACGGTCATACTCGTTTCACACAGTATGGATGATGTGGCCAGGTACGCTGACAGGCTCCTGGTCATGGATAAGAGCAGGCTGTGCTATTATGATACCCCGAAGGAGGTATTTACCCACTATAAGGAGCTGGAGCGCATGGGGCTCTCAGCCCCTCAGATCACCTATCTGGCAGCCGACCTTCGGAGGGCCGGGATCATGGTGGATGAGAGGATGAGCACTATAGAGGAAGCAAAGGCAGAGATACTCGGGTTTTTCCATGACAAGGATAAGGATCATAACAGCATATGACGGAACTGATTTCTCGGGCTTTCAGAAGCTTCCCGGGAAAAGGACCGTGGAGGGAGAGCTGTCCAGGGCCATATCGGAGCTCTGTGGAGAGGAGATCGGGATCATAGGAGCCAGCCGCACGGACAGCGGGGTGCATGCCCTGGGAAATGTGGCCGTATTCGATACCTCATCCTCCATACCGCCTGAAAGGATGGCGCTTGCCATAAACACGAGGCTTCCAAGGGACCTGAGGGTCCTGGCCTCGGAAAGCTGCGAAGCAGACTGGCATCCCAGAAAGCATGCCTCCATCAAGACTTATGAATATCGTATATATAACGGAAGGATAGAGGATCCGCTGGGCAGGAGGTACAGGAGCTTCTGCCCCTACAGTCTGGACGTAGAGGCCATGGACAGGGCCCTTAAGGCACTGGTGGGCACTCATGACTTCACCTCCTTTGCAAATCCTGCCTCTCAGGTACTGCAGAGAGGCGGCGATGCGATCCGCACGATACATGAAGCAGGCATAAGCCGGCTGTCAGAGGGCGGATTTGGCGGCGGTGCAGGAGAGCTATGTATACGCATAAGCGGAAGCGGCTTCCTTTACAACATGGTACGCATCATAGCCGGTACGGTCATGGAGGCAGGGACCGGAGCCAGGAGGCCGGAGGACATGGAGGAGATACTCAGGGCCAGGGACAGAAGGAGCGCGGGAATGACCGCAGAGGCCAGAGGCCTTTTCCTCAGATCCATAGTATATACTGAAGAGAGGCAGGGTCCGGCAGACCATCCAAAGGAGAAGGACATATGATAAAGGGTTTTTTATTTGACATGGACGGTACGGTCTTCGATACTGAAAGGGTATACAAGGAGTCCTGGCATGAGGTGTCGAAGGAGCTGGGCTATGACATACCGGATCAGCTGCTGGACATGATGAGAGGCTCAAGCAGGCAGTCAGCCATAAAGATATTCAATGATTTCTACGGGGATGACCCCCATGACTATGTGGAGGCCAGACAGCTGAGAGAGGTGGTGGCTGACCGCAGGCTCAGGGAGGGCGGAGTGCCGCTGAAGCCTGGAGCCAGGGAGCTTACGACCTATCTCAGGGATAAGGGCATCAGCCTCGCGCTTGCCACCTCCACCTACAGGCCGGTGGTGGATTTTTATCTTTCTGACAGCGGCATGGAGGATGTGTTTGATCTGATCATCACGGGAGACATGATAGAAAGAGGAAAGCCGGAGCCGGACATCTTCATAAGGGCCGCCCGGGAGCTTGGCCTTGAGCCTTCCGAGTGCGTGATCTGCGAGGATTCACTGAACGGAATCATAGCCGGAAGACGCTCCGGAGCCAGGGTGTACTATATACCGGACCTCAATGACATATCAAAGGAGGAGCTTGAGCTTTATACTGACGGCACCTTCCAGTCACTTACGGATATGCTGGCCTTCATATCAGGATCCGGAGACACATTTTTTCTTTGATTTTCCGTTGACAGAAGGTCGGTCTTTCATTATAATATAAAAGCTGCTTTATGGATGCGGCACTTTTTTAAATGCAGAAACCACAGCCCCGGTAGACGCATTTGTAAGAACATTTACATATTTTCTTATATTTTACAGGAGTTTCAACATGAAGAGTTATGTTGCTACAGCTTCTACCATCGAGAGAAAGTGGTACGTGGTGGATGCGACCGATAAGACACTCGGACGTCTTGCATCCGAGGTGGCTAAGGTCCTCAGAGGAAAACATAAGCCCACATATACTCCCTTCCTTGATTGCGGAGATTATGTGATCATAGTAAATGCTGAGAAGTTTGCTGTTACCGGCAAGAAGATGGACCAGAAGACTTACTTCAGCCATTCCGATTATATTGGCGGAACCAAGCTCGTCACCCTCAAGGAGATGACAGACAAGCATCCCGAGAGAGTCATAGAGCACGCCGTCAAGGGCATGCTTCCCAAGGGAGCACTCGGAAACCAGATGTATAAGAAGCTTTTCGTATACTGCGGACCCGAGCACAAGCACGCGGCTCAGAAGCCTGAAGTGCTGGAGTTTTGATCGGAAGGAGGATAAGACATGGCAGCCATCACATATTACGGCACAGGCCGCAGAAAGAAATCAGTAGCCAGAGTATTCGTTACTCCCGGCACAGGCGTCATCACAGTTAACGGCAAGTCCCTGGACGAGTACTTCGGACTTGAGACCCTTAAGGTCATCGTTCGTCAGCCTCTGACCGCTACAGGAAACGAGGGTAAGTTCGATATCAAGGTCACCGTTAAGGGCGGCGGCATCAGCGGACAGGCAGGAGCCATCAGACATGGTCTTTCCCGCGCACTCCTTCAGGAGGACAGCGAGAACAGGCCCATGCTCAAGAAGGAAGGCTATCTTACCAGAGATTCCCGCATGAAGGAGCGTAAGAAGTACGGTCTCAAGAAGGCTCGTAAGGCTCCTCAGTTCTCTAAGAGATAACTTTTTTAAGAGAGGAGACTTTAAGATGAAACAGGATATACAGCCTAAGTACTATCAGGCAACAGTTACCTGCCATTGCGGAAATACATTTGTAACCGGCTCCACAAAGCCGACCATCTCTGTGGAAGTCTGCTCCAAGTGCCATCCGTTCTACACAGGTAAGGAAAAGGCAGCAGTAGCCAGAGGACGTATCGAGGCGTTCAATAAGAAGTACGGAACTGCAGCAAAGTAATTTAACATTATCGATCAGGGGGACCGGGCAGTATTGCTCGGTCCTTCATGCTATAACGAGGACTTATGAGATACAGCGGTATAGGCGGTCAGGCAGTCATAGAAGGCATCATGATGAAAAACGGCGACAGATATGCCGTGGGTGTCAGGAAGCCTGACGGAAATATAGAGGTCAAAACAGAGGATTACATAGGCTTCGGAAAGAGGCATGCATGGGCCAGGCTCCCTCTCATAAGGGGCGTGGTCTCCTTCTGCGAGTCCATGTACATAGGCATAAAGACCCTCATGTATTCGGCCTCCTTTTTTGAGGACGATGAGGATGTGAAGCCCTCACGCTTTGAGGCCTGGCTGGAGCGCACCTTCGGGGACAGGCTTGACCAGGTGCTCATGACATTTTCCATGGTACTGGCCTTTGTCATGGCCATAGTGGTATTTATGTGGCTGCCGCTTGCCCTGGCTTCCCTGCTTCGTGGCTTCATACACAACGAGACCGTCATGGCTCTCCTTGAGGGAGCCGTGAGGGTATGCATATTTATAGGCTATGTCATGCTCGTATCCAGGAGCGAGGACATAAAGCGTACCTTCATGTATCATGGAGCTGAGCACAAGTGCATAAACTGTATAGAGCATGGTCTGCCTCTCACAGTAAGGAATGTGGCGGTCTCCTCCAAGCAGCATAAGCGCTGCGGCACCAGCTTCATTTTCCTGGTCATGATCATAAGCATACTGTTTTTCATGGTCATAAGGGTGGATGGACTGCTGCTGCGCTTCCTTTCCCGTATACTGCTGATCCCCGTCATAGCGGGAGTAAGCTATGAGGTGCTCATGGCCGCAGGACGCCATGACAACTGGCTCATGAACCTTATATCAAAGCCCGGACTCTGGATGCAGAACCTGACCACGAAGGAGCCGGACGATGGCATGATAGAGGTGGCCATAGCTGCTGTGGAGGCTGTATTTGACTGGAAGGCCTATGAGGAGGAAAACTTTCCTGAGGGCCCCGACAGCCTCGGAAGGCAGCTGCTTGAGAGGGCCGGAGGAGAGGCCGCATGAGGCTGAGGGAGCTCTGCCAGGAGGGCCGGAGGAGACTTGAGGCCTGTGGTATAGAGGAGGCTGAGCTGGACTCCAGGCTCCTTCTGTGCGGTGCGCTCCATATGGATACGGGAGCATACCTTGCTCACATGGAGGATGATGCCTTGCCTGAGGTCACGGCTCTGTATGAGCGCTATCTTTCGGAAAGAGAGAGAAGACGCCCCCTGCAGTATATCCTGGGCTATACTGAGTTTATGGGACTCAGGTTCAGGGTAGATGAAAGGGTGCTCATACCAAGACAGGATACAGAGCTTCTGTGTGAGCTGGTCCTTTCGGAGCACAAGGACAGGGACTGCAGCCTGCTAGATCTGTGTACCGGCTCAGGCGCCATAGCCGTGTCTCTGGCTCTGCTTGGAGGCTATAGCAGGGTGACGGCTACGGACATATCAGAGCCTGCCCTTGAGCTTGCCAGGGAGAACCTGAGGCTAGATCTTGAGGAGAGGGACCTGAAGGCTGCTCCCAGGACCGGAGCAGACTCAGTATCCGCTACTGCCTGCATAAAACAGGACATAAGCTTTGTATGCGGGGACCTGTTTGGCCCGGTCAGGGAGGCCATGAGGGCTCAGGGCATAGAGGCCTATGATATCATAGTGTCCAACCCTCCCTACATCAGGGAGCAGGAGCTGGGGGAGCTTGAGCCGGAGGTAAGGCTCTTTGAACCGAGAAATGCTCTCTGGGGAAGCGAGGACGGGCTGATCTTTTACAGGCGCATAGCCTCTGAGGCCGGGAGCTATATGAGGGCCGGAGGAAGGCTCTATCTGGAGATCGGCTTTGACCAGGGCAGAGAGGTCTCGGAGCTCCTAAGAAAGCATGGATTTATAAATGTAAGCGTACACAGGGACTACTCGGGACATGACCGGGTGGTCTCAGCGGAGGCAGGATTATAATATGATCATTTCAGACAAGCTGAATGAGATAATGATAAGATATGAAGAGCTGCTTCGGGAGCTCTCCGAGCCGGCTTCGGCAGCAGATCCCGACAGGCTCAGAGCCCTTATGAAGGAGCAGTCGGAGCTCCTGCCTGTGGCGGAGGCCTATGAGAGCTACAGAAAGGCTGAAAAGGCCGGAGAGGATGCCCTGTGGATGCTTCAGAATGAGGAGGATCAGGAGCTCAAGGCCATGGCCAAGGAGGAGCTTGCGGAATCAAAGAGGCTGCTTAGGGAATATGAGGACAGGCTCAACATACTGCTGCTGCCAAAGGATCCAAATGATGAAAAGAACATAGTCATGGAGATCCGGGCTGGAGTAGGAGGAGATGAGTCGGCCCTTTTTGCAGCTGACCTCTATCGTATGTATACGAACTACGCCCAGCGCAACGACTGGAGGACCGAGCTCGTGAGCTTCAACGAAAATGGACTCGGGGGCTTCAAGGAGATCACCTTCATGATAAATGGAAGGGGAGCCTACTCAAAATTGAAATATGAGTCCGGAGTCCACAGGGTCCAGAGGGTACCTGAGACAGAATCCGGTGGACGCATCCATACGTCCACGGCCACCGTGGCGGTCATGCCGGAGGCTGAGGAGGTGGATGTGGTCATAAATCCCGAGGACATACGCTGGGATGTGTTCAGGGCGTCCGGAAACGGCGGACAGTGCGTAAACACTACGGATTCCGCTGTAAGGCTGACTCACTATCCTTCAGGCATAGTCATATCCTGCCAGGATGAAAAGTCCCAGCTGAAAAACAAGGACAAGGCCATGAAGGTCCTCAGAGCCAGGCTCTATGAGCTGGAAAGGCAGAAGAAGCATGATGAGGAGGATGATCTGCGCCGCTCCCAGATAGGCACAGGGGACAGGTCTGAAAAGATAAGGACCTACAATTTTCCCCAGGGACGTGTAACTGACCACCGGATAAAGCTGACGCTTTACAAGATCGACTCCATCATAAACGGAGATCTGGATGAGCTTATCACGGCTCTTTCCACTGCGGATCAGGCAGCAAAGCTGCTTAAACTCAATGATCCTGCAGCTTAAGATATAAAATATTTGACATAATCAACATTTATATGGATAAAAACGAAAAAAACATCGAAAACGACATAATGGTATCCATATGCTGCCTGAGCTATCAGCACAGGGATTACATAACTCAGGCCCTCGACAGCTTCCTTAAGCAGGACTGTGATTTCAGATTTGAGATACTGATCCATGATGACGCCTCAAAAGATGGGACGAGGGAGATCATAGAAAGATATGCCGATAGATACGGGGATGTCATAAGACCTCTGTATGAGGAAGAGAACCAGTATCAGAAGGGCATAAGGAATCTGAGCGGAGTATATAATTTTCCCAGGGCCAGGGGCAAGTACATAGCCATGTGCGAGGGAGACGACTTCTGGCTGGACATAAGGAAGCTGAGCACTCAGGTGGCCATCATGGAGGATCACCCGGAATGCTCCATGTGCTGCCATGCAGCCCGCATAGTCAGCATGGATGATTCCTTCAGGGAGCTTGCTCAGCTCAGGCCCTATCACAACGACGGCTTCATAGAGACTGAGGACATCATATCAAGGCCTGTAAACATACCCACCTCCTCCCTGCTTTTCCGCACGGAGTATGCAAAGGAGCTCCCTGACTGGTACTATCAGTGTCCTGTGGGTGACATACCTCTTCACCTCTTCATGGCTCTTAAGGGCAGGGTCTTTTATATCAACAGGCCCATGTCTGCATACAGGGTCGGAGGAGGCGGATCCTGGAGCAGCCTGATGGATCAGGGGGATCAGGAGCAGAGGGAAAGAAGATGGCAGGAGCATTTTGAGGCCATGGAGAGGCTTTACCTTGACTTTGACCGGGACTCCGGCGGGAGATATGAGGCAAGCGTCAGAGAGGCCATAGCCAGAGAGGCCTTCAAGGCCGAGATAAACAAGGGACATCTGGAGGTGACAAGGCTTCCGGAAAATGACAGGTTTTTCCACGAGATGCCTGCAGCCCAGAGATCCCTCGTAAGGCTGCAGCTGAGATTTCCCAGGCTGTATGCCCGTCTTCAGAGCCTCTGGTACAGGACCAGGAGGAGGACATAGCAAGGACTGTTTACCGGCCCTTTACCCGATGGCAGAAACTTGTAAGAAGGCTTCAGGTATTTGTAATTGACCTTTACCTGAAAATGTTATAATTTATATAAGCGACAAAATATAAAAGCGTATCAGGAGATTGTTTATGATTTCAAGATCTAGGCTTTGTGCCCTGTTAGCTGCATCCATGCTTATGAGCAGCCTTATGGGCATGAGCTCAATGGCGGCTATAGTGGAGGGCATAAACGGAGGCCCCGGAGTGAGCATGGAGACTTCCACGGAGGCGGCTCCCGATGGCTCCATAGTTACGGATCAGGCTCCTACGGATGCTGCAGGAAGCAACACCGGAGCACAGGCGCCTCAGGGGACAGGACAGCCCCAGACCGTACATCCGGGCACAGGCTCATCCCAGACCGTGGGCCCCGGACAGTCTGATGCTACCTCAGGTCCCGGCTATACTCCCGGAGTACCGGACAACTCATTTACTGATGCCATGCTACTTGCCAGCAGAGGCATAGACAATTCTGACCTGAGCCTTACCCAGGAGGCAGAAAGCGTGGGACCTGATCCCGTGCTCGGACAGGTACCGGAGACCCATGGCCAGCTCATGCAGACGAACGGCATGCTTTCCGATGGCTTCACTTCAAACATGGGATTCTTCAATTCTCCTACGGATGGATTTTCCGGACTCAAGCTCAGGATCAACGTGGGCATAGGAGATATTTTCTACAGAGTATATACCGATGAGCATGGATGGACGAAGTGGGCCATGAACGACATGGTCACCCCTCTCTATGGCGACAATGCCAAGGTGACCGCAGTCCAGATAAGGGCTCAGGGCTATACCAGGAATCTCTATGATGTATATTACAGGGTTCAGCTCAATGACGGTACAGTGCTTGACTGGGCACACGATGGTCAGACCGCCGGTACCATGGGCACCGGAAGATATATCCAGTCCATACAGATGAAGCTCTGGACCAAGGGCATGCGCTTCTATGAGCCTACTGCTCAGCATATGGTGGCAAATGCCTACGAGGGCGTGACCTATGATGCCAGCGGACTTGCAGTATATTCCACCGCATCCGGAGTGCCCTATACAGGCTGGGCCTATGACACCCTTGGCAACAAGTATTATTTTGTAAACAACGGCAGGGTAAACGGCTGGCAGTACATAGACGGATATAAGTATCTCTTCGATCAGAACGGCGTGGTGGTCAGGGACCTCGAGCCCATCATGGGCAAGACCGGGGACTATATCATCAAGCTCAACAAGGACATGAAGACCCTTACGGTCTATACCAGGGATGGCGAAAACGGATATATCATACCCTACAAGGTGTTCCTTACAACCGTGGGAGATGATACCCCCATCGGCACCTACAAGACCTATGTCAAGTACAGATGGAAGTTCATGCATGACAACATCTACTGCCAGTTCTGTGCGAGATTTTACAACGGCTTCCTGATGCATTCCCTCATATATCAGGATTCTCCGGACTCCTATCACTTTGAGCCCGGCTCCTACAATGAGCACGGCAAGCGCCGTTCCGACGGCTGCGTAAGGCTGACAGCAGGGGATGCAGCATGGCTTTACAACAACTGTCCCACAGGCACGTCCATCACCATCTACAACGATGAATGGATCATGGGACCTCTGGACAGACCTGCCATAGAGTGGGCCATACCCATGACGCAGAACTATGATCCCACGGATCCTGCGATCACGGGACAGAGCTTATGATATGATAGAGGATCACAAGGACACAGATAAATACAGTGCAGAAGTAAAAGGCCGCAGCATAATGAGCGGCCTTTTATGGAAGGCGGCGGAAAACGGAGGAGATCAGCTCATCACCTTTCTTGTATCCCTGGTGCTCGCAAGGCTGCTGGGACCTGAGAGGTATGGCACTCTTTCCCTTATGCTGGTGTTCATCACCATATCAAACGTGATCATCCAGTCCGGCTTCCAGACCTCACTCATACAGAAAAAGGACATAACAGCCGAGGATCTCAGCTCTGTCTTCTGGACAGGGCTTGGGATCTCGGCCCTTTTGTATATCCTGCTGTTTGCGCTGGCACCGGAGGCGGCGGAGTACTTTGGAGACCCTGAGATAGCTCCCATGCTGAGGGTGCTTTCACTCATACTGTTTTTCGGCTCGGTCATATCCGTGGAGATGGCCATCATAGCCAGGAGGATGGAGTTCCGGATCCAGTGTGCGGCCACCATGGCGGCGGATGTCATATCGGGAGCAGCTGGGATCTTTGCGGCCCTCCGTGGGCTCGGGACCTGGGCTCTGGTCTGGCAGCAGTTCTTCAAGTATCTGATGCTCATGGTCCTGCTCCTGCTGCTTGTGAGATGGAGGCCCAGGGCATGCATATCCTTAAACAGCCTCAGGAGCCTTTTTTCCTTTGGCTGGAAGGTGCTGGTCTCGGGACTCATAGATACCATATACAACAATATCTATACCCCTGTCATACAGAAGCTGTTCAGCTCGGCAGCCGTGGGCTTTTATAACAGGGGAAATCAGTTTCCCCAGATCATAGCCAATTCCGTGGGGCAGACCATGCAGGCTGTCATGCTGCCGGCATTTTCAAGGCTGCAGGATGAGAGGGAGAGGCTAAGGGACATGCTGGGAAGGACCATAGGCATATCCTGCTATATCATGTTTCCCATGATGGCCGGACTCATGGCAGTGGCAGATCCACTCATCAGACTGCTGCTGGGAGAGAGCTGGATGCCGGCGGCACCCATGCTCAGGCTCTGCTGTCTTTCCTATGCTGCCTGGCCCATGCATGTGGCAAACCTTCAGGCCATAAATGCCGGAGGCAGGAGCGACATATATCTGAGGCTTGAGATAGTCAAAAAGCTCCTCGGAGTGGGAGTGCTGATGATCACCGCTCCCCATGGCATAGCCTGCATGCTCATAGGCAAGGCTGCCTTTGATCTTCTCTGTACCTTTATAAATGCTGCTCCCAATGCGGGGCTCCTCGGCTACGGTCCCCTCAGACAGTGGAGAGACGTAGGGCCAGAGCTCCTGCTGTCAGTCCTTATGGGGATTATGGTATATATGGCAGGACAGAGGCTATATGGAGCAGCTGTATTAGCGGAGCTGCCGGGAGCAGTGAGGGCTCTGACGGTGCTCGTGGCTCAGGTGCTGCTGGGAGCAGCCATATATATGGGGGCATCAGCATTTCTGAAGCTTCAGAGCTTCAGGGAGCTCATGGCCGTGCTCTCTGAGCTTGGCATATGGAAGAGAGGGAGGAAGGATGACTGATACCTACAGGCTCATGTCTCATAAAGGGGCAGACATATACATAAAGAGAGATGACCTCATACCCTTTTCCTTCGGTGGCAATAAGGTGCGTATAGTGGAGAGGGCCATGCGGGACATGGCAGAGAAGGGCTGCGACGCAGTGATAGGCTACGGCTCAAGGACCTCCAATCTGAACAGGGTCCTGGCTCATATGGCAGCCCACAGAGGCATCCCCTGTACCATCATCATGAAGGAGGATAAAGCCCCTGGCATGCCCATGAATGAGCGCTTTGTAAGGGAGTCGGGAGCCAGTGTGGTCATGTGCAGGCCGGATTCCATAAGGACTGGGGTGGAGCAGGAGATGTCAAGGCTCAGGGAGCTTGGCAGACGGCCCTATTATATCTATGGCAGCTCCCTGGGGACCGGCAATGAGACAGTGCTCATGGATGCCTACAGGGATGCCTATGAGGAGATATGCGCCTATGAGGAAAGGGAAGGGATACATTTTACCCATATATTCCTGGCCTCAGGAACAGGCATGACCCAGGCGGGACTGCTGGCGGGCTCCGCACTTAAGGGCGATGGCAGACAGATCACAGGCATATCCGTCGCCAGGACCAGAGAAAGGGGCACGGAGGTCATAGGCTCTGCACTCAGGGCATACCTCAGTGAGAGAGGCTTCGATGGAAGCCTGCCTGAGATCATCTTCAGGGACGAGTACGTGGGGGAAGGATATGGTGCAGGAAACAGGGAGCTTTCGGAGCTCTGCAGGCACATGCTTTCAGCCTATGGACTGCCGCTGGATCCAATATATACCGGCAAGGCCTTCCTTGGCATGCTGAAGGAGATAGAACGAAAGGGGATAGACACCCCGGTGCTGTTCCTGCATACGGGAGGGCTCCCCGGCGTGTTTGACGCGGCTTATGGGGATATGCTATCATAGCGCCATGAATATTTTACTTACAAGCGCCGGAAGGCGCACCTATCTGGTGAGATATTTCAAAGAGGCTCAGACTGACGGGTCTCTTGTTTTTGCGGCCAATTCCACCATGTCGCCCGCTCTTATGGAGGCGGACAGCCATGTGCTCACACCGCTCATATATGAGGAGGGCTATGTGGACTTCCTGCTGGATTTCTGCAGGGAGCATCAGATCGGCCTGATGGTACCGCTCTTTGACGTGGATGTCTGGATGCTTTCATGCCACAGGGACAGGTTCCTTGATGCAGGCATAGTGCCTGCGGTATCTGACCGCAGCGTGACGGCAGTCTGCAGCGACAAATACATGATGGGCAGGAGGCTTTCGGAGCTCGGGATCCATACTCCCTATACGGCCCTTGATCCGGAGGACTACGACGGCAGCTTTCCGGCCTATGTGAAGCCCCGCTTCGGCATGGGCTCCATAGGACTTTACAAGGCCCTGTGCCGGGAGGAGCTCGGCATACTCTGGAGTCTCTGCAAGAGGAACGTGGAGGGCAGCTACCTGAGATACGAATCCGAGGAAAAGTCGGAGGGTCAGGAGGGCAGAGGATCTGTCATCATCCAGTCTGAGGTCCGAGGATCGGAGTACGGGCTGGATATCATAAATGACCTGAAGGGAAGCTATGTGACGACCATAGTCAGAAGGAAGCTGGCCATGCGCTCTGGAGAGACGGACGAGGCCATAGTGCTCGGTCCTGAGGCTCCTGAGCATAAGGTCCTGTCAGAGCTTGGCAGGAGGCTGGGCCGTGGGCTTGGCCATAGAGGAAATCTGGATATGGATGTGATCCTAGGAGCTGAGGATGGCGTGCCCTATGTGCTGGACATGAATGCCAGATTTGGAGGGGGCTACCCCTTTTCCCATGCTGCAGGAGTGGATCTTCCCAGGGCCTATGTTGCCTGGGCAAAGGGAGAAGAGGTGCCCGGGGAGCTTTTGAGTGTAAAAAGGAGCATCCATGCCTATAAGGACATGGATATAAGGCTATATGAAAAACAGTGATCTTTTGCTCATCATACCTGCCTACAACGAGGCGGAGAGCATAGAAAAGGTGGTGGAGGAGCTGAGACGTGACTACGGAGATTATGACTACGTGGTCATAACCGACGGCTCCACTGACGGCACCGACAGGATATGTGATGAGCGGGGCTACAATACCATACATCTGCCTGTAAACCTGGGGCTTACAGGCTGCTTCCGCACTGGCATGAAATACGCGTCCATGAAGGGTTATGCCTATGCGGTGCAGTTTGATGGAGACGGCCAGCACAGGCCCGAATATATAAGGGCTCTTTATGAAAAGGCCAGAGAAGGAGACTATGATCTGGTGATGGGCTCCAGATTCATAGGACTTGAAAATGATATGAGCGGCATGAGGAGCCTGGGCAGCAGGCTTATAAGACTGGCCGTAAGGATGACCACCGGAGCGGTCATAACGGACCCTACCTGTGGCCTTCGGCTTTATAACAGACGCATGATAGAGCTGTTTGCCTGGAAGCTCAACTTTGCCCCCGAGCCCGATACCATATCGTTCCTGATAAAGAACGGGGCCAGGACAGCGGAGGTGCCCGTAAAGGTGGCTGAAAGGGACGGAGGCAGCTCCCTTTATATCAATCCGATAAATGCGGTCAGATACATGCTCAAGATGCTGACCTCCATACTGCTGATACAGAACTTCAGGGTGAGCAGATAGCTCAGGAAGAGAGGACATGCCGGAAAGGGACAGGAAAAAGGACATAATATGGAACATGCTGGGAAGCCTGCTTTATGCGCTTTCCTCCATGGTCATGGCCTTCCTGGTCACCAGGGCTGCGGGGCTTGGGGACGGGGGCATATTTGGCTTTGGCTTCTCCACCTTCGGCCAGCAGATGTTCATCATAGCCTATTTTGGCATACGTCCCTTCCATATCACGGACACGGCTGGGATCTACAGCTTCGGAGCATACCGAAGGCTGAGGCTTTGGACCTCGGCCCTGGCACTGGGCTTTTCAGTGGTCTATGTGGTGCTGTTCCTTGCCACCGGAGCCTATGACAGCATATATAAGGGGCTCTGTATCCTGTTGCTTGCCGCCTATAAGATCATGGACGGCTATGCAGATGTATATGAGTCAGAGGCACAGAGGGATGGAGGCCTCTATGTGGGAGGACAGGCCCTGTTCTTCAGGACCCTCCTTTCCATGACCGGCTTCTGCATCGTGCTGCTCATGAGCCGCAGCCTGCTGCCCGCAGTTCTTGCGGGAGCGATGCTTCAGCTCCTGGGGCTTTATGTCTTTGACATACGAAGGTTTTTCAGGACATTTTCAGCGGAATGCTTCAGCCTGAGGCTGGAGCCGGGAAGCCTCGTGAGGCTTCTCAGGGATACATTTCCCCTGTTCCTTTCCGTATTTCTGGACTTTTATGTTTTTTCCTCGTCCAGGTATGCCATAGACTGGTTTGGTACGGATGAGATGTCCGGGATCTTCAACATACTTTTCATGCCTACCAGCTTCATATATCTGGCGGCCAATTTTATCATAAGGCCCTTTATGACGGAGCTTTCGGACAGGCTCGATAAAGGTGATGGTGAGGGCTTCGGTCTCATATGCAGGAGACTTGTCCTGATGGTCACAGGCCTGAGCCTCCTGTGTCTTATGGGCGTGGCTATTCTTGGCCGTCCAGTGCTTACCATACTTGAGATGCTTCTGGGATCATCCTATGAGGGTGTCCTGAGCGGAAGGCTCGGCGTATTTTTCCTGATCATAGCAGGCGGGGGCCTGTATGCCCTCAACAACCTGTTTTATTATATACTCATAGTGCTGAGGAGGCAGAGACTGGTATTTTATATCTATCTCATGGGAGCCCTGGTGGCCTTCCCGCTTAGCAGAGGCCTTCTTGGGACCTGTGGTATGCAGGGGGCTGCGATCTCCTATGTGATCCTGATGCTGCTCATGCTGGCTGCATTTTCCGCTGCCTCCCGTATATTTATGAAAAAGACATTTGCAAAGGAGCCATGAGCTGAGATGAAGGCTGTCATGGATACGGACATAATCATACCTACATACAGGCCCGGGCAGGGCTTCATCAGGCTGCTTGAAAGGCTGAGGACCCAGTCAAGGAGGCCTCACAAGCTCATCATCATAAATACTGAGGAGGAGCTTATGCCCGCCGAGGTAAAGGAAAGGATAGCTGAGCTTGACAGAGACAGGACGGAGGCATTTCCCGGAGGAGCGGAGCTCATACATATAAAGAAGAAGGACTTTGATCATGCGGCCACCAGGAACCTGGGAGTCAGCCGCTCGGAGGCGGAGAGCTTCATATGCATGACGGATGATGCCATGCCGGCGGATGATCGTCTGGTGGAACGGCTGATCGGAGCACTTTCCCTTAGCGGTCCCTCGGGAGAGACAGTGGCCCTTGCCTATGCTAGACAGCTTGCAGCAGAAGGAGCCACGGAAAGGGAGCGCTTTACCAGGACCTTCAATTATCCCGGGACGAGCAGGATAAAGACGGCAGAGGATATGAAGAGCCTGGGCATAAAGGCCTTTTTCGCTTCAAATGTCTGCTGTGCATACAGAAGAGACATATTTGACAGCCTGTCGGGCTTTTCGGAGCCGGCCATATTCAATGAGGACATGGTCTACGCCGCAGGAGCCCTGAAGGCAGGATATGCAGTGGCCTATGAGGCCTCAGCCAGGGTTATACACAGCCATGGCTATGGACCCATAAAACAGCTGCACCGCAACTTCGACCTGGGCATGAGCCAGAGCCTGAGGCCTGAGACATTTTCAGGGATACGCTCAGAGGGAGAGGGCATACGGCTGGTAAGGTCGACTGCCGTACACCTTATGAGGAGCGGCAGGCCCCTGGAGATACCTTCACTCATAGCGGAGTCGGGAGCCAAATATACGGGCTATCTGCTTGGGAAGCATTTCCGCAGCCTTCCGAGATCGGTGGTATACGGACTCTGCTCAAACAGGAGCTTTTTAGACAGGATGTATGGGAGGATGGATAGATCATGATGACTGCATTGTTCCGTCTGGTGCTGGTGGCGGTGTCCATAGGCACCTTTGCCATAGTCATGCAGAAGATAAGAAATTCCAAGATGCGCCTGGAGGACGCGGTGTTCTGGGTGCTGCTCTGCGTGATGTTCATAATATTTGCACTGTTTCCGGTGGTGCCGGATACCATGGCAGCCATGCTTGGCATATATTCCACCGCCAACTTCCTTTTCCTGTTCATGATATTCATACTGCTCATGAAGACATTTACCATGAGCCTCCATATATCGGAGCTGGAGAAAAAGATAGAGGAGCTGACCCAGAGCCTGGCTCTCTCTGATCACGAAAGGAAGGACGAGATGTCGGATAAGGAGGACAGAACATGAAGGCTGTGATCATGGCAGGAGGCAAGGGGACCAGGCTGCGTTCCGTATCGGAGGAGCTTCCGAAGCCCATGGTACCAGTGCTCGGAAGGCCCATACTGGAATATCAGATACGCTGCCTGCAAAGCTGCGGCATAACCGACATAACCATAGTCACCGGATATAAGGCTGAGTACATACACAGCTATTTTGGAGACGGGTCAAAGCTTCAGGTGCATATCAGCTACATACATGAGGACCAGCCCCTGGGTACGGCGGGGGCCCTGTACTATCTCAGGGAAGAGCCTCAGGAGGACATACTGCTGATCATGGGCGATCTCATGCTGTCAGTGGATTTTGTCCGTTTCATGGATGCCCATAAGCGTATGGGCGGAAGGGTCACCCTGTTTACTCATCCAAATGCCCACCCCTATGACAGTGATGTCATAGTCACTGACAGGGTAGGAAGGCTTGAGGACTTTACGGAGGATGTATGCGGCGAGGCAGTACCGGTCTCGGTGCCCAGGCGTGATCCAAGGGTCCTTGGGGTGCTTTCAAAGAGCGAGGAGAGGCATGATTACTATCACAACATGGTCAACTCCGGGATCTATGCCCTCAGCATGGAGGTCATAAGATCCATAAAGGAGCCTGTAAAGCTGGATCTTGACAAGGATATCATAAGGCCCCTGATAGCTGAGGGACAGGTCATGGCCTATCATTCCACGGAGTATGTGAAGGACATGGGCACACCGGAGAGATACGGATCCGTGAGCAGGGACATAGAGAGCGGCCTGGTAAGGGCCAGGGATCTGAGGCAGAGGCAGAAGGCCATATTCCTCGATCGCGACGGCACCATAAACAGATATGTGGGCTTCCTGAGAAGACCGGAGGATCTCGAGCTGCTTCCCGGAGCAGCGGAGGCCATAAGACGGATAAATGACTCCGAGTATCTTGCCATAGTGGTGACCAATCAGCCTGTCATAGCACGGGGCGAGGTAAGCTTCGAGGGTCTCGATGAGATACACAGGAAGCTTGAGACCGAGCTTGGAAGACAGGGGGCATATGTAGACGACATACTTTATTGTCCTCATCACAGGGACAGTGGCTTTGAGGGAGAGATAAGGGAGCTCAAGTTCAACTGCAGCTGCAGGAAGCCTTCCACAGGGCTGCTTTGCCAGGCCGCAGAGCTGTACAACATAGACCTTGAGGGCTCGGTCATGATAGGAGATTCTGAGTCGGATATCTGCTGCGGAAGGGAAGCCGGCATGCGTACCATACTTATAGGAGCCGAGGGAGAGCAGCAGGAGCATGGAGAGAGCCTGCAGGCCGCAAGCCTCTATGAGGCGGTCGCCCGGCTTTTGAAGCGGTAGTCCTGGGGCCTTAGGGCTTTTGAAGCTTCACATGGACAAGAGTGCAATGGACAAGAGCTCAGGTTTGTGATAGAATGGCGCTTGTATATTATTTTTTTAGGAGGTAATCTTAAAACATATGGACGTAGATCCCGGCGCGGGCAGTATAGCGTATCAGTTAACGGTACTCGTCATACTCACATTGATCAATGCCTTTTTCTCAGGCTCTGAGATGGCTGTCGTATCTGTAAACAAGAACAGGATACACAGACTTGCAGAGGAAGGGAACAAAAAGGCGGCCCTGGTGGAGAAGGTATCTGAGGACTCCTCAAAGTTCCTGTCTACCATACAGGTGGCCATAACCCTGGCAGGCTTTGCCAGCTCTGCATTTGCAGCCAACAGTATATCTCAGGTACTGGCTGCGGTGCTTGCCCAGAGAGGCGTGAGCTACACACTCAGCCTTGCCCTTTCAAACGTGGTCATCACCATCCTGCTGGCCTATTTCAACATCGTCATAGGTGAGCTGGTACCCAAGCGCATAGCCCTGCTCTATGCAGAGCAGTATAGCATGATGTGCATAAGGATCATATACATCATATCAAAGATCATATCACCGGTGCTTTTCCTGCTCTCAGCCAGCACCAACGGACTCCTTCGTCTGCTGGGACTGTATCATGATGATCTGGAGCAGAATGTCTCTGAGGAGGAGATCAAATCCCTGCTGGAGACCGGTACCGAGACAGGCGTATTCAATGACATAGAGAAGGAGATGATCACATCCATTTTTTCCTTTGATGACAAGAGAGTCAGGGAGGTCATGGTACAGCGTCAGGATATGGTGGCAGTGGACCTCAACGATTCGGTCAACGAGTATATCGATGAGATACTTTTATCCAAGCACAGCCGCATACCGGTTTACGAGGAAAATATAGACAACATCATAGGCGTGCTCAGCATGAAGGATTTTGCCATAAAGGCAAAGGAGGTGGGCAACTTCTATGATGTGGATGTAAGGTCTCTGCTCAAGCCAGTATTTTTCGCATCAGAAAACATGAAGACGGATGCGGTCTTCCGTGAGATGCAGCAGAAGAGCCAGAAGGTAGCCATCATAGTGGATGAATACGGCGGAGTCAGCGGCATGATCACCATGGAGGATCTGGTAGAGGAGATCGTGGGTGACATGTACGAGGACGATGAAGAGGTGGAGATACCCATCCGCAAGCTGGATAAGGACAGCTACGAGATCATGGGCTCCGCTCTCCTTAGCGAGATGAACGAGGAGCTGCACATGCACATCCACAGTGACTGCGATACCCTGAGCGGATATCTTACAGAGCTTCTGGATCGCATACTTGAGCCCTCAGACTGCCCTGTGGATGTGGAGGACCGTGAGGCCAGATACAGGATACTGGGAGTCGAGGACAGAGTCATCACCAGAGTGAGCATGAAGCTCAAGCCCAAGGAAGAGGCCAAGAAGGAAGAGGATGACGACACAGAAGATAATGGATGATAAGGGATCCCGAAGAGCTCCGGCTTTTCGGGATCATTTGAATGAGGAGGAAAAAAGGCAGATCAGGGAGCTGGTGGAGCTATGCAACAGCCATGACCATACCTCCTACAGTTCTCCCCTTGATGCAGACATGTATCTGTGGAGGGCCGATCCTTCGGGAGAAGGTATCCTGGGATTGCTTTGCATATGGCATCTGGGAGCCACCACGGATGGGCTGGATACGGATGAGGTGGCGGCATTTACTGCTCCAGGCTCAAGAGGAAGAGGGATCTTCCGGGAGCTCTTTTCGGATGTCTCCCTGGTACTCAGGCCTGCGGTGCTTTTTTCCGTATATGAAAATGCTTCTGCACTGAAGGCTCTGGCCGCCCTGGGAGCAGAGCTTTACCATAGCGAATGCATGATGGTGAGGGAGCTTAAGCCGGAGGATGGGGCCAGAGCTCCTGAGGCTCCTCCCATGGACTCTGAGGGAAGGATATCGACACACTTTGGAGAAGCCTATATCAGGGACATAGGTGGTCGTGCCTATATATACGGGGTGCTGGTATATGAGCGCTTCAGGGGAAGGGGCATGGGCAGGAGACTGCTTTCAGAGGTGCTCAGACAGGCGGCTGACATGGGCTTCAGTCAGGCCTTTCTGGAGGTGGCATCAGACAATCTGCCTGCTATCAGACTGTATGAGTCCTCAGGCTTTTCCCTGGAAGAAAGACTGGACCTTTACATAAAGAAATTGTCGAAAGACAGCTGATATGGTAAAATGAATCACTATGATAAGAAATACGACCAGGATCCAGAAGCTTTGCTGGATCATTTTCATCATTTATATCATAGGCCTTTCGTATTTTACCTTTTTCGCTGAGGCTCTGGGGCGAGGCCCGGATGGGGCAGCCGCAGCAGTCAGAGGCTTCAATCTTATCCCCTTTACGGAGATCCGGAGGTTTTGGGTCTACAGAGAGGTCCTTGGCATGAGGGCCTTCCTGCTCAATGTGATCGGAAATGTACTGGCCTTCGTTCCCTGCGGCTTTTTGCTGCCGGCCATATCCAGGCGATGCAGGAAGTGGGCAGGGGTATTGATGGTGGGTGCCCTCATAAGCTTCCTTATCGAATGCACCCAGCTCATATTCAACGTGGGCAGCTTTGACGTGGATGATATGCTGCTGAACACTCTCGGGGTGGCAGTCGGCTTTTACATAAACAGGATGATACAGAAAAAGAGAGTCAGAAAAAAGATGCGAAACAGGGGCAGGTCCGTGGTCATAAGGAAGATAGATGCGGACAGGCCGGATCAGGAGAGCTGAGTGGAAGATAAGGAAAAGGGTGTAAAAAAATATTCATATATAAGGAAGCCCTTTGCCAGGAACGGCTGGTATGCCTTTTTCACTGCTCTGATGGTGCTGATCCTTACGTTGACCTCCCTGATCATGTCCGTAAGGGCTGAGGGAAGCTCAGGCATGATCACTGGGGCACTGGGCATAAGCTCCATGCTCTTTTCAGTCATGGGCATGGTATTTGCAGTGCTGGCGGGCAGGGAGCAGGAAAAGAATCAGGTCTTTACTGCCATAGGCTTTTTTGCCTGTGTGATACTGCTCCTGTTCTGGATAGTGCTGACGGTGCTCGGCGCCATATCCTCCGGAGGTGTCTGATATGAACGGACATGAGGAGGCGGTATTTATTTTTGATGCCGACGGAGCGGAGCTTCGCGAGAGGTACGAGCTTTCCTGTGAACGTATAAGGGAGCTTGAGTACGACGTGGCTCCGGAGGCTGTGGAGTACTTCAGAAGAGCGGCGGCGCTTGTGAACACAAGGAGCGTGAGCGGTGAGCTGCCTTATGTGTCCGGAGGGGAGACCTATCTTTACCCCGGCTATGCGAAAGAGCAGCTTGGAGCTGAGCTTGGTGAGCTCATGTCCATATGGTTCATGGAGCTGACCGGCCTGGTAAGGCTTGGCCTGACTGATGATACGGGCTCCATGACCCGCATGCTGGAGACCTTCATACAGATATACAATGAGTTTGAGCTTGCCTTCATGGAGCATAAGGGGCTGCCGGAGGCTGCTTCTGTAAGGGATATCATATATTCCTATCTTTATGATTATGCTGAGGATATGCTGAAGGCCCTGAGCTTGATCCATGGGGATATGGACAGGGCTGTGCCGGAGCTTACCAAGGAGGACAGGAGGCTGCTTGACTACCCTGCCCATCTCCTTACCAGATCCATATTTGGATCACCAGGAGCTGCCGGTATCGGACGAGCCGGAGACAGCGGGATGAAGGATCCGGTGGATGAGGTCATGCTCATACACAGGGATGACCTGGGGGCCCTCCTGGGAGACAGGCTGCGGGCCAGGATAGAGGAGGCCATGGACAGGTTGGGTATGGACAGGCCTGAGACCGATGCCGGGAAGCCGGACAGTCAGGCTATGAAAGAGAAGCTGTCGCGGAGAGGTGATCACATACACATAAGGCCCCATGCCATGAGTCAGCTCAGGAGGCTCAGAGAAAGGGCCGGCCATATGATAGACTGAGTTCAGGAAAGGACGGATAGATAGTTTTGATAAGATCAGACAGAGCTTATGTTAGAAATATGTTTTTGATAGGAGGCCTTATGCTCCTGCTTTCAGGCTGTGGGGGAGGCTCCGGATCCACTGATCCCTCAGATACGGTGGCGGAGACCACCCAGACTGAGACCCGGACAGAGGAGGATATGGAGGGAAGAGCCGTGGCTGATGAAGAGCAGGAGATGGTATCGGAGACCTATCCGGAGACCATGGCCATGGAGGAGACTCCAAAGACAGGATCATCCTTCCTGGGCATCATGCATGCGGTCATAACCGGAGTAGTGACGGAATCAGACGGGGTGACCGTATACAGTTTCCAGGACAAGCTCGATAAGGAAAATATCTGGGCCATCCCCGGGGTAGAGCTTGGTGATGTGCTGGTGGAGCCAGCGTCAGGTACTGAGACAGCCATACTGTTTCAGGGTGATGTCATAAACGACAGTGAAAATGTGGATTTCATAGTCATGCTTCCTGAGGGGGAGTATGACATAATGCGTGCTGAGGGAGTGACCACTCAGAATGCCATGAGTACCTTTTCCGTACGCACCTCATCAGGGGAGGAGCTGATATTCCTCAAGGACAACTGTGTCATAGAGGATGGGGCCCTGGACGGGGACAGCGGAGACAGTGTCATAGTTTATTATGCTCAGAGCAGGGAGGACGGAGCCTGCTATCCCTTCAGGATATTTGCAGGAGGCTGATGGGACCTATGATCATACAGCATAGAGATTTTTCCCCGGAGGCCATAGCTGAGTCCGGACAGTGCTTCCGTATGAGGCCGTCAGAGGATGGCACCGGCTATGTCACCATAGCTCTGGGAAGGAGACTTGAGATCAGGAGACTTTCCGAGGACAGCTTTTCCCTTGACTGCACAGAGGAAGACTTTGACAGGATCTGGAGGGACTATCTGGATCTTGATACGGACTATGACAGGTACAGATCGGTCATAGATCCGGATGATGAGTTCCTGCTTCGGGCTGCTGAGTTTGGCAGGGGCATAAGGATACTCAGACAGGAGCCCTGGGAGATGCTCATATCCTTCATCATATCCCAGAGAAAATCCATACCTGCCATAAGGACTGCCATAGAAAGGCTTTCAGAGGGCTTCGGCAGAGAATGCATCACGACGAGCTCAGATGGAAGGCCCATAAGCTATCATGCCTTCCCGACTCCGGAGGCTCTGTGTGCCGCAGATCCGGAGGCTCTGGCTGCCTGTGGGCTTGGGTACAGGCTCCCCTATGTGAGGGAGGCGGCAGAGAGGGCCATGTCCGGTGAGCTTGAGACGCTTTCAGAGCTGGACACTCAGAAGCTTATAGAAAAACTGATGGATCTTAAGGGTGTAGGAGTAAAAGTTGCTTCCTGCATAGCTTTATTTGGTTATCATAGGCTGGAAATACCGCCTGTAGATGTATGGATCCGCAGAGTCATAGATCAGATCTATGGAGGGAGCTTCCCTGAGAGCTACGGCTCCTGTGCGGGAGTCCTTCAGCAGTATATGTTCAACTATGCAAGACTGACTAAAATGGGAGCCTGAAGCTTGGAAAGGACGAAGGGACGTATAACATATGCATTGAGGATGGCGGTGGCTGTCCTTATGAGCTGCGCATCGCTTTTTTGCATGCGTTTTGTTTCATATGGAGCCTCCTGGGGCACTCCCGGAGATATAAATGCGGGTGCGGCCATAGTCATGGACGCTGATACCAGGGCCATAATCTATGGAAAGAACATACATCAGCAGTGCTATCCGGCATCCATAACCAAGCTCATGACGGCTCTGCTCGTGCTGGAGAACTGCAGCCTTGATGAGACCGTGACATTTTCGGAGCGGGCGGTGACTGATCTTGAGCCCGGAGCCGTGACGGCATACATAAGCGCCGGAGAGCAGCTGACCGTGGAGCAGTGTCTCTATGCGCTCCTCCTGGAATCCGCAAATGATGTGGCAAATGCCCTGGCGGAGCATGTGGCAGGGAGCATAGAGGCCTTTGCGGACATGATGAATGAAAGGGCCAGGGAGCTGGGCTGTGAGGACACAAATTTCAGGAACCCCAGCGGCCTTACGGATCAGGAGCATGTGACTACGGCCTATGACATGGCACTCATAGCCAATGCTCTGTTTTCCCAGCAGACCTTCCTTGAGATAGAGAGCCACGATTCCTATAAGCTCCCTGCGACTGCCAGGGTACCATCCGGACTCAATGTGACCATAGGCCACAGGATGCTCAGGAGCGGAAATGCCTACAGCGATGACAGGGTCATAGGCGGAAAGACAGGCTTTACCACAGCTTCGGGCAATACCCTGGTCACCATGGCGGAATCCGGCGGACGAAGGCTCAGCATAGTAGTCATGATGGACACCAATCCGAAGCATTATCTGGATACCCAGAGCATGATGGAGCTGGGCTTTTCCGGCTTTGAAAATGTGGATGGTTCGGAGGTTCTGGGGCTGGATGCCCTGGAGGAGAGGCTCCTTCAGGATACGGTCATACCGGAGGGAAATAATGACATAGGCATGGACCGGAGCTTCCTGATCACGCTCCCCTATGGAGCGGATCTATCTATGGTGGAGACCGACCTTGAATATAATCTTTCTCCCTATGCACCGGAGGATGCGGTGGCCAGGCTCGACCTGAGCTATGAGGGCCATACCTGTGGAAGCTATTATGTGATCAATGACAGGGATCCTGTCATATCCATAGAAGCCCTGCCTCCTGCGGCGAAGGTGGCAGTAGGAGTATCGGCTGTGGCAGTCATAGCCGGAGCGGTGGCCTTCCTGATCATATCAGGAGGCGCGGCCTACCATACCCACAATGTGCGTGAGGAGGAAAGGAGCCGCAGGCGAAGGGCTGCAAGGCGCAGAAGATACAGGCTTGAGAGCATGGGCATAAGTGAGGAGCAGTTTGAAGAGGAGCTCAGAAGGTATAAACAGAGATATGAAGGAAAACAAAGAGAAGGAAAAGACAGATGAGATAAAGGATGGGGTCGGAGAGAGCAGCAGCTTTTTTTCCACTCTTAGGAGGAAGCTTCTTAATTATGAGACCATCTCCTACCTGATAGTCGGTGTACTGACTACCATAGTGGATTTTCTGGTGTTTGCACTGGCAAACGAGGCCCTGAAGCATACAGAGCTGTCCGAGGTCACGGCAGTCATGACGGCTCAGGTCATATCCTGGGCATGTGCGGTGCTCTTTGCGTATATCACAAATAAGCTGGTGGTATTTCGCAACTTTGACTTTAGGCCCTCCTATCTGCTTCGTGAGGCCTCAGCCTTCGTGGCTGCCAGGGTGCTCAGCGGAGTCATAGTCACAGGGACCATATGGGTCATGGTGGATCTCCTTGGGACTAACGAATACTTTGCCAAGATCTTGACCTCAGTGATAAATGTGGTGCTGAATTATGTTGCCAGCAAGCTTTTCATATTCAGGAAAAAATAAATATCTGTACCTGCTGTCCTTCCTGATACCCGTGATCATAGTCACGATCATACTGGTGGTCGGCGGTGTATATCCCTTTGGAGAGGAATGCTTCCTGCGTACTGATATGTATCATCAGTACGCTCCTTTCATGTCTGAATTCAGGTACAAGCTCCGGGACGGAGGCTCGCTCCTGTACAGCTGGGATGTGGGGCTCGGGGTCAATTTCGTGGCCCTTTATGCCTACTATCTTGCCAGCCCGCTCAACTGGCTGGTGGTGCTTGTGAGTCAGGACCTGGTCATAGAGTTCATCATGCTCATGGTAGTGCTCAAGTTCGGGCTCTGCGGGGTGACCATGACCCACTATCTCAGGAGACACAGCTCCCATGCGGATATGGGCATACTGCTCTTTTCCGTGTTTTATGCACTTTCAGGCTATATGTGTGCCTACTACTGGAATATCATGTGGCTTGACTGCATAGTCCTTTTCCCTCTCATCATGCTCGGTATGGAGATGCTCATATATGAGGGGAAAGGGGGACTTTATACCCTGAGCCTGGGACTGAGCATACTGTCAAACTATTATATATCCATCATGACCTGTATGTTCCTGTGCATATATTTCGTGGCCCTGTGCATACTGAGGGGCGCGGGACTCAGGGAGCTTGCCAGAGCCTTTCTGAGATTTGCGGTCTACAGCCTTATGGCGGGAGGCCTTGCTGCCATACTGCTTCTGCCTGAGATAGCAGCCATGAGATACACTGCCTCGGCCGACATAGATTTTCCTTCAGCATTTTCCGAATATTTTTCGATCATAGACATGCTGGCAAGGCATCTGCCTGGTGTGGAGACCGAGCAGGCCCTGGATCACTGGCCAAACATCTACTGCGGTGTGGCAGTGCTCCTGCTCCTTCCCATGTATATCATGAACCGCAGGATAGGCATAAGGGAAAAGGCTGTATATATGGCACTGATCATATTCATGCTCATGGGCTTTTCCATAAATGTGCTGAATTTCATCTGGCATGGTCTGCATTATCCGAACTCATTGCCTGCAAGACAGTCATACATATATGTGTTCCTGATGCATTATGTGTGCTTCAGGCTTTATCAGAAAAAGAGATATGTGAGGAAGAGGGAGCTCTATACAGGTCTTGCCGTGGCTCTTGGGTTCATACTGCTGTGTCAGCATACGGCTGATCAGGGCCAGGGCATAAGCTTCATGGTATACTATGCCTCTATGCTCCTTACGGTGCTGTACGCAGGGCTTTTCTATGCATTTATAAAGAACAGGCTGAAAAGGAGCACCATAGGGCTCCTGGCTCTCTGTCTCGTCTGCATAGAGGCTGCTGGCAATACGGCGGTCACAGGCATAACCACCACCAGCCGTACCAGCTATGTAAAGGACAATGAGGACATAAGGACCCTTGCCCAGAGCCTGTTTCCCAGCTCTGAGTTTTTCAGGGTGGAGAGGGAATCGAGAAAGACCAGGAATGACGGAGCCTGGCTCAACTTCCCTTCCGTATCCTTGTTCTCCTCGCTGACAAATGCAGACTGCACTGCCTTCTTCAAGGCAGTGGGCTGCGAGGGCTCCACAAATGCCTACGGTATAAATGGCTCCACCCCTCTCATAGACATGCTCCTTTCCCTTCGCTATGACATATATGCAGGGCCCCAGATAGACGGGGAGGGAAGGAAGTTCATAGAGAGCAGGGGCGACAGCTACCTTTATGAAAATAACTATGTACTGCCGGTAGGCTTCATGCTCCCAGAGGGCATGGATGAGGACTGGCTCCTGGAGCTCAGCGATCCGGTGCTTCTGCAGAATTCCATATGCGATATGCTTGGGGTGCAGCAGGTCCTTGTACCAAACGGTGAGCCGGGAAATACTGACGGTGAGGAGTATGCGGTGACCATCACTCAGGATGGGGAATACTATGCTCTCATAAAGAATCCACGGGTCAGGGACGCCACAGTGCTCTGGCCTGAAAGGAAAAAGACCTTCAACAATACGGACAGGGGCTTCCTACTGGAGCTGGGTGACTGTGAACGGGGAGAGACCATACACATCACCTCGGAGACCAGGGGAGAGGACATGCAGGTGGAGGTGTATCGCTTCAACTATGCCGCTCTGAGACAGATATATGAAAAGCTCAGTCCCGGAGGCATGGAGACGGATGCCTGGGAGGACCGTAGGATAAGAGGCAAGGTCAATGTCACTGAGGACATGCTTTATGGCGGTACCGACAGCGGAAGGCTGTTCTTCAGTATACCCTATGACCGAGGCTGGACCGTGACGGTGGACGGAGAGCCGGTGGAGACGGAAAAGGCCTTCGATGCATTTTTATCTGTGTCTGTTCCTTTTGGCGAGCATGTGATAGAATTGACATATATGCCTGAGGGACTCATGGAGGGAGCAGCCATAAGCCTGCTTAGCGCGGTGCTGCTGGGGCTGACCCTCATGGCTGAAAGAAGAAGAGACCGCAGAGATATGGAGGAAAAGATAGAGGAATTATGAAGGAGCTTCGAGGTAAGGAAGTATCGGATGCCATAGGTGCCGAGATCAGGGAAAAGCTGTCCTCGGTGGAGGTCATGCTGGGAAGGAAGCCCAGACTGGCCATAGTCCGCTGCGGAGAAAGGCCGGAGGATCTCAGCTATGAGCGCAATGCGGTAAAGCGTATAAGAGAGTTCGGCATGGAGGCCGTCACGGTCACATTTCCGGAGGATGTAAATGACAATGTCTTCCAGAGGGCCTTCAATGACCTCAATCTGGACAAGCAGGTGGACGGAGTCCTGCTCATGAGGCCGCTGCCGCCCCAGCTCAATGAGGGCTTCATCATAAGCTGCATAGACAGCGAAAAGGATGTGGATGGAGTGAGCCCGGTAAATGCTGCAGGCCTTTATTATGGAAGCGACTGCTTTGCTCCCTGCACCGCTCAGGCCGTGCTGGAGCTCATGAAGCACTATGGCATAGAGCCGGAAGGAAAGAACGTGGTCATACTCGGAAGGTCAAACGTGGCAGGCAAGCCCCTGGCCATGCTGCTCCTTCGGGAAAATGCCACCGTGACCATATGTCATTCTAAGACCAGGGACCTTCAGAAGATCACCAGGAGGGCTGACATACTGATCACTGCCATGGGAAGCCCAAGGTGCATCACCTCTGACTACATAAAGAAGTCCGCCATAGTCATAGACGTAGGCATAAATACTGACAGGTTCGGAAAGCTCTGCGGCGATGTGGACTATGAGGACTGCAGTCTCAAGGCCTCTGCCATGACTCCCGTGCCCGGCGGCATAGGTGCGGTGACCACGGCGGTGCTTGCAAAGCATCTCTTTGAGGCTGCCAACAGGGATCTGCTGTAGGCGGGACCAATAGGTACTTGCAAGGAACGGGATGAGCGGCTATACTATGTATCATCCATAAAGATAGATCATATACAGGAGTGAATAAATATGACATTACTGGAAAACTGGAGAGAAGAAGCATACGGAGAAGGCAAGGACAAGAAGGCTCAGCAGAAGCTGTGGGAGCGCTATTTCCTGAAGGAAAAGAGCATCTACGAGGAGCTGCTTTCTGACCCTTCCCAGGTCATCGAATGCAGTGTGAAGGAGCTGGCAGAAAAGTATGATACGGATATCGAGCTCATCACCGGCTTTCTGGATGGCATAAATGAATCTCTCAAGGGCTATGAGAATCCCATAGACACCATGACCGAGGACACGGTGGTCAAGATCGAGATCGACCCTGAAAAGCTTTATTACAACATGGTAGATGCAAAGGCTACATGGCTCTATCAGCTGCCTCAGTGGGAGGGCATCCTTTCAAAGGAGAAAAGAGAGGAGCTTTACCACCAGTGCAAGGCCTCAGGTACCGTAAGGCGTGAGGGAAGGAAGATATATCCCAACGATCCCTGTCCCTGCGGCTCAGGAAAGAAATATAAGAAGTGCTGCGGAAGGAACCTCTGATAAGGAGACAGAAAAAGAGCATCGCAGGATCATCATACATGATGGCCTTGCGGTGCTCTTTTTAATGCCAGTGTTTTTAAGCCACAACCTGTGGGAGCATAGGGGATACGCTCCCGGAGCATCTTTGATAACTTCTATTCATCCACTAAGTAAATAACGTGCCAGATCTCAGTGCGCTATCTATCGTAAGAAATGAAAGGAATTTAAAAAAGAGAGATCATAACTTGGTCACATTGGTAGCCTGAGGTCCCTTGGCGCCTTCGACAACGTCGAACTCTACCTGCTGTCCCTCATCAAGGGTCTTGAAGCCTTCCATGTTCAGACCGGAGTAGTGAACGAAGATGTCCTTTCCCTCTTCATCTGAAATGAAGCCGTAGCCCTTCTGGTTGTTAAACCACTTGACTGTTCCTTTCATTATATTTACCTCCTGAAACAATAAAAGCTCAGGTCCACTTTGAACCATGAACTCAAGGAAAATATATCACCCGGAAAATAATCTGTCAAATACTTTACTTATATGGTATAGGAAAAAAAACAAAAGCTCTAAGACACATATATTTATGGCTGTAAATGGCCGCAGGTCATGCTATAATAGGCAGATAACAGATAAAAGGAGACTGATCAGCCATGATGATGTTCAACTGCGATTACCTTGAGGGAGCACACGAGAAGATACTCAAAAAGCTCCTTGATACGAACCTTGAGCAGACCCCCGGATACGGAGAGGATCCCCACTGTGAGGCTGCTGCCAGGATGATACGTGATATGGTGGGAGATGAGGCTGCTTATGTACAGTTCCTGGTAGGAGGGACTCAGGCAAACATGACCATACTCAGCTATCTCCTTCGTCCCCATGAGGGAGTCATAAGTGCGGATACGGGACATATAGCCGTACATGAGAGCGGTGCCATAGAGGCTCAGGGCCATAAGGTCATCACCCTTTCCGGAAAGAACGGGAAGCTCTGTGCAGATGACATAAAGGCCTTTGTGAAGGCATACTGGGCAGATGATACCACAGAGCATATGGTCAAGCCCAGAGCCGTATATGTTTCCTATTCCACGGAGACCGGAAGCATCTACAGCAAAGAGGAGCTCAAGGCCATACGCAAGGTCTGCGACAAATACGACATGTACCTGTTCCTGGACGGAGCCAGACTGGGCTACGGCCTCATGTCACCGGAGGCGGATCTGACCATAAAGGACATATATGAGCTTACGGACGTATTTTATATAGGGGGCACCAAGCAGGGTGCGCTCTTCGGGGAGGCTGTGGTATTCAACAGCAGCATATCCCACAAGGATTTCAGATATTATATCAAGCAGAAGGGCGGCATGCTGGCAAAGGGACGTCTGCTGGGCATACAGTTCGAGGCACTGCTTGAGCCCGATGAGGATGGAAGCTGCCTGTATTTTGAGCTTGCAAAGAGAGCTGACATGCTGGCTCTTAGGATAAAGGACAGGCTATGCGAGCTTGGATTCCAGCCCTGTGGAGACAGCCCCACCAACCAGCAGTTCTTTATCCTGCCCAACAAGCTCATAAAGAAGCTGTCCAAAAAGTACAGCTTCAGCATAAATGCGCCTGTTGACAAGGACAGGACCTCTGTCAGGATATGCACCTCCTGGGCTACGACTGACGAAGCCGTGGATACACTGCTCAAGGACATGGAAAAGGCCGCAAAGAAGCTTTTCAACGGTAAGGCCTGATGGAAAAAAGCTGGTATGTATATGCCAAGAAGGCTGATTTCGGAGACATCTCAAGGAGATATGGCATAGATCCGGTGACGGCCAGGGTGCTTCGCAACAGAGATATCATAGAGGATGAGGACATAAGGCTGTTCCTTGAGGGCAGCCTTGAGGACCTAAAAGACCCGATGGGGCTTCCGGACATGAAAAAGGCCGTGGAGCTCCTTTATGATGCCATAAGGGAAGGAAGGCACATAAGGATAGTCGGGGACTATGACATAGACGGCGTATGTGCCACTTATATCATGTACAGGACCCTGTCTGTCTGCGGCGCCCGGGTGGATCAGGTCATACCTGAGCGCATAAGGGACGGCTACGGCATAAACATGAGGCTCATAGACGAGGCAGAGTCTGAGGGCGTGGATGTCATAGTCACCGTTGACAATGGCATAGCCGCCATGGAGGAGCTGGCAAGGGCAAAGAGCCTTGGCATGACTGTGATCATAACGGACCATCATGACCTCCGGACAGATCAGGAAGGTGGTGAGCTCATACCCCCTTCCGATGCGGCAGTGGATCCGAAGCGGGACAGCTGCAGCTATGAGGGCACCCGGGACATATGCGGTGCCATGGTAGCCTTTCGCCTGTCAGAGCTCCTGCTTTCCCGGGCAGGACTTGGAAAGGAGATCTGGCTTGAGCTGCTTCCCTTTGCTGCCATAGCTACTGTGGGAGATGTCATGCCCCTTACGGGCGAGAACCGCATAGTCGTAAGGGAGGGACTCAGAGCCATCAACGAGGAAAGGGACAGGCTGAACCCTGGACTTCAGGAGCTCATAAAGGCCTGCGGCATAGATGACAGGCTCATCAATTCATATCACATAGGCTTTATACTTGGACCCTGCATAAATGCAGGAGGCAGGCTTGAGACTGCACTATCAGCTCTGAAGCTGTTTCTCTGTGATGACCGGACCGAGGCAGCTGCCCTGGCGGGACATCTCAGACTGCTCAATGATGAGCGAAAGAGCATGACGGAAAAGGGAGTTGAGGAGGCCATAAAGACTGTTGAAGTTCACTATGCCCATGACCTTGTCCTGGTAGTGGAGCTTCCCTGGCTCCATGAATCCCTGGCAGGTATAGTAGCGGGAAGGCTGAGGGAGCATTTTGGCAAGCCTTCCTTCGTCCTTACGGATACTGATACGGAAGGCGTATCAAAGGGGAGCGGGCGCTCCATAGAGGCCTATCATATGTTCCAGGGGCTGCAGAAGCAGCAGGAGCTGCTGCTGAGATACGGAGGCCATCCCATGGCCGCCGGACTGAGCCTCAGGACCGGAGACATAGGTGAGCTCAGGCTCAGGCTGAACAGAGAATGCAGCCTGAGGGAGCAGGATCTCATCGAGAAGATATGGATCGATGCTCCCATGCCCATAAGCTATGTGAGCGAGAGGCTCATAGAGGAGCTCGAAGCCCTTGCTCCTTTTGGAAATGGCAACCCCAGGCCCCTGTTTGCGGAAAAGGGACTTATAGCCTATGACATGAAGGTGCTTGGGAAAAATAAAAACGTGCTGAGACTGTCCCTTCGGGAGGAAGGGAGAGCTCCCCTTCAGGCTGTCATGTTCGGGGATGCCCAGAGGCTGTATGAGGAGATAAAGGGAAAAGAGCGGATAGACGTGCTCTACAGTCCTCAGATAAATGAATACAATGGAAGACGGGAGATACAGCTCTCCATCCATGACATAAGGTAAGCTGGCCGGTCTTTTGGATAAGTGACGGACATCCTTCGGGATGTCCGTATTTTTGTGCAAAAATATGGTTGCCAAGAAGAGAGATATGGAATATAATCTGATTTATCATATTAGCATGGTAAAGTGATATCAAAGAAAATCAAAAACAAAAAGCAAAGGAGCATTTCCATGAGTATAAAAAAGACATTGACCATCATGACCATAGCAGGAGCTCTGGGACTTATGCTGGCAGCCTGTGGAGGAAGCAGCAGTGAGACCCAGGCTACGGAAGGAGCGGCTGCAAACAGGCTCGAGGCCATAAAGGAGAGAGGCTACCTGGAGGTGGCTACGGAGCCATATTTCTCGCCCTTTGAGTTCATAGACCCGGAGCGGTCGGGAGACGACATGTATGTGGGTGCCGACATAGAGCTTGCCAGATACATAGCCGATAAGCTTGGGGTGGAATGCAGGATCATACCTCTGGATTTTGCCACGGTGCTGAGCAGCATAACCGAAGGAAAATATGACATGGCCATATCGGCGCTGGCATATACTCCTGCAAGAGCGGAGGCCATGGAGCTGAGTGACGGATATTTTTACAGCACTGATGAGACACTGTACGGACTGCTCATAAGAGAGGATCTGGCCGATCAGGTCAAGACCACCTCAGACATAAAGGATCTGTCCGTGGTGGTACAGAGCGGATCCCTCCAGGAGGTATTTGCAAATGAGCAGCTTCCCGAGGGCTGTGCTGAGCTTCGATACGTGTCAGCCACGACCGATGGCTTTCTGATGGTCCAGGAGGGGAAGGTGGACTGCTGCATAACCGCAGTGGAGCCTGCTGAGCTCTACATCAAGGCAAATCCTGACTGCGGCATGACCATGGCTCCAGGCATAGAGTTTACCGTGGATGAGGAGCTGGAGGGCACCAGGATAGGCATAAGGAAAGGAGAGACAGAGCTCCTTGAGGAGGTCAATTCCATACTGGCCGAGGTGGTGGAGAGCGGCATATATGAGGAGTGGTACGAGGAGTACTCTGAGCTTGCCGCATCCCTGGGCGTATGATCGGGAGCTATATCTAGGTAAAAGAGGTCGATACAGGTGGAAACATTTTTCAACATACTTCAGAGATATGGAAATGTATATATGGATGGGCTCATGGGCACCCTGTGGCTCGCAGCAGTGACGGTCATATTCGGTACTGCCATAGGCACCATACTTGCCATGATGAGGCTCAGCAGGTTCAAGGCCCCGGGAGAGTTCGTGAGGCTCTATGTATGGATGCTGAGAGGCACTCCCATACTCCTTCAGCTTTACTTCTTCTGGATCTTCCTGCCCAGAGTCCTGCCCTTTGAGATGTCAGATCTGGCATGTATAGTGATTGCGCTTATAGTCAATTCGAGCTCCTATGTGTCTGAGATCATCAGGGCGGGCATACAGGCGGTGGACATAGGCCAGACTGAGGCGGCCAGATCTCTGGGGCTCGGGAGCGGCATGACCATGAGATATGTGGTGCTTCCCCAGGCCATAAAGAACATACTTCCTGCCCTGGGCAATGAGTTCATAAATATGATCAAGCAGGTGTCACTGGCATCCGTCTTCTTCATAAATGAGCTGACTACGTCCTACAGGACAGTGCTTTCCGCCACCTACAGACCCATAGAATCCATAATCATAGCCGGTATCATATATCTGATGCTGACTACGGTGCTTACCTGGGTCATGGACAGATTTGAAGCAAGGATGAGAAGGAGTGAGGGGACCGTATTATGAACAAGGACGCAAGCTGGATATCAGAATGGATAGAGGCACATGCCGATACATTTGATGATGCAAATGACAGTATATGGGGCTATGCAGAGCTGGCCTTTCATGAATACAGATCGGCGGAGCTCATCATGAAGCTCCTTAAGGAGCAGGGCTTTGAGCTGAGGAAGGGGCTTGCGGGCATACCCACCTGCTTCTCGGCTGCCGCCTCCTTCGGGACCGGCAAGCCCGTAGTCGGCATACTGGGCGAATATGATGCGCTGTCAGGGCTTTCCCAGGAGGCCGGCATCCCTGAGAAAAGGCCGGTATCCGGTCAGCAGTCAGGACATGGCTGCGGACACTGCAGTCTGGGAGTGGGTTCCATGGCGGCTGCCATGGCCATAAAGGCATATCTTGAGGAAACAGGAAGGGACGGTACGGTCATATATTTCGGCTGTCCTGCAGAGGAGGGCGCCGGCTCCAAGCAGTTCATGGCGAGGGCAGGTGCGTTTGACGGAGTCGATTTCGTATACACCTGGCATCCCTCCTGGAAAAATGAGATAGAGGCTTCGCATTCAAATGCCATCATAGGTGCGAACTTCACCTTTGAGGGCCTGTCCTCACATGCAGGAGCCACTCCCTATCTGGGGAGGAGCGCCCTGGACAGCTGCGAGCTCATGAGCGTGGGCTGCAATTATCTGAGGGAGCATGTGATCCCCGAGGCAAGGATACATTATGCATACATAGATGCCGGCGGTACAGCACCAAACGTGGTACAGGATCATGCGGTGGTCAGATATGAGGTCAGGGCTCCCTATGTGGCTCAGGCAAAGGAGATATTTGAAAGGGTAAAGGAGGTGGCAAGAGGCGCCTCCATCATGGCAGGTACCAGCTACGACTGCGAGTTGGCCATGGCCTTTACGGAGTATGTGCCAAACGATGCCCTTGCTTCAGTCATGGATGAATGTCTCTCGGAGATAGGAGCTCCTGCCTGGACGGATGAGGATATGGCGCTTGCCAGGAGCTTCCTTGACAGCTACAACGATGAGGTGAAAAAGGAGATAAGGAAGGAGGTCTCAGAGCTTTATGGAGAGGACAGGGTGGAGGAGATACTGGCTGCACCCCTTGATCGTGAGGTGCATCCCTACAGCCCTGCAAAAATAAAGCTCCAGGCAGGCTCCACGGATGTGGGAGATGTGGCTGCCTGCGTGCCCACACTGAATCTCCTGATGGCGACCTGCTGTGTGGGAAATGTGGGACATACCTGGCAGATGACGGCGCAGGCCTGCAGTCCCCTGGCTCATAAGGGCATGCTGGCTGCTGCAAAGGTCATCGCCCTTTCGGGGATACGTACCATGGAGAGGCCCGAGGTAGTGGACAGGGCCTGGGAGGAGCTGAGGAAGAGGAACGGCGGAGCCTATGTATGCCCGCTTCCGGACAGCGTAGAGCCTCCCCTTGAGACCTACTGACATACTTATTTACATACATGATTTTTGACAAGGCAGGAGCAGCGTGATAAAATCTTATCCGGATCATAGTCTTATCTGAGAGTTTGAAGTGGCTCCTGCAGTGTACCTGCAGGTGTGGATATATGGAGGATGCATGAGCTATAACGGAGCAGATCTTATATTTCCCAACCTTGGCATAGTCATACAGAAGCTGAGCCGGAGCATAACCGTTTTCGGAGGCTTCACCATCTATTATTATGGGATAATCATAGCCATAGGCATGCTATGCGGCATAGGAGTGGCCGTATGGGATGCAAGACGGAGAGGGCAGGATCCGGAGTTCTATACGGACTTTGCCCTTTACGCCATAATCATATCAGTCATAGGGGCCCGCATATATTATGTGATATTTGATTGGGACATATATAAAAATGATCTTATGTCCATCTTCAATCTCAGAAAGGGAGGCCTTGCGATCTATGGAGGCATCATAGCTGCCTTTGCCACGGCCTTCGTATATGCCAGGATCAAAAAGACCCCGTTTCTGAAGCTGGCGGACACGGGCATACTTGGGCTGATCACAGGCCAGATCATAGGCCGCTGGGGCAATTTTTTCAACTGCGAGGCCTTTGGGGGCTATACGAACAATCCCCTGGCCATGCGTATAAAGGAGACTCTGGTAAATCCCTCCATGATCTCCCAGGAGCTCAGGGATCATATGATATTTGATGCGGGGGTAAGCTACATACAGGTCCATCCGACCTTCCTGTATGAATCGGTCTGGAACCTGCTCAGCCTCTGCTTCCTGATATGGTTCGGAAAGTACAGGCAGAAATGGCAGGGAGAGATAGCCGTACTTTATCTGATGCTGTACGGGCTTGGAAGATTTTTCATAGAGGGACTGCGTACGGACCAGCTCCTGATCCCCGGTACGGGACTTGCGGTATCCCAGTGCCTTTCCGCAGTGCTCTTTATAGGAGCCCTTGCCGTCATGATATACCAGCAGAAGCGATACAGACATGCACCGGTGACAGGACTCAAGACCTGAACCTGTGGAGAGCCTCAAAACCGGGCTTGACAAAAAAAGTCTGATTTGCTATATTATTTGGTGCGTCAAACGCGTGCACTAGTAGCTCAATTGGATAGAGCGTTCGGCTACGGACCGAAAGGTTGGGAGTTCGAGCCTTCTCTGGTGCATCAGACATGGCCCAGGCGAACTATAAGTTATACCGTATAGGTTGGCTATTCGTTTTGGGTATACCCTTGGATGCAAGGGTATAAAAAAGGCTGTCGGTAATTCCGGCAGCCTTTTTGCTTTTCTATGAATATACATTTATGGTTTTATCCTGTCACCATGTATGTATTTGATCGAACCATCCGGGTTCATCTCGCACTGGCTAGGATTCACAAGATATCCTTCCGTGTCGAATGCCCAGATCTTTTCCACTCCATCCTTGTCCGGGAAACGAAGGATGTTGTTGACATGGTACTGGCCCTTGTTATGGCCATAGGCGTACCACCAGCCGTCAGAGTCTGCATTCCAGCCAATATTTTCATAGTAGGGCTTCACAGGCTGCACTTCCTTCCCATAGTCCAGGTTTGTGGCAGTATGGTGACCATCATATAACAGGATGTCACCGGGGAGCAGATAGTCATCAGAGTCAAGGTATTTGCTGCCTGTCAACACCTCGAAGCCGGCAGAAGACAGCACGGCCCGCTCGTTACCCGTGTACATATAGATGGATACCGCCTGCAGCTCCTGGCGTCCGAGGATGTACCCGGCCGCCTTGACATTGCCAGCTATGCCTGAGCTGCAGTCTGCCTCACACTTGACATCTATCTTCTCCGGATCATACCCGGCGTCTTTCAGGGCATACCAGTAGGTATACCGGTCATCCTGGTCATAGCCCACGTTGGGATTCAGTGCAGCCTTCCTGGCCAGATCAGCTATCAGCTGTCTTACCGTAGCATCCGGATGCCTCAGCACGCAGCTCCATGGCCTATCATACCAGGGGATGATGGCCCATTCTCCACCTGTCTGGTCACCTGCCTGGCCGCCATGATAGCGGCCATTTTCGTCTTTTCCGCAATTACTGATCATTTCCCTTGTCCTCCCCCGTATGAATGTCCACGCCCGCCTCTATGAGCTTCTGAGTGACCTCCAGGCCTATTATCAGAAATGCTGGCACATTGTAGCCGCATTCCACCAGATTCTCCAGGATGGAGCGGATCTCATTTATTAACAGCGTGGCCAGGGTGAACCAGCCGAAGAGCACCAGAAAGCCGAGATCAATGCCAAGGATATCATTTCCCAAATGAATGAATAATTCGGGCATCAAAAAAGCTACCAGGACGATGACCCAGTAGCCCAGCTTCTTGAGGATCCCCTTGAATCCCGCCTTACTGCTTTCCTTCTGCAGCTTTCGGGATTTGTACCATCCGGTCAGCCAGTCCAGCACATTGCAGAGCAGGAAGCCCGCAAAGACATACCAGTAGGTGCCGAAAATGGCCGTAGCTATCGCCACGGCCGCTCCTACTATCATATTGTATCTATCTACGAAGTCCATCATGTCAGTCCTCCTTGTGTTCGTCTAACCAAGCCTGGACCTTTTCGCGCCAGAGCTTGGGCACATCGTCTATGGTCCACGCTTTGCCTGTCTTAGGGTTGATCTCATCGTCTCCTCGCAGGATCTTGCTGCCGTAGAATGCTCCCATTATGCTTCACCTCCTGTCGCGATGTCAGATACTACAGTGCCCAGGTCATCTATGGCACCATTCTGGATGGCCTGCTCAGCCTTGAACGCCTCCATCTGCTTCTCGACTTCCGTCTTCTCCCGGAGCCCGAAGGTAGTTAGTATGCCATCATCCGTCCATCTGATGGTCCAGGGCTCCTGAAGGACCAGGTCCTCGTAGATGCCTGTGATGTTGCCGGCATCATTCTTGATGGTGACCTCCCCTAGGTTTTCAGCGGTCAGCTGATCTTTGAGCGTCTGGATGGCTGCTACATCTGCTGCCAGCACCGTGATGCTGCCAATGGCAGGCATCTGCTGCACTTCGATCTCTGTGTTGTCTTTGAGAATTATCTTGTCCATATGGACCTCCTTTATAAAAATATATTTTTTATTATCTATATAAAAAGAGCCCGAAGGCTCTGGATTTTCATCTTTAAACTAACGGTCTGAATTCTAAAATTTTATTTGAACAGACATACACTGAGCATGATCTATCAAATTTAGCCGATGGAATCTATCTGTTTAATGGGTATGGCCAATATGCAGGTGGAGAAAAACCTTTTAGTAATGCTTGGGGCCAGTGGTTTCAAGGAACTACTTCAAGTGGAGAAAAGTATATCAGCGTGATAAACCTATCTACGGGGCAGATTATCACAAAGAATAATGATGGACCTTGGAATACTTTCCCTACACCTTAAACTAAAGGAGTTATGCCGATAGTAAATAAGCTGGATCTTCAATATATATCCAAAATAAGCGTTTTAGCCTGGAATGCCACAGATGTGGGATTTATTATCGAAACATCTCTTGGTAAATTCCAAATAGTGGGGCATACCAATAATAATACAGTTGAATGCTACCTTATTGATTCGTAATTTGCCTGAATCTTAGGAGATAAAGGAATTATGAACATGAATTTTCATATTTTTTTGTACCTTAATCCCAGTGTTCCCCTTCCCATCGTGCGCTTTCCCATATAACTTTCTTCTGCTCTTTTCTATTCCATGGTTTTTATATAGCACAAAAAAGCCTCCGTATCACGCAGGCTTCATAATCGTCCGGATATGTAGCTTATGATGTCATCATGTATTCCAGCTGTATCCGTCGTGGATTGTCTTTCGCATAGATCCTGGTCGTGTCCGCCGACTCATGGCCCAAAAGCGTCTGCAGGACTTCCAGTGGCATCTTCTTATTTAGTCTATGTGTGGCCATCGTGTGTCTTATCAGGTGAGGGAATACCCTTCTGTTTATACCGGCCCTCTTGCCTATCTCCTTTATGATCTTTTGGATGGCACTGACACTCAATCTCTCGTGCGGATAACGATCCGACACAAACAATGCAGGGTTGAAATCCGTGCGTTGCTTGAAATAGTCATCCAGCTCTATGGCTGCCGCTGGATCTATGTATACGAACCTCTCTTTATCTCCTTTGCCTACTACAAGAACACTCCTGCTTTCATAATCAATGTCATCTTTATTTGCCGCTTCTACTTCTGATACCCTGCAGCCCGTGGCATAGATAAATGCCACAAGAGCTCTTTCCCTTTGCGTTCTGCAATTCTTCTTAAACCTTTCATACTCATCTGGTGTCAACGGTCTCCTTATGTTCTTCTTGTACCTTATCGGCTCCACAGTGGCCATGGGATTGGATGATATGATCCCCGCATCAGACATGTACCTAAAAAATCCATTAAGCTTTATGCGCATGCTGTCCTTACGCCTGTTGCCTATACCCCTTAGCCGTTGGTAGTTATCCAGGAATTTTCTGATATCCCACTCATTTACATCTTGAATGATCTTAGGAGTAGCCAGGCAAAAGTCCCTGAGGACCTGTCTGTACTGCGTAAGGGTTCCCTCTTTCAACCCTGCGCTCTCTTTTCTCTTTAGGTACCTTCTTATCTCCTCCCAGAAATTGTGTCGCAGCTCTGGAAGCGTCTCTTTCGGTTTGATGTCATAGTCCGAAGCCGCCTCCAGGACCGCCATGTCTATCATGGTCAGCTGTTCCTGAGTGAAGTTAGGGGCTAAGAGAGTCAGGATCTTGTCCCTTAGTTCTTGCATAAATATATCCTCCTTCCTACCATTATGGTATCAGAAAGAGGATATCTTCACTATTTATTCATTTGTCCGCAAACTCCTAAGATTCAGAATTTACCAATTCTGTTAGAATTTTGAAAACCCAAGGAGGAGAGCCGTCTCCTCTTGCCACCCTTCCATATAATACGCCCGGTAATTCCAAGGACATGAATAATTGAGCGTTGTTTCCACTATTACTATGACTCCAAGCAGAATAAAATGAGTTTTGAAAATTCAAGTCTATTGCAGTGGTGTTACTAATAAAACCCTCTAAGTCATAGTTGGAATGGGTGATTTCTTCTAACGGAATCAGTTTAGATGAATCTCTTAAAGCCAGACCGTTAGTTTGAAGAGCTATCGGAGAAGTTTACTGTACCTACCTGACGTATTACGGATCCCTGTGTATTTACCTCCTGAAATCCTATTGCAGTTTGGGTAGCATAGATTCTGTATGGATTACCTGTCAAGGTTCCTATATCTATGCCTGTCCATACTCCTCCACCATCGCTACCAGATACCCGTTTCAGTAGTAAGGTCCATTTGTTATCGGATGGCAAAGTGTAATATATCCCACCGGCTACAGAAATTGCTAAAGCACACCAACCCCAGACAAAAATAATTGAATCGGAACCATCTGGAGATATGGATGAGTTCCAATCCAGTACAACGGTTTTAGCAATGCCATTCTTCTGTTGGTCTGTAGCGAATAATTGTTCAAATGTATTAATTGCGGCATGAACAGGCTGTATTAAAGCCAGACCGTTAGTCTACGGATTTTATGTAGGGGATTGCCAACCGTCAACGTCAAGAGTTGACCAAAACAGATGTCCTCCTGCATCTATAGCCATACCTCTGTCATGCGTGAAAAATGCAATAGCGCTGTTTCTATTCGGGGCCAATGGATGTGTATAAAAAATGGATACACACTTAAACCTGTTATAGTCCGGATTTTGGGCAAACAGTTCTGCGAATGAGGATATATTATCAGGAAGAACCTGCCCGATTGCATCCAGGCCGTTAGTCAACTGACTAACTTCGTATGCCAACGTACCCTCAATATTCGGATTTGCCTGCCTCCCATCCAGCGCAAAGCCTTCCTGATTCGTGGTGCCGTTGTTGACTATGTACTGTTTAAGTACATCCTGGAATGCATCAGTGTGGACAAGCTTTCCCACTATGAAATTCGCTGCACTATTGAGCCAGGTCTGCAGCGGCGTTTTTCTGTTGCTGGTCCCGGATGGGTTCTGGGTCTCCTGTGTAAGGTCATACTTATCATCGGCTGTCACACTTTCCGCATCTCCCGGGAACCCTTTCGCAAGGAATACATAATTTTCTCCATCGTTTGTAGGGGTAATCCCCTGGATACCGTCTTTTATGATCACATAGGTGCTTCCATCATAATAGACGGTATTATACTTGTAGTATGTCTTTTCGGGGTCATATTCATTCCCCATGTTTGAATAGCCGGTCACGGCAAGCTTTGTATATCCTTCAGGTATATTGCTCATTTGTAATCTCCTTATTGATCGTCAGAATTCGCAGATGTCTCAGATAAAAACTCTTCTTTTATGTACAGCGCTCCTGTATCCACATCGAAATAGAAGATAGGTGGATCAGTCCGGAGAAAAGCATTGTCACTGACATAGCTTTTCATCTTCTCCCATAAGTGAGCCAGGGAGCGTTTTGAAAGGAACATGGCAGCCCTCCTTTACACACATATGGCGTCGATCTCTTCATCGGACATCTCTTCAGCCCAGGTACCATCTGAGCAAAGCAGCTTTTCTGTATCTCCTGCTGCAGGCTGCGGCACCAGGCCAGCTTTGCCGGCAGCGGATGATGATGCCCCCGTGAAGGCCTGATACTTCGTGTCTGTGAATACGGCATTTTCCGGAACATCTGATTTTACCGTATGTCCGTTTACCGTGGAGGCATTACCACCATTTGCTGGAAGCGCAGCGGGCTTGTTCTTTATGAATGCATCAGATCCTGAGTCTGACTCATTCCAATCGGCCTGAACATTCTTTTCAGCGTCTGATGGTGCATGTGGCTCCTGACTGTGATCATAGGCCACCTTGCCCCGGTCACCTCTGTAAGCAGTCTGGGCAGTCTCACCCAGTGCTAGACCATCAGCACCGCTTATGACTACATATGTAGATCCTGACCAGCGATATGTTTTATTCGTGGACAGGTCAATATATATCTTGCTTGATTCAGGCGTGATCTGCTGGCCGTGCCCGCTGTCCTGATAGAACTGGCCATTGTAATAATAGCCTTCCACCACATCATCCACGTAAGATGGCAACTGTGACGCAGGTACCTTTCCTCCAGAATCAAGCTCTGCCACCCCCCCCGGTGACCCAATGGAGGTCTTATCTACCTTACCCCCTAAAGCAGCATTTACTGCCTTGTTCTGTACCGGGTTGGTAGAAGATGAGGAGAGTGAGCTGTCTACGGTGATCTTACTAAGTCCCTGAAGCTTTTCCTTGTCCTCATTGGTGTAGTCATTTGTTGACAGTCCCTTTCCGGATACCTTGGCAACGAACTTTCCTGAAGCCCAGGTCTTTATGTTGTTCCAGAACCTTGTCGCATTCTTTTGTGAAAATATCTTCATGTCATTTGATCCTCCATAAACATTGCATCTATCTCTTCATCTGTCATTTCTTCCATGTCAGCCGGCATGGGATCGTTCCACTCCGTGTCATAATCTTCATTGGATGCTTTCCGGAGCACCTGGCCAAGATCGCCTCCACGGGGTATCAGACGCTGATACTCTTTATACTCCGGAAGGATATAGTCTTCTGGCTGCGGTCTTTCTATGACCGGGATGACTATGGATAGGACTGTCTCCCCGGATGTCCTTGAAGTTACATAAAGGTAAACAGTTATATCTGCGGATGACTGCAGCATGATATCAGGGATAGGGACATGCCCACTGCTTATATAAGCCCTGTGAGACAGATCTCCTTGGTAGAACTGGGCCTCAGTGCCATCCGGTATGTCTATCTCGCTGTTTTCTATTGCCAACTCTTGACCATAGTCCCATTGGAAGACCTGTTGCGATATACAGCCTTTATTTCCTATGAACTTTGCTGTTACCATATCGCCCTCCTTATGCCGCTGTGACCTTCCAGTAAAGTTCCGTGGTGTCGGTGTCGATGATAAAGTCGACGCCCACTCCGGCTTTCATGTAAAGAGTTCCGGATTCCACATCCAGAAAGAAGCCCGGTGCTATGATGGTACTGTACTGGGCAGCCAGGGCAGCGGAGTTTTCTGCTGCCTGTGCCTGCAGTTGAGACTGTTGAGACCAGAACTTTGAATTATCAGTGTTTTCCCCCGGTCTTACTCCCGTGTTGCCATGGGCCCAGCTTTCAGCCTCAAGAACTCTGTCTGCTGCATCAGCTTCACTGCCTGCTGCTGCAGAAGCGGATTCAGCGGCATCAGAAGCGTATCCCTGAGCATCCGTGACTGCCTGCTCAGCTTCATCCTTCACGGCATTGACTTCCTGAATCGTGGCATCGATCTCGGTGCCCTTGCCATCTATGAATTCGATGGCAGTATTCATCTGCTGCTGGATCTTTGTCAGCGCGCTTACAGTGGCAGCGCGGACTTGCTTACCATACCTGGCAGATGTCCAGTCCGCTATTTCCTTCGCGAGATCTATGAGTGGTAATGACATTACATGCCTCCTCCTGTATCTATGCTGTCTATCTGATCTTGAAGGTTCTGTATGTCATCTTCAAGGTCAGATATCTTATCGTAAACTGAGTATTCATTAAGGATAACAAAATCCCTGGCTACACACTGGCCTCCATTGTTGACGACAAAATCAAAATCATCTTCACTATTCCAGCCAGCCCAGAACCAAAGCTTTCCTGCAGCTCCGGGGTTGGCTGACATGCCGCACTGACCATCATTGGACTGGAATATATCCCTGCCCCAGGCTTTTCTGGAATAGAATCCCCCTATGCCGATCTCCTGGTCATCTGCATAGAAGAATCCGTCTCCAAAATCAGCCGAGCCGCCGACGATCTCAGGGGCATTGAGTTTACCGGAGTTGATAGTGATACCAGATATACTCATCACTACAAGCTCTTTGCCAGAAGCGTCGAGGACTTTGATGATTCCATCTTTCCCGAGACCTGAACCGCCAACTTCTAGTGTTCCTCCACGGATACGGTCAGCCAGCATCGTGCCCGTGGTTATGAAGTCAGCCACCAGGTTGCCGTCTATGGTCCAGGCGTTCCTATATGGACCATTGATACCTGTGGTGCTGAAGCCTATGCCATTCTGATTTATCTGTATGACATTGGTAGCAGTAGCTTTGTCAGGCGTATTCATGATTAGGATACGCCAGGGATGCATCTTTTCTCCGGTCTCAGGGTTGATGTTATCTAAAACTACATACCCTCCAAAGCCTCCCGTAATAAGGCTTGTGGCGTTAGCTATCTTTTGTACCATAGTGGCAAAAAGCTCATCCGATGCATCCTGAAGGTCTTTGCTCATAGTGACCTGCTTATTTACCGTAGACCCTGTAAATGAGGTAGTTGTATTACCAAGGCTTATGGACCCTTTTGAAGGATCATCGAGGTATATATCCAGTTTGGAAAGCAGAAGATCTTTGTTTATCCCGTGGGGCTTACTTATGCATTCCGTATACCTACCAAGCTTAAATCTCCGTATATCTGTTCCTGCATTGGCAAGGTCAAGGGCCTTTACGGTAAAAGAATCAGGTATCCCGGAAGCCTCTGCAAGATATTGCTTAGCGACCTGTAGTAATCTGGATGGATCTGAGATATCCTCCCATTTGTATGTGCCCCATATATATCCATGTTCAGCTATGATATCCGGATCAGCCTCTATATAGTCCTTTCCATTGTTTACGCTGGTTATATCAGTGGTAGCTTCCTGGGTTTCTCCAAGATCATCCTCATATTTGTAATCAGCTCCGTAAGGGATAAGGCACGTTATGATATTGGTTGCATCCTGATACTGTGTAAGATCAAGTAGATTGACTCCGAATCTTATGTTTTGTTCATTATATCCTCCGAGATCATATGTATAATTAAGGATCTTTTTGCCATTGTTATACTGGACCCATAAATATCCGCCATGGACATCTAGAAGGAATTTCTTTAAGGTATTCCATGTTGTGTCAAGAGTAGTGCTGGTCCTTACAAGTTCATTGTTTTCATCAGCGACATTGATAACCCCAAGCTCAAAACGCTTCCGAGCCTCGACCTGGCTGTTATGAGCATCTATCATGCTTGTAAGGAAAGACTTTATATTACCACTCATGGAAAAAGGTCTCTGTATACTATCTATGAGATACGAGAGACTTCCTTCACATCCGATGGATTTCACGTTGTAAAAATCCTTTTCATCGGTAAGTATGCGCCCTTCATATATGAGCTCCTTATCCTCATATAATTCTATGACTGAGTTAAGTTTCTTGAGAGTGTCATAATAAGGATGAAGAGGAGTGACCTTAAAAGTCAAGGAGCCAGTCTTGTTAAGGGAAAGAGAGAGCCGTGGATCTATAAGCTTTAATTTTCCGGCTTTCTGATTATGTAACGTATAAGATTTTCCATTTATAATGTTTTTGATCTCATACATCAGAGACTGCCTCCACGATAGATAACTGATACAGTACCATTTCCGGTAAAGATCATGGTATGTTCTCCGCTGGTTATCTCTATATCAGGGTAATAATTCATTCCAGGTTCTATAAGATAAGTTTCTCCCTCATACTGAAGTGTCATGGAAGAATCAGAACTTATTTCCGGTACTGTTGACATGGGCGAACCAATAACCGTAAGTGAGAGAGAGCCATCTACCAAAAGGTTTGCATATTCACGTATCACTCCATTATCAAGGTCAAAAGGATCCCATAACCAATCATTGGCACTTGAAGTGATCTCATATTTGTAAGGATCACAGTCAAATTCCAGTGTGATCCCCGAATATATTCTGTTATCCTTTTCTGATTCTACACTGCCACGGCCTTCATAATAATAGCCGCTGTCCCAGTCAAGGACAATTTTCCTCTTTTTGCCATGAAGATAATTACTGATATCACTTTTAATGGCTGACCAGTTATCATAACCTTTGTCTTCAATATCGCACTGGATAGTGATAGTACGGTTTTCATAGTGCGTACCAAAATAGTCAGTCATATCTAGATACCCATTTGCTCCAGGGATATCATATCGGTTTTCCTTGACCTTCGGGGCCTTAAAGGATACTGATTTTATCCTAAGGCCCCAGTCATTGTAAGTATGTATCTCATCATCAAATGTTATGCCAAGAGGAGTCATACTATGTCCCTTTCTTCCATGCGCCCTTGATCGCCAAGTCCATTGTTTACTGGTTCTGTGACTATGCTGCCGACCTTTTGACCGTCCATGCTTACCTGTGTTCCATCAAGAGCATCTCGCATTTCCTGACCGATACGACGATAATCTATTGGATCATTCGGCTTTTGCCCTTCATTGCCAGCGACTTCTGCGGGGAGAGAGGTCGTACCGTTCAGATAAGTTGCCTGCTTAGCAGATGCTATAGCCTTCTTTGCCATTTCTGCAGAGCTCTTTGATGGATAATTACTATAGTCATCAATTCCCTTTGCCATACCAAGGGGGATATATTTTCCTACGGCATCCCTGAAGACCTTTGAAGGACTTTCTATTCCCAGTAGATCTTTTGCCCAATCAAGAGCTCCTCCAACCACATCGCCTATGGCATCGAGGATCGTACCGGCGGCATTTGCGATACCTTTAGCAATACCCGCGATTATATCGGCACCAAGTCCCAGCCAGTCGGTTTCGCCGATCTCTTCCATTATTGAGCTTACAAGCTCACCTGCGGATTTAAGGATGTCCGGTATTGCCTGTATAAGTCCTGCAGCCATCTGGCCGACAAGCTCTATTCCTTTTTGAAGAAGATCAGGCAGGTGCGATGCGATAGTTGCCAATAATTGGACGATCACAGATCCTATAGCCGATAAAACTGCAGGGAGATTGTTAAGCAATCCCTGAGCCAATTGTCCGATCAGCTGAATGCCGGACTGTAAAAGCTGCGGGAGACCAGTTAATAGATGCGAAACAAGGCTATTGAGTATTTGGCCTCCTGAGGCTATTACATCAGGCAGTTTTTGGAGTAGACCATTGATAAATTCCGCAATCGAACTTTGGCCAGATGCGGTTAATTGCCCTGCAGCTCCAACTATACTCTGAGCGAGCTCACTTATTATGGATAAACCAGCCTCAGCAAGCCCCTGCAGTAAGACCGGAACAGTCTCAGCAAGTCGAGGTACTATCTCAGATATATTTGAGATAATATTGTCAGCTGCTGTGACGATCGATTCTGTGAGTTCTTCAGCTGTTCCCTGACCGTTCAGGAAGTTATCAAAGGCAGCCTTTGCTGAAGCCATCGAACCTGATATGGTGGTGGCCGCTTCCAGAGCTGTGGTGCCTGTAATGCCAAGTTCACCCTGGATAACATGGATCGCTTCATAGACGTCATTGAGATTTGATATGTCATACTCGACGCCCGAGATCTTTTCAGCATCTGCGAGGAGACGCTGCATCTCCTCTTTTGTTCCACCATATCCAAGCTTGAGGTTATCAAGCATGGTATAATTCTGTTTAGCAAAGCCCTGGTATGCATTCTGGATGAGCTCCATTGAGGTGCCCATCTTATTTGCATTATCAGACATGTCCACCATGGCCATGTCTGCGATCTTTGCAGCTTCCTCAGTATCACCGGAAACAGACTGGAGCAGTGATGCAGAAAAGCTTGTGACATTCTGCATGTATTCATTTGCAGATAGTCCTGCAGTCTTATATGCATTATTTGCATTTTCAATGACGGTCTGTGCACTACCTTTAAATAAGGTCTCGATACCGCCAATGTTCTGCTCAAGGTCTGCAACTGAACTTAATGCAGCTTTTGACATAGCTGCAAATCCTGTAGTAATGCCGGCTATTGAAACGCCGACAACAGCAAGACCGCTTTTTGCTATGCTTCCAAGCTTACCTACACCGCTTGAAAATCCTTCGCTATCGATCTTTGTATCAAAACGAAGGGTGCCATCATATTGAGCCATGAATATCCCTCCTTGTGGATAAACACGGCTCTAAGGCTCACAGATGTTTAAATCACTATTTCAAATTCCCTTCTGCATTTTTTGCACTTAAAAAAAACGCCTCTTGCAACGGCGTTATTGTCATAAAGCATCGCCTTCTCATTACAATATGGGCAACGGACCCATTCTCGTTTTAGTGAAGGCATCAATATTTTTTTCTTTACCAAAACATATCACCTGTTTCAAAGTCTGAAGGCGGGGGCTGAGGTATTGCTATAGCCCTCTGTATCTTGATGATTCGTTCTCGTTCCTTCTTGTCCTTTATCTCAGCAGGATTAGCATTTCGATACATTACTCGTTGCTTGAATTCGGTACCCGAAGACAATCCATCTAGTAATATACGAAAATGCCACCAATGAAGATACTTGATCTTAAGAAGATCGATATTATAATCCTGAAGGAAGCCGGAAATTATAAATCGGGAATCTATCTTAAAGTCATACAATGCCTTCTTTTGCGATGGATCAGGGATCTCTTCATCTTCACCATCAGCGATATCACCATCCTGAGCATAAGCTTTCTTCATACAGAAAAAGTCTATCAGAGGGGGAAGGAATTCGTTGATATCTTTTGAATCGATTTCCTGCATATAATATGCCCTGATACAGGAGGCTTTTTCAATGTCTGTGATATCCTGGCTGTGTAGCATATCATAAAACCTGATCCACTCACGAAAGTCTGTTATCACAGGCACATTGATTCCATTCAGGTTCACAGCATATGGAAAAGGCTCAAAAAAAAGTTCATCATGACCATTTATTCCTTTTCCTGTGATGTTTACTTTGCGAATATCTTCGCTGCTCTCTGTTTGAAGACGGAGCATATTTTGAAGTAAAGGAGTTCCTTTTTGCACTTCCTTCTTTGACATCTTCATTTGATGCATCAATGAATGCTGCATAAGCTTCCTCTACCAATCCACTGTTCATTTTCCCGCCGAACAATTTCTCACTGGTACCAGGTCCATAGATGTTGTCGAAGAGATTGAAGAACATTTTACAGTACTGACGAATGGTATTGGCAAGCTCACCAGTGCGAGGGACTATCTTTTCCTCCTCTGCAAGCTGTTTAAAAGCTTTTTCATATCTTTCCGCAAAATCTGCATCCTGAAGATCGACTTCTAAAGTTATTCCGTTGTATTCCCATTTCCGGCTCATAGGCTCTACCTCTTTCTTTCAAATTATGACTGAACTGTAGGATCTTTGAATGTCGCTGTCTGCCAGTTATCTGCAGACGTAGCAGTTCCTTCAACTGGATCACCGACTGCACGGAAATTTCCTGAGTAGATCAGTGCATCCGTTCCATCGCCGGTGGTGTCAGGTATAACTGCATAGGTGCGTTTCCTGGCGATCTTTTCCCCTGAAGTTTCTGCGTCAGCAAAGAGATCGACTGTAAGGATGTCTATGTGGGTCTCAGACCCTTTGAATTCCTTATCCGTGATCTCTGCGATCTTTTCATGAACTATGAATGGACTGTGTCGATCAAAACTATAAGCTATCTGTGTAGCATATCCTGTTACATCAGACCGTTCAGTGTCTTCGTCTACATATTTTCTGGAATACTCAGTCGGAGATTTACTTTCTGACATAGATGTAAATCCCTGCATCCTGACGAATTTGGGAGTCTCAGCGTTCTCGACATTCATGAATGAAACTCTCTTAGATCTCGAGATCAGCTTTGCATCTTTCATATTATCTGTGTTTGTTGCCATTTTTTTTCTCCTATTCATATAAAAGACGCAGTTGAACCTGATATTTTGCCAGGTCAGAGTCTGCGTCAAATAGATATCCACTGCTTGTTACTGTATTTCCGATAGCTATGTACCCTTCAAGCTTAGGAAGATCTCCAGCATCGGCCTGTTGCTCCACCCATTCAGATAAACGTTGATAGAAAAATGAATTATCTATCATAGTCCTAGTGTCACCGTCATAAGCTGCCTTGGAAGTAAAAGCATACTCAAGCTGATATATCTTTCCTCCATCAACATATCGGCGGTATACCGGGTCAGACGGAAGCGGGTCCAGGCTGTATGAAGGGTCATTAGGGAGAAAATCAACTCCAAATTTACCATCCTTTAGATATGGACACTTCAGGAAGTAATCTCGAAGAGCTCCTATGATCGAGTTATTGAGATCTGACATATATTGCAGCCCCTTTCCTGATAATTTCTTTCTTGGAAGCCTTCATACGTTCAAACCAAAGCTTTCCTCTATTACCGCCACTTTTACCGGCATTTTCATAGTACTGTCTACGGGCATAGGGAGCGAGATAATTAAGTTCTCCGCTACCTATGACAGTACCAAGCTGTCCGGACTTTATAAGATACCCAGTCCTTCGAGGGGTGAGAGGATCACAGTATCTAAGGCATTCAGAGTCAACAAATTCCTGAGCCTTGCCGAATCCCTGAGAGATCTGAGGCCCAAAACCGGGATTCCATTCAAGCTTAGCGGATATTTTCCCTGAACCGGACTTCTGTTGATATAGAGTCCCTCTTGGAGTAGATATCTGGAACACTCGTTTTCCTTGAGCCATCAAGCACCTCCTATCCGCCAATGAGGCAGTCCACCAAAACGATTATCACTCCATGAGTTGATCCGGAATGCCTGCACTTTCCATTTTTTCAGATCTGAAGGCCTCTCAATATCCTGATCAAGGATTCCTTTTGCGACATGGTCATCAGCCTGTATCGTCCAAGTTCCTTCTTTCCCGGTATATTCCCAGGGAGAGACAAACGTCGCTCCACCAGTATCGGCATTGGCTGGGATACGGACCTTAAAAACATCAGCGGCATTGAGTCCATCAGAATCAATGGACACCTTGTTATCAACATAAAACCATACTCCTTTGATTACAGTCCTATGGTAGCGTTCAAGACGCGTAACTGGATCTACATAGGAATTATAAATAGTCACATCCGCATTTGTAGTCATAGCAGCATCCCACCTTTCTGTTTAGAAGACCAGTGGAAAGCAGATACATATAGGCAGCATCATATACCTTTTTGCGAAGAAAAGAGTCTTCCGTTTCTCCATCTACTTGTTCTATGGCATAAGTTACTGCATACCCATCATTTGTTTCGCTTTTTATAGCAGCTCCTGATCCTCCACTGACCATCCTTGAATCCTTTTGAATAAGCTGATAAGCTACAGCATCAATGGCAGCACATATGGCAAGCTGCAGCCCAGAGATCTTATTTGCTGTGTCATCAAGGACAGAAGCCTTAAATGAAAGATAATACCGGATGTATGCTTCTGCTCTTGGTTCATACTTATTGAAGCTGTTCTGATCCAATGTCCCATGATATACATCACTATAGAATCTATAATCAACATACATCCGGATCACCTCCTTAAGATGAAGCTAAAACGCCGGAAGCCCTGAGAGAGGAGAGAAGTGCATTGATAGCTGCTTTATTGGCATTTGCCAATGTGACTGTACTCTGAGCTACGGTCTGATCATATGCCGCCCCAGCTGCAGTTCCATCTGAGGTGGAAACGTCTGGAACTGCAGTACCGAGCTTCACTCCTCCAAGAGAGTCAGCGTCAGCAGCGGGAAGGACGTATGAACCTCCCCCACCTTCCCAGTTGTCAGCCATATACTGGATTACATCGGCGATCTGATTTTCAGTGATATCTTCAGGCTCGCCGCTGCCTGCCATGGCAACGGCGAGATTCTTTAAAGCCTGAACTATGGTCATAGTGACACCTCCTTATGCTGCAGCTTTGAGCACTGCAAACGGGCAGCGATTAGTCTTTGAAGGCTGAAGGGCATTGATGGGATTAGGAATCTCCCAGCCAAGCCTCATGACTGCTCTGAGAGCTACCATATCGTTCTGCATCAGGTTATAAGCTATGCTACCATCAGTATTCTGAACTACGCCTTCCGTGAAAAGCTTGAAGGTTATATCCTGACGTATAGAATATACCAGCTGATTGAAATCACCTGATATCATAAGAGCCTTGGATTTGTCCCAGGCTCCGTTGTTGGGGAAGTTCATGGGAGAGCCATCAAGGGAGTAGGTAGTACCATTCTGCATATCAGACTTGAATATGGGCTGACCTACATCATCTCTGAGTCCACGAAGCTTTGCTCTCATGGAAATATCAGCCATGTGACCATTAACAAAGTATCCACTGCCTTCTACTTTGGCGATCACTCCGTTTTCGCCCATGATATCAGCATAAAGATCACCTGTAATAGTCACCACTGAATTTGCGGAAGTAGCGGTAGATACTATGCCATTTCTCCATGAGGTAGGCTTGTTTACATCGAACAGGATGGCACCGTCGATGACTTTGCCAAATGCTTCCTGGACTCTGGGCCGTACCTCACCCCAGATGTCGTAATCTGAGTCATCAAGAACAGACTCGGGAATAGGAACGATAACAGCTATCTCTTCAGCCGTTATGATCTTTTTGTCCCAGGCCTGCTTAGTGGTCTTTTTATCCCCATTGTCACCGTTTACAAAGTATGCTATGGGCAGCATATCAAGGACAGGCATTCTGTATGTCTTACTTGACATATTAGGAAGCTTGCGTCCCCGAGACAATACAGCTGAAGCTGCTATAGCTCCCTGGATTATCTCCCTTGCATTTTCTTCAGGGATAAGAGACTCAGCCCCTGTCCTGTCTATGATCTGCGCATCATCAGCAAAAAGCTGTAGATCAAATACTAAATACAACATTATTTCCTCCTTATCTTCTGGCTGCCGCACGGATCCTGGAATTGATATCTCCATTACCGCGGTCAGCGTCCTGATCATTGCCTGATACAGAAGAATTAACTACCCGGTATCCTGCTCCTGTGAACTTTGGATTTTCTTTAAGCCATTTTTCTGCAGCTTTTTCAAAAGAGGTCTTATCATCTACGAGACTCTTGACTTTAAAAGCTACATAATCGAGATCATTGGACTTCACTCCTTTTTTGAGCAGAAGATCCATGTTGTCTCTTTCCTTAAGCTTTTCCAGGGCCTCATCACGTTCCTTTGTGATCCTAGCTATATCAGGCTGACTCTGTTGTTTCTTAAGCTTATAGTCATTTATGGCAGTAGTGATCTCATCCTCATCCATCCCCTGCTTACGGAAGAAATCTGCCAGAGCAGATCTGCTTGCACGTTCAGCCCTGGAAGATGCTATCTCCTCTAACTGCTCATATGTGTACCCGGCATTTCCTCCATGGCCGCCGTTGCCACCTTTTTTCTCACTACCGCCCACTGGTTCGCCACCGGGCTCATCAGCAAAAAGCTGTAGATCGAAATAGTATTTCCTCATACTTTACCTCCGTATTATTACCCCGACGGGCACCCGAGCTTTTTAAGCCTTCACGTTTTGGGCATAATAAAAGCACCCTGCCGGGTGCCAACTTAAACATATCTTATGCAGCCATAATGTTGGCTGATCTCACATATACCAAGGAACCAGGTATCTATAAGAGCCCTGCCTATTTCATTCATATGCTGCCATTCAATGACCATGTTCCCCTTTGTCTGACTTCCTGTGAGCTCCATACAGGCGATTTCCTGAAGCCCCCTGACAAGTGTAAGGGTGAGAGCCGAAACGCCTGCACAGGCCACGTCAGAGCCTGCAGGGGCTATCCCTGCATGGCCAGTCAATGATATTTGATTATTCCTGACTTTAACATTGATCATACGCACAAAAAGACCACTCTCATAAGAGAGTGGTTTCATTCTTCAATCATTTCCCATTTCCCTGTACCAGTGCTTCCATCTAGAGGCCCTGGATCTGTTTTAGAATAAAGGTAATCCTCGCCTTCATCGTCTATTACACGATAAAAACCGCATTCTTCACCGATGATCTCATATATTTTGCCATTCGTTAGACCACCCGTCACAGGATAAAACGTCGGTCCTACATATCGAGCCTTCACTTTCTTTCCCTCACTGCTTTTATCTTGGTTTCATACATCTTTTCATTTGATCTTTGAACCCAGTGAATATCAAAGATGTATTTATCACTTGTGATCTTGCCTACACACTTGCTCCATTCAGAAGGTGTGCCTCCAAAATTATCAGCACATTCAGAAGCTTTACGAAATTCTACCTTAGATCCTTTTCCAGCTATCACCTTAGCATTGGTGATCTCGGCACCTTTAGGTATAAATCCCGTATCGCCATTATACATAAAGCGAAGAGCTCTTGGCAAGGTTTTGGAATTGGTTTTTCCGAGGGTACCACTTAACCATTTCTGATAAGTTGCTTTACTGGGAGCGATGCGTCCTTCAAGGTCATAATAGACTCGTTCCATCTGAGTCTGAAGGCCCATATGCTTTGAAAACGCCTTATACTCATCGATCTTATACTGATACTTGCATTTTTCTATGGTAACATCATCCGGATCAGCATCTGCCTCCTGCAGCAGCCTGACTTTCTGACGCTGGGCTCGCATGGCGGTTTCCATCTGCCTCTGTTTTTGAGTTGCCTCATATACAGTATAGCCCTTGCCATTCCATTCGGTACGCATGTTTTCTTTTCGATTTTGCTCTGCAAGCCATTTATCAGTATAATTTCTTTCGGATATGCCCTTAATAAAAGGGTAGTATGTGTGATAACAGTTCCAGCCAAGCAGGCCGGGCCCTGTACCTAAGCCACATACATCTACGAGCTGTTGTTTGCTCCATACTTTCCCTTGCCAGGGCTGATGGGATGGCCTGGCGCCCATATGCCAGTCTACCTCATAATACTCAGTGCCCAGCATCTGACCATTCGCATCGGATACTTGACTGGTGAGCTGAGACAGTCCTGTCAGTATAGCTCGCCTGGCGGCTACATCGCAGCGGTTAGTATGGCCTGAAGCATAATCAACGGTACGAAGTCCACTGTTTGTCATCTGAGACACGACTCTGCGTATCACCGAATTATAATCAAAAGCACCTGAAGCTATCTCAGCAATGGCGTTGTCTAAGTATTGGTTATAATATTCGGAGATAGGAGAGAAGACCAGTGATCCGTCCCCTGACTTTACTTTGAATCCCAAAGATTTTGAGATATTAAAGAGCTCCTCATTTGACTGATTGATCAGCGCTTCAGTAAGTTGCTGCAGTTCAGGGTTCTGTTCATATGGTATAAATTCCTGATTGACCTTTTCATAAAGCTCCTTTGACCTGGTATACTCCTTTTCGATTACCTCATCATATAGTTCGAAAGTGTCCGGGTAATCGCCCAGGGTATCAAGGATGATCTTTTCAACATCAGCAGTACTGTTGCCAAGGACCATAAAACGATTAAGCTGCCAGTCGGCTGTGGATGTAATATTTCGAGACTTCTTGATCCTTCTGACAACATCTTCCATGATGCGGTTTTCAAGCTGCCTGTATTTCTCTTCAACTCCAACCGCAAGTTTACTGGTGTAGGATCTATCCACTACATGATCACCTCACTGGTCTGCTCAGGAAGCTTCCCTTTAGCCTGTTCAATTGTTTCCCCATACCACTTGGCTCTGTATTCCTCGCGACTCATGACTCCCATGGCAACTTCCTGACGATCACTTTTACGCTCAGCATCAGTATCTTCTATGATCGAGTCATCAAAATCTATGGTAATGTCGCAATCTTCTTTGAGATTATTTCCAATGACATTCCCGAGTCTGATGATTATTCTCACAAGGTTTTTAAGTACAGCATCCAAAACTATCTCATGTTTTTTCAGAGTCCTGAACATATCGGAATTCTCTGAAATCACCTGAGTGGCAGTAGTAAGGCTGCCTTTATCGAACCTATATCTATTGGTGCCGAAGCCGAGCCTAAATGACAGGTAATTAAGTTCATCATTGATAGCTTTGCTATGCTCATCTACTCGGAGATCCATGTTAGACTCTTTGATAGGCTCCTTATCAAACTGCCTGCTGTAATCCTCAGGAAGCTGGTAGAAAACTGAGTCATCCGGATCAAATATCGGATTTCCGTTTTCTGCAGTCAGCATCTCAGGCGCCACAAATATACGTTTCCGACCAAGGTCGAATTCATTGCTATAAGAGTCATATTTGATGTCTATACTTTGTAGTATGTCAATGGCATTTGAAAAAAGCGCTATCCCCATAGGGTTACTTTTATCTTCATCGACATTGTTCACTATGTTCAGTTTATCTATGACAAACTGCGGGACAGGAGACCCTGTCTCCACACGGGGAGCAAGATCTTTGAAAGGCCGTATCTTAGACCACTCACTCGAGGGGATCTCCTCCTCAACGGAAGATTTGTTTACTCTGAGGATGGTGTTTTCAATAAAGTATGTGCCATCCGGATTTAATCTGTGAAATTCCAATCTGGCATATTTCACATTCTTACAAGTAGTCCAGAAAACAAATGCGACCTCATTTATGATTCCATTTTCCCAACTGAGAGGAAAAATGTTCTCAGCCGTCACGTAGTTGATCCTGATGCTGCCTCCCCCTGAAGGATATCCGTCAGTATTTATCTGAAAGTTCTTGATATAGGGAACATAGGCTACAGTCCCACAATATGCTTTCCTTTCCTGATACTCGTTACCAAGCAGAGAAAAATTATTGCTTTCAAGCACATCAGATACAAATCTTCCTGTGGCTTCATCAGATATTGTTATCTTGACTTTCTCATTAAGAAGAAGGTCAGCAATGTCCTCACAGACTTTTTTGCCCATTCCCAAGCTACGGCGTTTGCACCATACGTAGCCGCCAGTGCCGCGAAAAACTCGATAACGATGAAAACGTCTGACATTGGATACATACCAGCTATGCCATATGTCTATCTGGCGGTAAAATGAAGAATCTATAGTATCATAGCCCTTTTTTGTAAGGTATTTATTGATATTCATCTTCGTCAGGATCATCCTCCTCGTACAATTTGCCCTTATAATCGGGATCCTTTCGTTCCGCCAAAGGCAGGAAACGCTTTATCCTGGACCACATCCCCATAACTACATAACGGATAGCATCCATACAGTGATCGTTTATTTTTACTGGGATCTCTTTCCCGTGTTCTATGCTCTTTTTATCGTATTCGTAGATCCCAAATTCTTCAATTGCGTGTTCTTGGGAATAATTAACATGTAACACATCGTATATCAACAAACGCTGTACACGGCTTATCCCGACCGCCACATCATTTTCTGCATCTCGAAGTACTACCTGGTATTTGCAGGATCGTAACTGCCGACGGACTTCCTCCGCCAATCCAGCAGCAGACGGATCGAGGAATACATAAAAGTAATTACAGCCATAGGTTTCAGAAAGACCTCCAATAAACTCAATCAAATCTTCTGCGTATTGTGACGGACTCCTTTGAGTTCCGGATTCACGTCCGCTATGATAATACTCATCCAGTCCCTGAAAGAGCTGATTATACCAATCTATACCAAAAGCCTCAAAGGTAGTGGCATTCTGTTGACCATAATCTCCGCCGATAGCAATGACATTGAAGTGAGCCTGCTGAGGCGTGTCGACGTGATGACTCTTGGAAAACATGTAGTAGATAGCTTCGTCCACGCCTATAGCTTCACCAAGCCAAACCCATCGATAACGTCGAGGATCTACCTTAGCCAGTATCTTTGCAGATTCGATCAGATCAGGACCAAGCCACTGAGGAGGTACATCCTGATAGGTAGTGTGTATATGCACACAGTCAGGACGCCTCTCCATCCTGCGGCACCATTCATTGATGGGTGCATTCGGGTTCTTAGGTGGGTTGTAAAGATAAAGCATCTGGAAACCACCGGTATTGCCTCTTACGAAAGTAGCCTCTATATTCTGAAGCTCATCCTCACCCTCGCCATCCTCAAAGAACTCTGTGAGCTCATCGAGGACCACCAGCTTGATAGGCTTATCCTCATCAATTATTCCCTTGGTATCATCTATGCCATCGGAACCGGAAAAGTATATAGTAGCTCCTGACTTTTTATACCTGATCTCCATGGGAGATTTGGTGATGCAAAAAGCCGACTTATTGATTTTAAGTCGACTTATGGCCCTGAGCATTTCCTTGTAAACAGTCTTGCGCAGCTTATTATGACGTTTCCTAAGCACTACGACTGATCCGGATGAATCACTGACGATCTGATAGACTGAACGGATACCAGCGTATGATGATTTGGTACCAGCACGCCCTGAAGTCAGGATGATGTGCCGGATCTTCCTGTCATTAAAGACAGGATAGTACTTTGGTATTATGATGTCTGATATCTTAACTTCCGACGTCATTTATGATAGTCACTCCATCGTCACATGAATCAGTATCAGCCTTCTGCAGCCTGGCTGTTTCAGCCTTGATCTTTTCTAGCCGAGCAGCCCATTCAGGATGATCGGCCTTTCCCCTGGCTTCCAGGAGTGCTTCATACTGTTTAATAAGCCCTCTCAATTCAGACTGGGCTCTTGCTTGGGCGGTCATAAACGCTGCCTGTTTATCCCAGGCATGCTGTACTTCCCAGCGCTGCCCTGTTACATTTCCATCCTTTTCTTCGACCTTCTCTATAGTCTTATCTTTGTGGTCTTTAACATAAGAGATCCTCTGAGCTCTGAGGATAGCAGCAAAAGCGATCTGGATCTGCATCCATAGCAGATCTATCGGATCAGAGTCTTCGGTTATCTGCATGATCTCTAATGTTTCCTGAGGAAGGTAGCGGGAGAAAAGGCCATGCTTAAGGGCGTGTTGGTTTCCCGGAGGCCCGGTAGCATTATGATTTCCAGGTTGCCCGCCTCTTTTCCGAACGTTCGCTTTTTCCGAACGTTCGCTTTCTCGTTCGCTCCATTTATATGTGGACTTCCATCTGCGAACAGTCCCTTCGGGAAGCTCAAGCTTCTTTGCTATCTCAACGAGTTTGAAGCCCTGCTGATAGAGCGCCAAGGCTTCATCTGCCTTTGCGTTCTTAGCTTTCGGCAAGGTTTCACCTCCTTGATATCGTCGTTATGCAAAAAGAGAGGAGCGCCCTGATGGCGCCCCTCGAAATGGAGAAATATAGTGTTTGGCAGCCGTGTGTCTTGCGATATACTTTTGTCATTTTAGACATTATAGCATGCCTACCCCGGACGCGAACGGACACTTTGCATTTTGAAACCCGCATAAAATAAGGGTTATAAAATTAACAAAGTCGGAAAACGGACAAAACGGACACTTTTACTTGACAAGGATCCGTTTTAAACGTTTCCTGCAGCCATCCGGAGTATATCCCTCACCCATTGCATCCGCCGTCTGGGCCCAGGATAGACCGTCGATGTAAAAGTACTTCATGATCCTGCGTATCTCACTGTCTTCTATCTGATCGATAAAATCCTCTATATCGCAGACCATGGTCTCCAACTTTGCGAGCCGAAGCTCCTGCTTTGCCTTACGGCCACGTAGGGCAGCCCGTTTACGGTTTATGGCAGTCTGATCGCCGATACCTCTTATAGTCACATTGCCGAGAGGTTTCTTGCCACGCTTCCCACAAGAGACCTTATCGGCTATCTGCTGAGCCTTAGGTGTCATAGACCTGATCTGACGCTCCATCTGATCTATCCGACGCTGCTCATCGGCTATCTCTTTCCTCAGACTGACATATTGATTTAATATTTCCTTGTTCACGGTTCACCCCCCCCGATCAATCTTCGACAGCTCTTTTGTGATAGATCCTGTCACTCTTAAGATATTCCTCTTCCTTCCGTTGCCTGCCCAGGAGCTGCTTGAGGTTATTCAGGCACCTCCTGTTGGAAGGATCCTCGAAGAACTTCACGATCTCACCATAAAGAATGGTCTTGTCCTTTTGCTCCCGGCGGTACCTGCGGCTCCTCTGCAGAGCAGTGGCATTCCTGTTTCGTTCTGCCTTATCCTGGGCAAATTCGATCATATGGATGTAATCCTGGACCTTCTTGTCTTCCTTGCCGACCTCGTCTGAGGCTAAGCGGTACTCTTTAGAGACCTGATCTATAAAAGCCAGAAAAGAGGAGAGCAGCTCTGAAGGCATTTGATCATTCTTCATTCAAGCCTCCTCCGTCATCATAAGGCTCAGGAAGAGCCATCCAGGCTACTACCTCAGCCATGGATCCGCTGCCATGCCATGAAGTTCCGTCATAATATGCTCTGTTCACTGAGAGAGTTCCTTTCTTCGCTCTGCAGGTCACCAGGACTATGACATCATTCTTTGGCATCTTGACCTTACAGGGTATCCAGCTGCGAGTATAGTTCAGATCATGGATCTTTTTCTCTATGCTGCTTATGGCCTGCATAAGTACCGGAGCACCACAGGCGCCTACATCCAGGCTCTCGCATACTTTACGTTCCCGACTTAATGCACTAAGCATCAGTCGATATTCCGGATCTGTGAAAAAAGTATTTTTGATATCCATCACTCTACCTCCTCTATCTTGACATATATCCCTGGATGGATGCCCCAGAACTTTTCTGTGATCTCCGAAAATACCTGAGCATCATCCTTCCAGTACCTGCAAAATGTCATACAGTCCTTAAATAGCTTTATCATATTGTCAGTATCCGGCTTAGTTATCTTTGGCTCTCCGTCCTGATGACCCTTATCTGCATTCCATATCCACTTTGTTGTGAGCCTCAGAGGACCCTGCAGGGGCTCTTTCGGTCTGTGATCCATGATGTGACCTATGAGTAACTGCTTTGCAGCCTTAAGCTCAGGAGGATCATAAAAGACCGGCTTCCCATGAAATACTCTGACTTTATGCTCCTGATGAGTAACAGTCGGAGGACTTTTAAGGGGTATGAAAAACTCTATCATATTTTCATCATTCATTTTTCTTTTCCTCACGCGCGTTTGATGTCTGCATGTGTGTACCCTTCACGGGTTATGGGGAGGAACAAGGGGGCCACCTTTAAGCCCCTTGTCCTCCACCCGTAGGGGTAACACACATCAGTGTGAGGACAACGCAGTGTACTATATACGTAGTATATATTTGCTGTGCTTTTGTCCCCAGGGACACAGCAAAGGGAAATTTCCCATTGTCCTCGACTTTTCCGATTTTTCGAGGACAAAAGGGATTTTTCCCATTGTCCTCAGGTTTTGAACTTCGAGGACAAAGGGAATTTTCTCCGTTGTCCTCGAGATTTACTCCTTCTAAAACACTCAAGGACAAAGGGATTTTCATTTGTCCTCGGAGTTGTCCTCAGACTCATTTTCCCGCCTGATTTTTCCATTATCATAGACATATCCCTCCTCCCTGAGAGCTTTACTGTGCCTGGGATAAAATCTCTTTTTCCCGTTCTTTGTACGGTATTCACCCGACAGATCCTTCTTTACTGTATCCAGAGATTTACCTATCTGCTCCGCAAGGTCCTTGTAGTCTATCTCCTCAACACCGTCAGCAAAAAGAAAATCCAGAGTCGAGAGATAAAGATCCAGGGTATCCTCGCCTTTCTTTTTCTGAGACTTTGCGAACCTCTTCCTGGGCATTACAGAGCCATCATCGATCTCTATGTCAGCAAGTGCTCCTGCATCATCCATCCTGTGAATAGGGTAGTCGAACCACATGTTAAGAGGATCGAACTTCGGGAACTCTCTCAGGATGCCATCTATACGCCACGCTGTGCGATTGTTTGAGCGTTTTATCTCTTCCTTGATAAAACCATCCATTGCCTCTATCTGAGGCCCTGAGAGGCGTCCTGTGGCGTAATTCGTCATCTGAGTAGGAGAGAGCCTGTCATCCTGGCCGACATCAGCCTGCCATCCCGGGCAGAACTTAGAAAGAGCCTTTTCTATGCCTCTGATCCTGGCTTTTCCTTCCTCGTTAGCCCGTAATGTTTCCGGTATCTCAAGCTCGATAAGATCAAGGAGGGCATCCGGATCTCTAGCAAATACTCCTGAGCCCGATGCTCGGTCCATGGCCTTTTTCTGACCCTGGCTTCCTTTACTGTGATGATGACAATATATTGTAGCTGCTTTTAGCTCATTGCAGATCTTATCGAACTGATTGCAGAAGAGGGCCATCTGATCGGCGCTGTTCTCATCTCCAGTGATGACCTTGTATATAGGGTCTATCACTATGGCAGTATAGTTTTTCTTTTCTGCTCTCCTGATAAGTTTAGGAGCCAGCTTATCCATGGGTACGGCTTTGCCCCTAAGGTTCCATATATCTATGTTGTCAATGTGCGATGCAGCTATCCCCAGGGCATCATATACATCCTTGAACCTGTGAAGGCATGAAGCGGAGTCAAGCTCAAGGTTCACGTAGAGGACTCTTCCCTGGGCACATTTCATACCAAACCATGAGGATCCTTCGGCTATGGCTATGCAGAGCTCTATGAGGGCAAATGACTTTCCTGCCTTTGACGGCCCAGAGATAAGCATCTTGTGGCCTTTACGCAGCACTCCCTCTATCAGGCAAGGTGCCAAAGGTGGTATGTCATCCCAGACAGACGCCAGGGACTCCGGATCAGGGAGATCATCATTTACAGCCTCGATCCAATCCTTCCATTCATCCCAGGACTTCTTACCTATGTTGGTATCCATGAGGAATTGTTTATGACCATTCCTGATAACGCCAGGCATTCTGGAGAGCCTTGAAGGATTCTTATTCTGAGTATCTACCTTAAGGCCGTTCTTCTCACAGATCTTATAGAGATACTCGACCCGCCTCTTATATTCCGGAAGGTCAGGAGCTTCTATGCGGACTATGGCATGAACTGACTTTCCGCCAGAGTACACCAGGCAGGCCACCGGGAGCTCCAGCTGCCTTATGATGGCATTCTGCCTCTCTATTGGTATGCTGTCTGATTCTACCAGGGCATATCTGTAGTCAGTGACATTGTCATTCTTTATACCCTGGCCATCCAGGGGATTAAACCTGATCCAGGCCCCTGCCCGAGGGTCTGTATCTCCAATGACCTCTGCAATATTATTATGTTTCTCGATACGCTCAATGAGCTCACCTGCAGTAAGATCCCAGTTACCCTTTTGAGGAGAGAGCTCGCCGTCATTCTCGTATACCTTGGTCACATAGCCTACATTTTCTGTGGACTGAAAGAGCGTCCTAAGATATGTAACAAGTTCCTGGACCGGATTCCATGATGCATCCGAGGGTTCCTCGACTTCACGGTCTTCAATCCACCCGTCTACCACTACGCCTTCTTCTTTGGTGATAACATCATCCCATCCGAGCTCATGCCCGGGGTCAGAAGAGGGTGGTATGAATCCGCCTCTCTTCGCATATTCCACTATGGTCCCGCCGGTCACTGGCTCAGATGCTCCGTTGAAGCTGCTCCATTTTTTGAAGCACTCGCCTCTCTTATACCTGCTGTCATCCTGAGACCACTGGTCCCAGTCATAGGCTGTATAGCCTTCCTGTTTAAGGGCCATGCCTACATTGACCCATTCCTGATATGAGAGTTCGGCGGGATGTATGTAGTTTAATAATCCTTTTATGTCATAATTCATATTAAGCAACATCTTTCTCGGATTTTACGATGGTGAAAAGTTCTGCTATGAGTTTATTGGCTTTCTCTTTGGAATCAAATGTCATATCCGACAGTGCAGATAAGGCTCCATCATAGGCGTTCCCTGATAGCCCTCCCTCGCATATAGCGATATTGATAGCCATAGCCATTCCATCAAGTTTCCAGAGCTGCATGTAAAGCTCATCAAATTGACATGCGATTTCTTTAAGTGTCATAAGGTCCTCCTTTATAGTGAACAAATTGCTCACTGTTTGATTTTGATAGTATAGTGTACAATATGCTCACTGTCAATAGTAAAGTGGAGGAGCCTATGTTATTTGGTCAACAATTAAATGCAATCAGAAAAGATAGAAAGCTAACAGCTCAGTATATGGCTGATCAATTAAAAATTGGGCTTCGTACATATCGAATGTATGAAAGTGATGACCGTTCACCATCTATTGATACTCTTGTTAATATTGCGGATATACTTGACGTTTCTCTGGATTATCTCCTTTGTCGCTATGAGTGGATGGAAGCTCACGGAGTATCCTTTGATGAACCCCGGTAATATCTTCCAAGGTATCCCAGATAATGAAGTCCCCAGTTCTGTCTCCAGCTTCTATTTGTTTGTAATATCTGAGGCTTATTCCTAAAGCCTCTGCCATCTGCTGTTGGGTCATGCCTGCTTTTTTGCGAGCTTCTTTTAAATTCTCTCTCATCATTATCCCTCCGGAACATATTCCTGTGGTCTTATGCCCTGGGGCAGCCTCCAGCCGTTCCCTGCTATGCGGTCTATGAGCTTCCTTGCTTGGTCGAACTGCCAGGTACCCACATGCTGAAAGCCGCGGCTCTCAAGGAAGCGGATCTGCTTAGGAGTAGTAAGTCCCTCCTCCCTGCGGAGTTCTAGCCTCTCAAGGAGCTTTGATGCCTTGCCTGCGTTTCCTACTTCATCCGGAAGGATGCCGGCCTTTTCCAGGGCTTTTATCTGGGCACCTGAAGGCGGTGCAGCTTCCCAGCCAAAAGCCGGTACATAGCTTGCAAGGTCTTCAGCCTGTATGGACATCTCGAACTGCAGCGGATCAACGAGCTTCTTTTTCTTCCTCTTCATCTCTGCAAGCTTCTTTGCCAGGGCTTCCTCTCTGGCAGCTATTACATCTTCTGAAGCTTTGTGTTCAGCCTCCTCTAGATCCTGTGGTTCCATGCCTGCAGCTGCTTCAAGATTCTCTGTGAGCTTCCTGGCCACTTCGTCATTTTCACATATGAGATGTGCCGGGTGGCAGAGTTCATGCCGCTCTGTATGCCACAGGAAGTCCAGGAGCAGGAGATGATCCTTGCCTGTCTCAGGGGAGAGTCTGGTGCCACGGCCTACCATCTGACTGTAAAGGCTTCGGATCTTTGTGGGCCTGAGTACAATGATGCAATCTACCGACGGGCAGTCCCAACCTTCAGTCAGGAGCATGGAATTGCAGAGCACGTTGTAATCACCCCGGTCAAAAGCTTCCAGGATCTCAGCCCTGTCAGAACTCTCTCCATTTACCTCAGCCGCTCTGAAGCCTTTTGCGCAGAGGATCTCTGTGAACTTCTTTGATGTAGCTATGAGAGGCAGGAAGACCACGGTTTTGCGGTCCATGCAGTATTTGAGCATCTCATCAGCGATCTGCTCCAGGTATGGATCAAGAGCCGTGGCTATGTCGCCGGCCTTGAAGTCTCCTGATTGCATGGTCACATGGGAGATGTCCAGTTTAAGTGGTATGGTAAGGGCCTTGATAGGACAAAGGTAACCTTCTTTTATCGCCTTAGGCAGCGTATACTCATAGGCTAGGCTCTGAAAGTATTCCCCGAGGTTACGCATGTCTCCCCTGTCAGGAGTTGCAGTGACTCCAAGGACATTGGCATCATCAAAATGCTGCAGCACTCTCTGATAGCTGTCAGAGATGCAGTGATGGGCTTCATCCACTATGATGGTACCGAAGTAATCCCTGGGAAATCTCTGAAGCCTGCTCTCACGCATAAGAGACTGGACTGAACCTACCGTTACCCGGTACCACTGGCCTATGCAGCTGCTTTCTGCCTTTTCGAGTGAGCAACCCAGGCCCGTGGCCTTTTTGATCTTGTCAGCAGCCTGATCAAGAAGCTCACCCCGATGCGCCAAGATGAGTACGCGGTTGCCTTTACGTACCATGTCCTCGGTGATCTTTGCAAACACTATGGTCTTACCACATCCCGTAGGAAGGACAAGGAGGGTCCGTTTGATGCCTGTGATCCAGGCATCTTCAACTGCGACCCTCGCTTGTTCCTGATATGGCCTGAGCTCCATCATCAGAAAACACCTGCCTTGTAGGTCTTGGGCTCATAAGGAAGATATTTCTTCACTCGGTTGTTTTCTTTCTGGTTGCCGTTCTTATCTGTATACTTGTTGACTTCTATCTCTACCTTGCCAGTAGAGCCAGGAACTTCATTCCAGTTTGGACGAAGTGGCTCTCCCTTCTTTTTCTGGCCAATGGAAAGGAAGAACTGGGAAAGACGCCACTCAGCTTTTGAGCTGAGATACAGGGTATCGAAGATCGTGCCGGAAGTTCCTGTCCCTGGATCTCTTACTGTTAAGGTCAGGTTCGCCATATTGCAGGCTGCCATCTTCTCAGAGCCTGCATAGCGTCCCCTTTCCATCTTCTCCACGGTAAAGTCATATGTTCCTGCGGGCAGGAGTTCAAATTCCTGCTCCTGGGATATCTCATCGTTCCAGTCAAGCTCGTATCCGGTATCATTCATTGCCATGTTATTTATCCTCCTGATCAAATGGTGTGCTCTGTTTATTTGTTTCCTGTACTATCATTGCATATACCTGTTCCCAGGCTGCTATAAGTACTCCCTGGATGAAATCGGGATCATAATCCTGAATAAGGACATCCTTGGGGTAGTATCCCCGGGCACCGACTACTTCCTGGATGTTCCACTCACAGACATTGTTGGCATCCATGAGGTCTCTTAAGGCTTTCGGTATCCGTTCAGGATCCGATGAGTACATCTGGAATCCGTCATTTACTTTCGGAAGCTTCTCGGGTGGTTCCGTCTCAGGCTCCTTTGGCTGTGATTTTAGATCTGACTGTGCCTTAGGCTCCGGAGCTGGAGGAGCGTATTCCTCATTCTTCATGACAGTACTTACATCAGGCCCTTTGGTTTCCTTTATCTCCGGAGCAGGTTCAGGGACTGACTTGGGAGCTGGCTGCATATCCTTTGAAAGTGGCGTCACCTCGTTAAAAATATGTGCTATCTCTGCGTAGTCCATGGGCAGCTCCTCAGGAAGCCCGAAGCGGTTCTTTGCGTCCCAGCAACTGTGATGAGCAGTGTACATGACACGCTTCCCGCCCTGGACCTTATTCTTTCCTTTCTGGGCTCCCTGTCCATCTACATTGACCACCGTGGTCTTGTAATTACAGAAGAGCAGGAGATCGCACCATTCTTTTACGAGAGGGGAAGTCTGAGACCCGGTCTTCTTCCCGAGCTTCAACTCCCAACGGTCATAGGCTCCTAGCTCATCTGGCTGTTCAAACTTACGCATCTGTGCATGAGCGGTAAGGACTACATTGATGCCTTTTTCCACTACCTCAGACAGCAGGTTGAGGAAACGCCCGAACTCCTCTTTTACATAGACATACCCGTTGCCGTATCCGAAATCCTCGATACCTACCTTCTGATGCTTATCACATATGGACTGGACGCACATCTGCTCAGCCCAGTCTATGGTATCGATGACCAGGGTCTTGCAGAGGAACTGGCCATCTTTCACAGCCTTGATCTCTGCCTGAAGCATGGCCCAGCTGGTAGGCTTTGTGA
>CALWHG010000008.1 GCA_944380315.1 uncultured Lachnospiraceae bacterium
GTCAAGGATACCTCTGTGATGTTCATAATAGGCTTTACCGAGTTCTTTGCCTTCCACAGATATATAACCGGTGTCAACAATATGTACTTCCCGTCAGCTGCCATAGAGATGATAGGCTATCTGTGCATGACGCTGATCGCATCATTCATACTGAGGTATCTTGAAAAGCGTATGGATGGCGATGAAAGCTATGAGCTCGTACAGGAAGACCAGCTGGTCATGAGTGCAGGTACTTATACACATCCTGATAAAGGCACCCCCTTTGATGAATACAGTAAAAGGGATGGAAGGCTTGAAAAGGTAAAAAAGGATAAACATCATAAGGGAGATATGGGAGGTGAGAGTCTATGAGTGAGCATATACTTGAGGTCAGACACCTGTCAAAAAGCTTTGGCTCCCATGATGTACTGACTGACATCGATTTTACTGTCAATGCAGGCGATGTGACCAGCATAATAGGCGCTTCCGGCTCAGGAAAATCCACGCTGCTGCGCTGCATCAATCTTCTTGAGACCCCCACAGGCGGTGAGATACTGTATCATGGGAGATCTGTGACCGGAGCAAATGTCAATGCTGCCGAGTACAGATCCCATGTGGGCATGGTATTTCAGTCCTTCAATCTTTTTAACAATATGACCGTGCTTGAAAACTGCATGGTGGGTCAGATCAAGGTCCTGCATAAAAAGAAGGAGGTGGCCAGAGAGCGGGCACTGTATTATCTGGAGAAGGTAGGCATGACGCCCTACATCAATGCCAGACCCAGGCAGATATCCGGAGGACAGAAACAGAGAGTGGCCATAGCAAGGGCTCTTGCCATGGATCCCGAGGTCCTGCTTTTTGATGAGCCGACTTCTGCCCTCGATCCCGAGATGGTTGGAGAGGTGCTCAATGTCATGAGAGCTTTGGCGTCAGACGGCATGACCATGCTGGTGGTGACCCATGAAATGGCATTTGCAAGAGACGTATCCAAAAAGGTCGTATATATGAACAACGGCGTGATATGTGAACAGGGTACGCCGGAGGAGATATTTGGAGCTCCACAAAAACAGGAGACAAGGGATTTTCTTTCTCGCTTTATAGGCAAAAGCCTGGAATGAGCAGTTTTCATTTTAAATAAGGATATTTACAAAATGGAGTGTTGAAAAATCATCAACTAACTGATGATGGAGGAGCACTCCATTTTGTTTGTATTTTTACGATAATAAAGCTTTATAAAATGATATACTACATAAAGGTTGGTATGATATAATACTTACATCTTTTGGAGGTGAAACTGTATGTGCCAGATAGCCATAGATATACCTGAAGAGGTAATGTATGATACAAAAATGAATAAATCTCAGGCAAGTGCTTTCGCAAGGGCAGCAGTAGCTTTGGGATATTATACACAAAGCGGTGTCTCTATAGGATATTGCGCTCAAATAGCTGGAATGTCAGAGGAAGACTTTATTAAGTATCTTGGTGCTAATGGGGTATCTATATTTAAGTATGAGTCGATAGATGATCTTCAGACAGAGGTTCAGGATGCGTAAGGTAATAGTCAATTCAACTCCTCTTATAGTCCTATGCAATATTGGCGAGCTTGATATCCTTAGATCTATGTATGGTGAGATAACTATTCCAAAGGCTGTCTATGATGAGGTGACAGTAAAGGAAGATACAGCATGCAGCATTTTAAAAGACAGTCCTGACTGGATCCATATTTATTGCTGGGGAGTAGCATGGGTCGATGAAACTATTGATTGTGTGCCTGAGTACATGTATGAGCATAGCTATGAATATACGGCTATAGCCTGAGTGATCTGAGTATAATAGTAAACAAAAGGACCGGTGCATCGCATCGGTCCTTTCTTTTCCTGCCACTGGCCGGATTCGAAGCAGAACAGATGTTCTAAACGTATCAGAATAGGAGGGATCAGGCAGCTTCAGCCAATTTGTACGGATTTTGTACAGACAAAATACGATACTATTATTGATTAAAAGTAATACTTTAAGTTATACTAATTAAGAATGAGATATGTATAGTAGGTATAGATGGGAAAGCAGGAAACACTTGAGTTTAGTGGGATGAAGAAAAAGAAAAGCTAAATATCAAGAAGCACGGAATAAGTTTTTCAACAGCAGCATTGGTCTTTGATGATGAAGATAGGATAGAGATATATGACGCTATTCACAGTCTTGAGGAGGACAGATATATTACTATTGGGTCTGTAGGTAAAATATTGTTTGTCATATATACCAGCAGGGATCCGTCTATCAGACTTATCTCAGCAAGACTTGCAAATGAAAGGGAAAGGAGGATCTATTATGGCAATAATTAAAAAGACGATAGTTAAAGGACAGAAGCCTACACATGAGCAGTTAATGGAGCTTGAGGCTGCTTCCAAAATGCCGATAGTTTATGACGAAGATTCTCCTGAACTGACAGAGGAACAGTATGCTCATATGTCAGAAGCTGCAAGAAACAGACGTAATGCCATTAAAAAGTCTATAAAAAGGTGCAGATATGATCCAACAGCAATTTATTGAATATTCACAAAGATTTGCTCGGGATAATAAAATAGATATATGGCTTTCAGGCTCTTTTCTTAAAGGTAACTTTACAAAATATTCAGATGTGGACCTTGCTGCGAAAACGGATGATGCTGCGCTGGTTAAAAAATATATTTATGGGTTTGAATGCGACCCCTTATATATAGGGAGGACTGAACGCCCAAGCGGTATATTGATCGTTATATATGGCGGCGGCCTTTCACTGGACCTTGAGATCATAGAAAGTGTAAAATGCATTACGGAGGATCCTGATAGAGGATATTTCCATTTTCAGGATATCAAGGCGTGTGATTATATAAGAAATGAAAAGATATTTGAAAAACTGGTTTTAAATGATAGTAACAGTTATCGTATCTCAAGATTGTTTCACAGAAGCCTTATAAAATTGCTGTCAGGCAAAGTTGATCTAGCTTGCAGCATATTGAATGAAATTGAAGATTTCTTTGAAATGGAGCATTCAGAAATAAAAGATAAATTCCACTTTAAATGCAAAATTGTAGAATTATTGAAGGCCTTTAAAGAACATTATTTTATTGAAGATGGTTATTGTAATGAGTTATATAGACTTATAAATGAACTTTGACTTTATAAAGTTCTAATCATATCAACAAAAGGGCCGGTGCATCGCATCGGTCCTTCCTCTTGCAGATAAGAAAAGCCCCGACGTTCAAGGCTCGGGGCTTAAATTTTCCTGCCGCTGGCCGGACTCGAACCGGCATGGTTTCCCGCTTGATTTTGAGTCAAGTGCGTCTGCCAATTCCGCCACAGCGGCACAACTTTTATTTTTATATCATAAATACGATTGATAATCAAGCCTGCCCTGTGCTAAAATCAGTCTCAAACGATCAAGGGGCGGCTGCATGGCATGAAGGCTGGCTTATGCAGCGGGCCCGTTGGAAAGAGAGGAGGTAACATGGTCACGATAGCTCTTGATGTGCTTGGAGGAGACAACGCTCCAGGCTCAAATATAGATGGTGCCCTGCTGGCACTTAAGAAGTCTGAGGAAGTGAGGGTACTCATGTTTGGACCTGAAGGGGTCATAAAGGAGGAGCTTCAGAAACGGGGAGCAGAAGTCTCAGACAGACTGGTCATAGTAGATGCCCCTGAGTTCATCTCCCAGGAGGAGCACCCTGTAGCAGCCATACAGAAAAAGAAGGAGTCCTCCATAGTAAAGGGACTCATGGCGGTTAAAAATGGTGAGGCTGACGCATTTTTGTCGGCTGGATCGTCAGGTGCGGTGCTTGCAGGGGGACAGCTCAAGCTGGGGCGCATAAAGGGCGCTCTGCGTACGCCCCTTGCCACTGTCATACCAACTGCCTCAGGGATATCACTTCTTCTGGACTGCGGGGCAAATGTGGATGCAAGGCCTGAGTGGCTCTGCCAGTTTGCCCGCATGGGAGACATTTACGCAAGGAAGCTCCTTGGCATAAAGGAGCCTGTGGTCAAGCTTGTGAACATCGGCTCTGAGGATGAAAAGGGCAACGCCCTCATAAAGGCCGTCAGGCCCATGATGGAGTCCATGAAGGACATCAACTACCAGGGGTATATAGAGAGCAGGGACATACCTGCTGGTGCTGCAGATGTCATAGTGACGGATGCCTGGACAGGCAATGCCATGCTCAAGCTCTATGAGGGCACGGCGTCCACTCTGGTCAAGCTTATCAAGTCGGCCATCACCTCTGACACGAAGTCAAAGATAGGAGCCCTGCTCATAAAGGACAAGCTCAAGGAGACTCTCAAGTCCTTTGATGCCTCACAGTATGGCGGTGCGCCCCTGCTTGGGCTCAAGGGCCTTGTGGTCAAGTGCCACGGCAATGCCAAGGCGGCTGAGATCTCCAACGGCATCCTTCAGTGTGCGGATTTCGTTGGAGCCGGCATAAATGACGTACTTTCGGAGGCCTTGCAGCAGGATAGTGCTATTTTCCAAAAAGATGTTGATAAATAGCAGATAATCATATAGAATCAATACGCAAATAATATCTTATAAAATACAGGAGAAGATCATGGAATTTGAAAAACTGCAGGCAATCATCGCTGATGTACTCAATATCGACGCTGAGGAGATCAGCATGGAGAGCACCTTTGTGGATGATCTGGGAGCTGATTCTCTCGATATAGCTCAGATCATCATGGGCATCGAGGATGAGTTCGGTATATCCATACCTCAGGAAGAGGCTGAGAAGATAGTTACCGTCGGTGATGCAGCAGAGCAGATCAAAAATGCGCTCTGATCATACCGATGACAGGATCCTGGAGCTTGAAAGGGCCATAGGCTACAGCTTTCAGGACCCTGACATACTTAAGCAAGCACTTACTCATCCCTCTTATTCAAGTGAATCGGGGCTGGAACGGTACGAATCCAACCAGCGCCTGGAATTCCTTGGGGATGCCATACTAGAATCTGTGATATCTGATTATCTTTACCGGTCTCATCCCAGGACGGAGGAAGGGGAGCTGACAAGGCTCCGGGCCTCTCTGGTATTTGAGGCCGCTCTTGCTATATGTGCAAGAGATCTTGGGCTTGGGAGATATCTGCTGCTTGGGAAGGGTGAGGAAAGGTCAGGAGGACGCGAAAAGCCCTCCATACTGTCTGATGCCTTTGAGGCCCTCATAGGTGCCATCTTCATAGATGGGGGACATGAGGCCTCAAAGCAGTTCATATACAGGTTCGTCATAGATGACATAGATGAGCTCAGCCTCCTTCATGATTCAAAGAGCATGCTCCAGGAGCATGTTCAGAAGTCTGAGGGCTCCAGGCTGAGATATGAGACTAGGGATATGGACAGTCCCGATCATATGAAGAGATTCAGCTCTGAGGTCTATATAGATGACAGACTGATCTCCAGAGGTGAGGGACATTCCAAAAAATCCGCTGAACAGGATGCGGCATTCAAGGCTGTAAGGCTGCTGCATATCGGAAAGTGATCCATGTATTTAAAGAGTATAGAGATCCAGGGATTCAAATCCTTTGCAAATAAAACAGTACTGCGCTTTGACCAGGGCATAACCGGCATAGTGGGACCAAACGGCTCAGGCAAGTCAAATGTTGCCGACGCGGTCAGATGGGTCCTGGGTGAGCAGAAGGTAAAGCAGCTTCGTGGGGCATCCATGCAGGATGTTATTTTTTCGGGTACGGAGCTAAGAAAGCCTCAGGGCTATGCCTTTGTAGCCATCACTCTGGACAATGCTGATCACAGCCTTCCCATTGATTACAGTGAGGTCACGGTGTCCAGAAGGCTCTATAGGTCCGGGGAGTCCGAATATATGATAAACGGACAGCAGGTAAGGCTCAGGGACGTACAGGAGCTTTTTTATGATACGGGTATAGGCAAGGAAGGCTATTCCATCATCGGCCAGGGCCAGGTGGAGGCGGTGCTCAACGGCAAGCCGGAGGAGCGCAGAGGGCTTTTCGATGAGGCCTGTGGCATAGTCAAGTTCAAAAGACGTAAGGCCATAGCTGAAAAGAAGCTGGAATCCGAGAGGGCAAATCTTGTCAGGATAAGCGATATACTCAAAGAGCTCTCCTCCAGGGTTGAGCCTCTCCGCCGACAGTCTGAAAGTGCAAGAGAGTATCTCAAGCTTCGGGATGAGCAGAAGAAGCTGGAGCTCAATCTCTTCCTGCGGGAAAGCGGGGACAATGCAGCTGAGCTTTCAAAGGCAGACAGCGACATAGGCATAGTATCAGCCTCCCTCGAAGAGGTCAGGGAGGAAAATGACAGGTTAAAGACAGATAACGACAGACTGAGCACTGAGCTTACAAGACTTGGCACAGAGATAGACAGTCGCAGAGAAGCCATATCTGAAAAAAAGGTCCAGGCAGAGGCCATAAAGAGCAGGATACAAGTGCTGGCCTCCGAGTCTGAGCTTCAGACTGCAAACATAGGCAGGCTCGAGGAAAGGATGGAGTCCCTCTCCAAAGACATGGAGGAAAGGAAGCATTCCGCCATAGATCAGCTCCGCTCCATAGAGGAGCTTAAGACTGAGCTGAGCCTTATAGAGGGCTCTGCTGAGGGGGCTGCGGGCTCAGAGGAGCTTCAGGATCTCTTTAAGAGGGCCGAGGGTCAGAGGGCAAGGCTCGTGGATGCCCTTTCCATGGATGAGGAGGAGCTTGACAGGCTCATGTCCGCCGGAGAAACTGCTGATGAGACAGGCGAGTTCGGAGAAGCACCCTCCGGGACATCTGATGTGGATGATGACGAGGGCTTTCAGGAGCCGGACTGGCTCAAGGCCATCAAGAGCAAGCGCTCTTCTCTTACGGGAGTAGACGAAAGGGAGGAAAGGCTCAATACCTGGCTCAGAAGCTCAGAGGACGATTATAACGCCCAGACTCTCCGCATAAAGGAGCTTAACAGGTCCATAAATGACTGCCAGCAGGAATATCATATGGCAGCGACTAAGCTTGAGTCCCTGCGTAACCTGGCTGAGCGCTATGAGGGATATGGGCAGAGCATAAAGAGCGTCATGCAGAAGCGCAGCTCCTTCAAGGGCATAAAGGGAGTAGTGGCTGACCTTATACATACTGAGGCGGGATATGAGACCGCTGTTGAGACCGCCCTGGGAGGCAGTATACAAAATATCGTCACGGATACAGAGGATACGGCCAGGACGATCATCGAATATCTGAAGCGCAATAAGCTTGGAAGGGCCACCTTCCTGCCGCTTGATGCGGTCAAGGGCAGGGATGATCAGGACTATGAAAGGGCCAGGAAAGAGCCTGGCATCATAGGACTTGCCTCTGACATAGTAAGCTATGATGAGCAGTATGCCTCTCTGGTAAAATTCCTGCTTGGACGCACACTGGTTGCTGACAGTATGGATTCGGCCCTGTCTCTTGCCAGACGGCACGGACACAGGCTTCGCATAGTCACCCTCCAGGGTGAGCTGCTCATGCCGGGAGGCTCCATATCGGGAGGCGCCTACAGAAACAGCTCCAACCTTCTGGGACGTCAGCGAGAGATCGATGAGCTCAAGGAAAAGACCAGGAGCATACTTACGAGGATAGACAGCTTCAATGCTGAGCTTGTGGAGGCAGAAAAGAAGGCTGACGAGCTTTCCGGAGAGATAGATGACCTCAAGGCCCAGATGGCTGAGGTATCCATAGAAAAGAACAGACTGAGTCTTGAGATCCTTTCGGAGTTCAGGCTCAAGCTTAGCGGCATATCCCAGAGAGCAGGCTTTGTCTCTGAAAACCTTGAAAGACTGATAGGCGAGATCGGTCGCTGCAGCATCGAAAGAGCGGAGCTGCTTGAGAGCCGACAGGATGCCTTTGAGGAGATAGAGCGGAAGCGCTCCGAATCCGAGATCCTTTGTCTCAGGGAAAAGGAGCTTCAGGGCTCCCTCGAGGAGGACCAGCGTGCCATAGAGGAGCTTTCACAAAGGAGAGAGGAGCTCTCGGCATCTCAGAAGGATCAGTTTGATCGGAGAGATGAGATATCTCAGGAGCTGCTCAGGCTTGAGAAGGAGCTCATGCGTCTGGAGGCTGCAAGAGAAAAGCTTCAGCAGCGCATGGATGAGCGCATGGAATATATATGGAACGAATATGAGCTTACCCTCAGCGGAGCCGAGGAGTTCCGTGACGATGAGCTGGGCCCGGCTTCAGAGCTTCGCCCCCGCATATCCGGGATCAAGCGCAGCCTCAAGGAGCTTGGACCTGTAAATGTCTCAGCCATAGAGGAATACAGGGAGGTATCGGAAAGATATGAGTTCCTTACGGGACAGCATGAGGATCTGGTAAGATCGGAGGCCTCCATACTTTCCGTCATAGATGAGCTCGATCAGGGCATGAAGAGGCAGTTTGTTGAAAGATTTGCCCAGATCAGGATCCAGTTCGACCGGGTATTCAAGGAGCTGTTTGGAGGAGGCACCGGTGCCCTGGAGCTTCAGACCTCGGATACAGAGGATGAGCTTGAGGCAGGCATAGCCATCATAGCTCAGCCTCCCGGAAAGAAGCTTCAGAACATGATGCAGCTCTCAGGAGGAGAAAAGGCCCTTACGGCCATAGCGCTGCTGTTTGCCATACAGGAGCTCAAGCCTTCTCCCTTCTGTCTGCTGGATGAGATAGAGGCAGCCCTTGATGACGCCAACATAGACCGTTTTGCTGCCTACCTGTCCAGACTTACTGACAGGACACAGTTCATAGTCATAACCCACAGGAGAGGCACCATGGAATCCTGTGACAGACTTTATGGCATAACCATGCAGGAGAAGGGTGTAACAGCTCTGGTATCAGTGGATCTGGTCAGCGATTCCCTTAGCTGACCTGCCAGATCAATGCCTGAGGCTCTATAAGTATATCAAGGAGGATATATGGCAGGCTTTTTTGAAAGATTGAAGGAAGGACTGAAAAAGACCAGAGACAGCATAGCCGATGGTCTTGACAGTGTCTTTGGAGATTATTCCGAGGTGGACGAGGACTTCTTTGAGGAGCTTGAGGAGGTCCTGGTCATGTCTGACATGGGCATAAGCACTACTGACAGGATCCTGTCTGAGCTCAAGTCAAGGATACATGAAAAGCATATAAAGGACCCGGCATCCTGCAGGCAGCTGCTCATAGATACCATAGTCGAGCAGATGACTCCCGATGAGCATGCCTATGATTTTGAGGATGAAAGATCCGTGGTACTGGTCATAGGCGTAAATGGAGTCGGCAAGACCACCTCCATAGGAAAGCTGGCCATCAACCTCAAGGAGGAGGGCAAGGACGTGCTCCTCTGTGCAGGAGATACCTTCAGGGCCGCTGCCATAGAGCAGCTTGAGGTATGGGCCCAGAGAGGCGGTATAGACATGATCTCCCAGAAGGAGGGCTCAGACCCTGCTTCAGTGGTATTTGATGCTGCAGTGGCCTTCAGAAAGAGGAACAAGGACATACTCATATGTGATACTGCCGGAAGGCTTCATAACAAAAAGAATCTTATGGACGAGCTTTCTAAGATAGGCAGGGTCCTTGATCGTGAGCTGCCCGGCATCCATAAGGAGGTGCTGCTGGTGCTTGACGGTACCACAGGACAGAATGCCCTCAGCCAGGCTAGGGAATTCCTTGCTGCCACCAGCGCCACCGGCATCATACTTACCAAGATGGACGGCACAGCCAAGGGCGGTATAGCAGTGGCCATAGCCTCAGAGCTCTCCATACCCGTAAAATACATAGGAGTGGGAGAGCATGCGGAGGACTTCCAGCGCTTTGATGCCAGGGAATATGTGGAGGCCATGTTTGCCAATACATAAAATTTACATTTTTTATATGATTTGATAACCATACATGTATATGATAAACTGAGATCAGGAAAATGTCTTATTTCAGTTTTGATGAGGTGACAGGATGGAAGGATCAAAATATATAACATTTACCATATCCAAGACCAAGCGTATAGCTCTCATAGCCCATGATGGCATGAAAAAACAGCTCATAGACTGGTGCGCCCAGCATAAGGAGGTGCTTCAGAAGCATTTTCTTTGTGGTACGGGTACTACAGCAAGGCTCATAACAGAGTATACGGGACTTCCCGTAAAGGCCTACAACAGCGGTCCCCTGGGAGGCGATCAGCAGATAGGCGCCAAGATAGTTGAGGGAGACATAGATCTCGTTATCTTCTTTTCGGATCCTCTGGAGGCTCAGCCTCATGACCCGGATGTCAAGGCGCTCCTTCGTATAGCCCAGGTCTACGACATACCCATGGCAAACAATAAGTCCACGGCGGACTTCCTTATCACGTCAAAGTACATGGATGAGGAGTACGATCACAATGTCATCAATTTCCAGGCCAATGTCATGGCAAGGGTAGAGTCGATGTCAAAGTGATACTATGGAACCATGATATATATGCCCGACTATATTCGGAAGGCCCTTTGCCCTTTCAGGCGGCAGACACCTTCCTTCATATAGCCGGGCATATTTTTCGCAGTCCCATCATATATGACAAGGACCTGCCGAAAGCATGAATAAGTGAATGAAATGGTGTAAAGAAAAAGTACTTGACACCCCCTGGCTTTTATTATAGAATAACGCTCGTTATGGAAAAGATAGTGCGTCAGGGTATGCTGTATGATCTATATGGAGAACTGCTCACGGAGCATCAGAGAGAGATCTTTGGTGATCTGGTGAACAACGACATGTCTCTTTCGGAGATAGCGGAGAGCTATGGCATATCCAGGCAGGGCGTACATGATGTCATCAGACGCTGCGACAAGCAGCTTGAGGCATACGAATCCAAGCTGCATCTTCTGGAGAAGCAGCTTTCCAAAGAGGAATGATAGATGGCATTTGAGTCATTGTCCGAGAAATTGCAGGCTGTCTTCAAGAGCCTGAGGGGCAAGGGCAAACTTACGGAAGCTGACGTAAAGGCTGCGCTCCGTGAGGTCAAGCTGGCCCTCCTTGAGGCAGATGTCAATTTCAAGATAGTAAAGAAGTTCATAAAGGATGTGGAGGAGCGTGCCGTAGGCGAGGAGGTCATGCAGAGCCTGACCCCTGCCCAGCAGGTCATCAAGATCGTCAATGAGGAGCTTATAGCCCTCATGGGCGGAGAGCCGGTGGAGCTTAAGCTGGGACCTGCTGACAAGGTCACTGTCATCATGATGGCGGGACTTCAGGGTGCAGGCAAGACTACCACGGCCGCAAAGCTGGCCGGTAAACTTAAGCAGAAGGGCAGACGTGTGCTCCTTGCAGCCTGTGACGTATACAGGCCCGCAGCCATCAAGCAGCTGGAGGTCAATGCTGAAAAGGTCGGCGTAGATGTATTTTCCATGGGTGACGGAGCATCTCCGGTGGATATAGCCGAGGGGGCTCTCAGGAAGGCCCAGGCTGACCGCTACAATGTGCTCATCATAGATACGGCCGGAAGGCTCCATGTGGATGAGGACATGATGAAGGAGCTGTCTGACATAAAGGACAGGATACGTGTGGACTGTACCCTGCTCACGGTCGATGCCATGACAGGTCAGGATGCGGTCAATGTGGCCAGCTCATTTTCAGAGAAGACAGGCATAGACGGCATCATCATAACCAAGCTTGACGGCGATACCAGAGGCGGAGCTGCACTGTCCATAAGAGCAGTGACGGGCAAGCCGATCTACTATGCAGGCATGGGTGAGAAGCTGGAGGATCTTCAGGAGTTTTACCCTGACCGTATGGCCTCACGCATACTTGGTATGGGAGATGTGCTCTCACTCATAGAGAAGGTCGAGCAGAGCGTAGATCTGGAAAAGCAGAAGGAGATGGAGAAGCGTCTCCGCAACGCCGAGTTCACCTATGATGATTTCCTTGAGCAGATGCGTCAGATGGAAAAGATGGGCGGCCTTTCGACCCTGCTCAGCATGATGCCGGGCATGGGCAACATCAACATGGACGGCTTCGATGATTCCAGGCTGAAGCGCATAGAGGCCATGATACTGAGCATGACCAAGGAAGAAAGGCAGAATCCCAAGCTCATGAATCCTCAGCGCAGGCAGAGGATAGCAAAGGGCTCAGGCAACGATATAGCAGAGGTCAACCGTACCATCAAGCAGTTTGAGCAGATGCAGAAGATGATGAAGCAGATGGGCGGCATCATGAAGGGAAAGAAGCGGGGCTTTGGAGGCCTTGGCATCCCCGGATTTGGCGGAGGCATGAAGGGCGGATTTCCCAACCTAAGGTTTTGATATAGCTGCGGCTTTGCCGCATCATATATAATAACATTTTTATTTTTAAGGAGATAATACCATGGCAGTTAAGATCAGACTCAGAAGACTTGGACAGAAGAAGAAACCCTTCTACAGAGTTATAGTTGCAGATTCAAGATCACCCAGGAACGGAAGATTCATAGAGGAGATCGGCTACTACGATCCCAACACAGAGCCCAGCACCATCAAGATCGACGCTGAGGCTGCAAAGAAGTGGCTTGCTACAGGAGCTCAGCCCACAGAGACAGTTGCAAAGCTCTTCAAGGCCGCTGATATCTCCAGATAACAGTACCTTAAGAGGCACAGCTTATGAGAGAATTGTTGGAAGTGATGGCCAAGGCTCTGGTGGACAATCCGGCAGAGGTGACCGTCACCGAGGAAAAGAAAAACGACATGATCGTGCTCAATCTCCGCGTAGCGGAATCAGACATGGGCAAGGTCATAGGCAGATCCGGACGCATAGCAAAGGCCCTTCGTCAGGTGCTCAATGCTGCGGCTTCCAGAGATAAGCTCAAAGTAGTCGTAGACATAGGCTAAGGCTGGACATGAACGATATCCTGAGAGTAGGGGCTGTCATAAAGCCTCATGGCATCAGAGGAGAGATAAAGGTCTGGCCTACGACCGATGACCGCAGAAGGTTCGACGAGCTGGATGATGTCATACTCAAGACCCCTTCCGCAGAGAGGACAGTCTCTGTAGAAGAGGTCAAATATTTTAAGAACATAGTCATCCTGAAGCTTGAAGGCGTAGATACCGTGGAGGCTGCTGAGAGCCTGCGCGGAGCAGATCTGTATGTGACCAGAGACCAGGCTGCTCCCCTCGCTGATGGCGAGTATTATATAGGAGATATCATAGGCATGGACGTGGTCACCGATCAGGGCGAGAAGCTCGGAGCCATAAGACAGGTCATAGATACTGCGGCCAATGATGTATATGCCGTGGCAAGAGAGGGCAGGAAGGACCTGCTGATCCCTGCCATAAAACAGTGCATAGTCTCTGTAGATGTGGAAAATAATTTGATGACGGTCCATCTGCTGGATGGACTTATGGATCTGTGATGAATTTTCATGTTATGACGTTGTTCCCCGACATGATCATGTCGGCGGCATCAGGCAGCATACTTGGCAGGGCCCAGAAAAGCGGGCTCATAAATGTCAATGCTGTCAACATCAGGGATTATACGGATGAGCGCAGACGAGGACGCTGCGATGATTATCCATACGGAGGCGGTGCAGGCATGGTCATGCAGGCACAGCCTATTTGTGATTGCTGCGATGCAGTCCGCCGCATGATAGACGAGGAGGGACGGTCAGGCAGCTCTGCCAGAGTCATTTACATGACTCCACAGGGTCGCACCTTCACTCAGGCCATGGCAGCAGAGCTTTCCAGGGAGGAGGACCTCATACTTCTCTGCGGTCACTACGAGGGCATAGATGAGAGGGCTCTGGAGCTCATAGGCACGGAAAATGTCTCCATAGGAGATTATGTGCTGACGGGTGGGGAGCTTCCGGCTCTCGTCATGATCGACTGCATATCCAGACTGATCCCCGGTGTGCTGGGAGGAGATGAATCGGCCCTTATAGAGACCTTTCATGACAATCTCCTGGAATATCCGCAGTATACAAGGCCTGAGGTCTACAAGGGCCTGCATGTGCCTGAGATACTTCTGTCAGGTCATCATGAAAATGTAGAAAAATGGCGCAGGGAAAGATCCATAGAAAGGACGCTCAGATATCGTCCGGATCTCATAGGATCTGCCGTGCTCAATAAAAAGGAAATGAGATTCCTCGAGGAGTTGAAAAGGCAGCTTCAGGAGGAAACAGATGCCTCCGGAGAGGCAGATATCTCCGGATCAAAGGAGGGCTTTAAGGCTTAACATTCAGAAATGGACAGTGATAATCTAAGTCATATCATACTTCTCATTATATTCATAGCCATGTCAGCTGCATTTACCATGGCTGAAAAGGCATTTTCCGTTGCCCAGAGATCGAAGCTCAAGGAAGAGGCTGATGCAGGGGACAGAAGGGCCGCGCTTGCCCTTTCCATAGTTGAATCCCCCTCACGTATGAGCACGGCCATGCTCATAGGTGACACTATATCAAATACGGCCGCAGCTGCAGTCTCGCTGCTTATCATCAACGGCGATCGGCCTGCCCGGGGCCTGGTGCTCTGCGGATGGACGCTTCTTACTGCAGTCATCATCCTCATATTTGGTGAGATAGTGCCCAGAAAGGCCGGAGAGCTTAACGCCGAGAGCTATGCCATCAAAAATGCAAAGCTGGTCAACTTCGTGACCATAGTATTTACTCCTCTGGTCGTAGTCGTCAACTTCATCGGCAGGCTCATCATGCTCATGCTCCATATCAAGCCTGACTCCAGGAAGGCCATAACTGAGGAGGATCTGAGGGATCTTGTGGACATAGGACATGAGGAAGGCGTCATAGAAAATGAGGAAAAGGTCATGATCACCAATGTTTTCGACTTTGGAGATCAGACTGCCAAGGATATAATGATACCCAGGGTCGATATGACCTGTGTGGATGTGGCTTCTGCCTATGATGAGGTCATGGAGATATTCCGTAAGGATCAGTATACACGTATGCCTGTATATGAGGAGGATACGGACAACATCATAGGTATCATAAATGTGAAGGACATACTCCTTCAGGGCAGGGACGAGAGCTTTTCCGTAAGGAGATACATGCGTCAGCCCTTCTTTACATTTGAATCAAAGAAGGTCTCCAAGCTTCTCAATGAGATGAGGAAATCCTCCAACAACGTGGCCATAGTGCTCAGTGAGTACGGCTCCTGCGTGGGTATGATCACCATGGAGGACATGCTTGAGGAGATAGTCGGAGACATACGTGACGAGTACGATGAGGACGAGGAAAAGAACCTCATAAACATAAAGGTAGCCGACAACGAATATCTGGTAGACGGAAGCATGAGGCTCAATGATCTCAACGAGCTCATGGATACGAAGCTCGTCTCCGAGGACTATGACTCCATAGGAGGCTATCTGACCGGCCTGCTTTCACATCTGCCTGATACAGGAGAGTCAGTCACCGAGGATGGACTCAAGTTCATCATCGAAGAGGCAAATGATACCAGAGTCGAAAAAGTACGCATATTTAAGCTTGACGGACATGAGGAGTCATGATAAAATTGTTAGGCTTGTGTAATAAACCAATTAAAGTATGGCGCTCCGCTGGCAGCACTGTTATGAACGCCGGATGATTTAGGAGGATCGAAATGCAGGAGATAATCACAAAGATCGAAGAGGAGCAGAAGAGAGCTGATGCTCCCGAGTTCAAGGTAGGAGACACAGTAAGAGTACACAATCTTATCCGCGAGGGTAACAGAGAGCGTATACAGATCTTCGAGGGTACAGTGCTCAAGAGACAGGGACACGGTATCAGAGAGACATTTACAGTAAGAAAGCTCTCAAACGGTGTAGGCGTAGAGAAGACCTGGCCCGTACACAGCCCCTTCGTAGTCAAGGTGGAGGTCACCAGACATGGTAAGGTCAGAAGAGCCAAGCTCAACTACCTTAGAGGCAGGATCGGTAAGGCTGCCAAGGTAAAGGAGCTCATGCGCTGATCATATAAGGACTGTATAAAATCCTTTGTCCTTCATGGACAGAGGATTTTTTTAAACCGGCTGAACACATAGAGCCTGCGGGAGAGACTTATCATGGGACTGGATCTATATACCTATGAGGACAATTCCATACTCAGGACAGTGGTACACTGGATAGTCGACATAGCCTGTGTCGTGTCCTTTGCCTGGTTCATAGTATTTGGGTATCTGAACCAGACCATCATAAACGGACACAGCATGCTTCCTGCCCTGGAGGCAAACGACATGTGTCTGGTGGACCGTATATCCTATTCCATAGGATCTCCAAAGAGATATGACATAGTCGTATTTACCAGGGAGGACTCGGGACAGCCAAACGTCAAGCGCATCATAGGCCTGCCCGGGGAGACGGTTCAGATCATATCCGGCTCCGTATACATAAACGGCACGAGACTCAATGATGAGAGCCTGGGCCACATATCTCTGTCAGGCATAGCAGAAAACCCGGTGGTGCTCCAAGACGACGAATACTTCCTCCTGGGGGACAATGCGGACTCCTCCGAGGACAGCCGCTTTGCCAACATCGGCAACGTCAAACGTGACAGCATCCAGGGAAAGGTCTGGTTCCGCATACGGCCGCTGGAGGATATGGGCTTTATAGAATAACTCTTATCTCATCTGCCCGCCTTCCAGCTGTTGATATGCTTTGTAAAAAGCTGCTATATCATAGGCATGCTCAGAAGAGGACGACTTCTTCGCATGCATGATATATCGCAGTTTTTTCCAAAACATATACATCAAATGCATGCAAGTCGAGCAGATGAGATAAACTTTGCTTGATGAAAAGGCGGTAGTCATTTTTATTACCTCTCCTTTTCATCTGACGCTTATCCGATGATAAGCCGTTCGTTGCAGATGGCAGCCTGAGAAATCGACCTTTTTGAAGGATGCCTTATCTGCAGATAAGGCTTATTATCGGATGGAAGAGAAAGGGAGAGGTAATAAAAATGAACATTCAATGGTACCCCGGCCACATGACCAAGGCCAGGCGGAACATGGAAAGGGATGTCAGGCTGGTAGACATGGTCATCGAGCTTCGGGATGCCAGAGCCCCTTACAGCACCGAAAATCCCGATATAAAGAGGATAGCCGGCAACAGGAAAAGGCTCATACTCCTCAACAAGGCCGATCTGGCTGATCCTGCGGTTACGAAGGAGTGGATAGCCGCATATAAGAAAAAGGGACTTGAGGCCATAGCCCTGGATTCCAGGAACAGGGATTTCATAGGCTCCGTTAAGGCAGCTGCAGCCCGTCTGTCTGAGGAAAAGAGGCAGAGGGATCAGGCCAGAGGCATCACGGAGCAGAGGCCTGTCAAGGCACTGATCTGCGGCATCCCCAATATCGGTAAGTCCACATTCATAAATTCGGTCCTTGGCAAGGCTTCGGCAAAGACAGGCAACAAGCCGGGAGTGACCAAGGGCAATCAGTGGATAACCGTGAGCAATGAGTTCATGCTCCTGGATACTCCTGGAGTGCTTTGGCCCAGGTTTGAGTCCGAGGAGGTAGGCGAGGCCCTTGCTCTCATGGGCTCCATAAATGACGATATACTGAACATAGAGGATCTCTGTATCAGGCTCATCGAAAGGCTGAGAGGATCATATCCTGAGGCACTCAGGCTTCGCTATGACATAAGCGAGGAGGAGCTTGACAGAGCTCTGGAGAGCTATGAGACAGTACCCCTTGGAGTGGATAAGGAGGCGCTTTCCTATATGGACATCATAGCCCGCAAGCGTGGATGTCTGAGACGGGGAGCGGAGCCGGACTACGAGCGCTGTGCCAGGCTCATGATAGATGATTTCAGGAACGGACGTCTTGGAAGGATAAGCCTTGAGAGACCCTGAGCATGATTTGGAACGGCAGAGGAACAGCATATGATCCAAGATATTTCACCACATCTTTTTGACAACAGCTATAAGGACAGAAAGCCCGAGGCGGGCGACCGTATCTTCTTTTATCAGGGGAGATCGACCCTGCTCAGCAAGGCCACAGGCCTTCCCTTTACCTATGAGGAGGTAGACAGACTTTGTCCGGTGGAGACCATACCCTCTGTATATCTGTTTTCCATCGATGGCAGGGGCTATTTCTGGGGCAGGGTCATGCCGAAGGCAGTGCTGTCTGAAGGCATACTGGTAGGAGACCGGCATTTCCGTGACATGCAGCCGGAGTGGGAGGCATTTTCCTGTATAACAGCCAGTCAGCTTCACAGCTTTTATCATGAGCATCAGTTCTGCGGCTGCTGTGGAGCTCCGGCGCTCCCGGATGAAAAGGAGCGTGCCATGCGCTGCCCAGTATGCGGAAAGATAGTATACCCGGTCATATCTCCGGCGGTCATAGTAGGCGTCACCCATGGGGACCGTCTGCTCCTTACCAAGTATTCCCGTCCCGGTTCAGTAAAGTTTTACGCACTGGTGGCCGGCTATACTGAGATAGGAGAGTCCCTTGAGGACACCGTCAGACGTGAGGTCATGGAGGAGGTAGGGCTCCGGGTCAAAAACATAAGGTTCTACAAGAGTCAGCCCTGGAGCTTTTCAGGAAGTCTGCTGTCCGGCTTTTACTGTGATCTGGACGGCGATGATGAGACAGTCAGGCTTCAGGAGGATGAGCTTTCAGAGGCTACCTGGTACGACCGCAGTGATCTTCCTGAGGGAGGCTCCTCCATATCACTGACTCATGAGATGATAGAAAGATTCCGTATGGGGCCTGTATAAGGGCCCCTGATATATTTTTACAGGTAAAGTATAAGCAGGAGTGAATCGCAAAAGTGTCGGCAGGTATATGCTAAACATTGTTAAATCTGCTGCATCATGCTAAAATAAGTGCCGTGGAACATAAGGGCTTGGAAGAATATCATAAGATAATAGACAGGATGAAGCCGGAGAAGCTCGAGACCGAAAGAAAGCGTATAGCTGCTATGAAAGCCCATGAGCTTGAGGCCAGGGCCGAAGGCTGTGAGCTTGTGCTTGGCATAGATGAGGTGGGCAGGGGCCCTCTTTGCGGCCCTGTGGTCACCTGCTGCTGTGTACTGGATCCAGATAGTGACATACTGCTGCTCAATGACTCAAAGAAGCTCTCTGAAAAGAAAAGGGAGATCCTTTCAGATGTCATAATGGAAAGTGCTGTATGCTATGCTTTTGGAGAGGCTTCGCCTCAGACCATAGACGAGATCAACATACTCAATGCTACCAAGAAGGCTATGAGGGAGGCCTGTGAGAGCTGCATCCGCATGCTTGAGGAAAAGTACCAAAGGAGCCTGAGACTCAAGGCCTTCATCGACGGCAACCAGGAGGTCGAGGGGCTTCCCATACCTCAGGAGACCATAGTAAAGGGGGATTCCGCTTCAGTATCCATAGCGGCTGCCTCCATACTTGCCAAGGTCAGGAGGGATCATATGCTGGAGGAGATGGATAAGCTTTATCCAGGCTATGGCTTTGCCAGGAACAAGGGCTATGGCACCAGGGAGCATGTGGACGCCATAAGGAGCCTGGGGCCTGCACCCATACACAGGATGAGCTTCCTTAAGGGCATCCTGAAGGATGACCAGCCTTGAAAGCTGACAGGACAGAAAAAGGGAGGTATTATGAATCGGTGGCTGCGGCCTTCCTCGAGGCTCAGGGCTATGAGATCCTGTGCCGCAATTTCAGGACCAGGTCAGGAGAGATAGACCTTATAGGCCGGGAGGCAGGCACCCTTTGCTTCATAGAGGTGAAATACAGAAGCTCCTCTGCCTATGGCATGCCATCGGAGTTCGTGGACAGGAAAAAACAGCTTCGCATCATGCGGGTATCCAGAACATACATGACCTTACACCGATGTGAGAGGCAGCCTGTAAGATATGACGTGGTAGAGATAATAGGAAGACGTATCAGAGTGATCAGGGATGCATTTGGATCTACATTTTAAAAATCAGGAGCATATATTCAACATACATGAGGAGGGCACTCCATACCTCAGCTTCAGGGCTATCGATGATACAGGTATGTTTACAAATGCCTTTTCCACCAGGCTTGGAGGAGTGTCGGAGGGCTATCTCTCTACCATGAACCTGACCTTCCGGAAGGCTGGGGAGAAAAGAGAGCATGTGCTCGAGAACTACAGACGACTGTCTGAAGCTGCGGGCTTTTCCATGGATCACATGGTCCTGTCCAATCAGGTGCATGGTACGGATATCATCGAGGTGGGTGAGGAGGACATAGGTAAAGGCGTGACCAGAGAGCAGGACTATGAGTCAGCCGACGGCATGGTCACTGATGTGCCCGGACTTACTCTCGTGACATTTTATGCAGACTGTGTCCCTCTTTACTTTGCGGATCCGGTGCATAAGGCCATAGGACTCAGCCACAGCGGCTGGAGAGGCACGGTGAGACGCATAGGTCAAAGGACCCTGAGCCTCATGGAAAAGCTCTATGGCAGCGATCCCCGGGATGTGATATGCTGTATAGGCCCGAGCATATGCAGGGACTGCTTTGAGGTGGGGCCTGAGGTGGCAGAGGCATTTTTTGAGGCTTACCCTGAAGACTGGCATGCTGATATAGTCCGTGGACCGGTGCTGTCCCCTTTAGGCGAGGAAAAGTACCATATAGATCTCTGGCGTGCAAATGAGCTCATGCTTCTGGAGGCCGGAGCAAGGAAGGATCATATACATGTGACCAATATCTGCACAAGGTGCAACCCCGACATACTCTGGTCCCACAGGGCTGCGGGGCCTATGCGTGGAAATATGGCTGCATTTTTATCCATAAAAAATGATGACAGGAGAATGTGATATGGCAGACAACAAAAGAAACATCATACTTACCGGAGACCGTCCCACGGGTCCCCTGCACATAGGACATTATGTGGGCTCACTGAAGCGCAGGGTAGCACTTCAGGACAGCGGAAAGTTTGATGAGATATACATACTCATAGCCGATGCCCAGGCTCTTACGGACAATGCAGATGATCCCCAGAAGATAAGGGACAATATCATACAGGTGACCCTGGATTATCTGAGCTGCGGTATAGATCCTGAGCGCTCGACCATATGCATTCAGTCGGAGCTTCCTGCACTCTATGAGCTTACGGCTTATTATATGAATCTTGTGACCACGGCCAGGCTTGAGCGCAACCCTACTGTCAAGGCTGAGATCAAGATGAGGGGCTTCAATGAGGGCGGCGTGGGACTGCCGGTAGGCTTTTATACTTATCCCATCTCTCAGGCGGCAGACATAACTGCCTTCAAGGCCAACTGTGTGCCTGTGGGAGAGGATCAGATGCCCATGCTTGAGCAGTGCAGGGAGATAGTACATAAGTTCAACTCCACCTATGGTGAGGTGCTTGTGGATCCTCAGATCATGCTCAATGAAAATACTGCCTGCCGCAGGCTTCCAGGCACTGACGGAAAGGCCAAGATGTCCAAGTCTCTCGGCAACTGCATATATCTGCATGCCTCCAGGGAGGAGCTGCATCAGAAGGTCATGTCCATGTTTACTGATCCTGATCATATAAATGTCAGCGATCCCGGAAAGGTAGAGGGCAACTGTGTATTTACCTACCTGGATGCATTCTGCAACGACGATCTCTTTGCGGAGTACTGTCCCGATTTCTCCTGTCTCGATGAGATGAAGGAGCAGTACAGGAAGGGCGGTCTCGGAGATGTCAAGTGCAAGCGCTTCCTTGAAAATGTGCTTAACGAGGAGCTGGAGCCCATAAGGCAGAGAAGGGCCAGATGGGAGGCAGACATCCCTGCGGTATATGACATACTGAAGGCCGGTACCATGAAGGCCAGGGAGACCACGGGCAGGACACTTTCCGAGGTCAAGGATGCCATGAAGATAAACTATTTTGAGGATGACGCACTCATATCCGAGTGGGAAGCCCGCTGAGCATGGGTGGCTTCAATGCTCACGGCCTCAGGGGCTCGCTCCTTGAGGATATGCTGAACCGTACAAATGAAAGCTACAGGAGGAAGGGGCTGGCGCTCATACAGAAGGTGCCTACTCCCATCACTCCCGTAAGCATGAATGACAACAAGCAGATCACCCTTGCATATTTTGAACAGAAATCCACCGTGGACTATATAGGTGCGGTGCAGGGCATACCGGTCTGCTTCGATGCCAAGGAATCTGCTACGGACACAGTGCCTCTTCAGAACATCCATGAGCATCAGATAGATTTCATGAATGATTTTGAAAGGCAGGGAGGCATAGCCTTCATACTGCTCATGTATACGAACAGGGATGAGCTTTATTATGTGCCTCTTAGTGATATAAACCGCTTTTGGAACAGGATGAAGGAGGGGGGAAGGAAGTCCTTCACCTATGATGAGGTGGATCACAGCTTTTCCGTGGCTAGGAAGGGAGAGTATCTCGTACACTATCTGGAGGCCCTGCAAAGGGATCTGGACAGAAGATAAGTTTCAGGAGGAGGTCATATATATGGGGGAAAAGACTAAGATCATACTGGACGTGGATACGGGCACGGATGATGCAGTGGCCATTATGGCGGCTGTAAAGCATCCGGATATAGATCTGGTGGCTGTATGCTCTGTGGCAGGAAATAAGCCGCTGGTAAACACTACGGAAAACAGCCTGAGGGTGCTCCAGGCTCTGGGAAGCGATGTGCCGGTATACAGAGGCTGCGCACAGCCTCTGGTTAAATCCATCACGCCTACCCGTATACCTGATCATGGCGGGACCATGACCATAGTTGACGGCAAGGAATATCATGTGCATCCTGAATACCTGGATCTTCCTGCATCGAAGAGGAGCTTTGAGGAGCTTCCTGCGCCCATGTTTTACGTGGACTATCTGAGGAAGGCAAAGGAGCCTGTGACCATAGTGGCAGTTGGCCCTCTCACTAACCTTGCAGTGGCACTGCTCATGGATCATGACATAGTCAGGAACATAAGCCGCATAGTCATCATGGGAGGCGGAGACCGCTGTGCAAACAGGACTCCGGTGGCCGAGTTCAATATATGGGCTGACCCTGATGCGGCCCAGTGGGTCATCCACTGCGGAGCGGATATACTCATGGTGCCACTTGATGCTACCGTATGCACGGCCTTCACTAAGGAGGATGCGGAGGATTTCAGGAGGCTCGACACCTTCTGCGGCAGATTCTGTGCTGATCTCATAGACCTTCGCATAGATGCGGATCGGGCCATCAATCCCACCTGTCCCGATTACAATACGGCCATACATGATGCACTTGCCCTTGTGGCGGCCATGGATGAGTCCGTGCTGCGGGATGTGGAGCAGGTGCGCTGCGATATAGGCCTTGCGGATTTTGCAGAGGGGGCTACACTCATAACCCGATCCAAGGAATTCCTTACGGATGAGTTTGAGAAAAATGTCAGGTTTGCATTTTCAGCGGACAAGGAGCGCTATAAGGCCGAGCTCATGAGGCTATTTGCCATGTAATGTAAGGATATAGATATTATTGCAGCTGATATGTATAAAAATACATACAGTTTCAGCGGTTGACAGGCATCATTTTTGGAATTAAAATGGTGCCTGTTTTTCTTTTTTCTGACAGGGGCATGGATAGTAAGACGTATATGAAAAAGGAGAGAACCAATGAAAAAGTTTATCAATGCTGCAATCGTTGCTGCCGTATGCTTCTCACTTGCTGCCTGCGGCTCTTCCTCATCATCAGCTGATACGGAGGCTGCCGCTGCTGAGGCATCTTCATCAGAGGAGAGCTCCGCAGAGGCTTCTGAGGGAGAGACAAAGGGACGTATAGCCTATATCGTGGGCTCACTGGGAGACAAGTCCTTCGCTGATTCAGGCGAGGCCGGTATGGAGATCCTCAGATCTGAGGGCTGGGAGGTACGTACAGTTGAGACTGGTGATACCTCAGACGCTGACCGCTATGAGGACTACATCCTTGACGTGCTCGATCAGGGCTATGACTATATCGTAGGCTACTCAACCTATATGGAGATCATGGCAGATCTGGCTCCCGAGTATCCCGATGTCAAGTTCGTGGGCTTCGACCAGAACTGGGATGAGGAGCAGCTTCCCGAAAACATGACCAGCATTGTTTATGCTCAGAATGAGGGATCATACCTTGTGGGTATGCTGGCTGCTGCCATGAGTGAGACCGGTACCGTGGCTGTGGACGTGGCCATGGAAAATCCCGTTATAAATGATTTCGTTACGGGCTATGTGGACGGTGTCCTTGCCTGGAACGAGGCAAATGGTACTGACGTAAAGGTCATAAGATCTGCCTGCGGCTCCTACAGTGATCCTGCCACCATGAAGTCTCTGGTGCTCGATCAGATCAGGAACAACAATGCTGACGTATTTTATCAGGTAGCCGGCGGCTCAGGCGACGGACTCTTTGAGGCCTGCGTGGAGACAGGCGGAGTATGGGCCATAGGAGTGGATTCTGATCAGTATGCCGCTTATGTGGCTTCCGAGAATCCTGAGAAGGCGGATGTCATCCTGACATCCATGCTCAAGGAGGTAGGAAACTCACTGGTATCCGTATTCCACAGCATAGAGGAGGGCGATGAGTCCATGTGGGGCCACAACATCACTCTCGGACTTGCCGAGGGCTCAGTAGGCTACGTGGACAATGAGTTCTTCCAGGCAAATGTGCCTGAGGACATAAGGACAGCCATGGACGAGGCTGCAGCTAAGATAGCCTTAGGCGAGATAGACGTAAAGTCCTACTATGACTTTGCAGACGAAACTGAATACACAGAGTTTGTAGGATCAGCCGGCTGATGCCGGATGGGCTCTCCCGATCTATGGTCGGGAGGGCCTTTTTGATTTGATTTTGAAGCCTGGGATTTTCTTCCTTATATAGCTTGATTTTGTGCCATTGTAATAATTTACGGATGCTTTTCTCCCTATACATGTTGATAATGCATAAGTTTTAGGATATAATAAGCCATAACAGGTATGAAACCAAAAGCCAATATATAGAATCTGATCTATCTTGGCTTTTTATTTTTTGACAGAAAGGAAATGATGACATGGCACACACACTTACAGCACCTACACCTCATATCCAGGCGAAGGTGGGAGAGATAGCCGAGACCATACTTCTTCCCGGCGATCCCCTCAGGGCAAAATTCATAGCCGATACATTCCTTGATGATGCGAAGCAGTTCAACGAGACCAGGAACATGCTGGGCTTCACAGGTACCTATAAGGGCAAGCCTGTATCAGTCATGGGCACAGGCATGGGATGTCCTTCCATGGGCATCTACAGCTATGAGCTCATACATATCTATGGCTGCAAGAACCTTATCCGCATAGGTACCGCCGGTACCATGCAGCCCTATGTACATACCCGTGAGCTGGTATTTGCCCAGGGCAGCTGCACCACTTCAAACTATCCCGCACTTATGGGACTTCCCGGCACCTACACCCCCATATGCAGCTTTGAGCTCCTTGAGAAGGCTGTAGAGTCTGCAAAGAAGCTGGGCTACAAGTATCATGTAGGCAACGTGCTCTCCAGCGACATGTTCTACGGAGTGGATATCCCCTGCGCCACCAGCTGGGCAGAGATGGGCGTGCTTGCTGCTGAGATGGAGTCCGCAGCCCTTTATACAAATGCTGCAAGGGCAGGAGTCAACGCACTCTGCATACTTACCATATCAGATGGTCCAGACGAGATCACCACTGCTGAGGAGAGGCAGACAGCATTTACCCAGATGATGGAGGTGGCCCTGTCGCTGGCATGATGCCGTGACAAGTGCAGGGCCGACAGTTCAGGACAAAGACAGAAAGGGGAGATTCCTTATGCCCAGCGCAAACATCAAATTTGAAGCCCCCACGCCTCATATACAGGCAAAGGTGGGAGAGATAGCTGAGACCATACTCCTTCCCGGAGATCCGCTCAGAGCAAAATTCATAGCAGACACCTTCCTTAAGGATGTAAAGCAGTTCAACCAGACCAGGAACATGTTTGGCTATACAGGCACCTACAACGGCAGGCCCGTATCAGTCATGGGTACAGGCATGGGATGTCCTTCCATGGGCATCTACAGCTATGAGCTCATAAACATCTACGGCTGCAAGAACCTTATCCGTATAGGTACAGCAGGTACGCTTCAGCCCTACATACACAGCAGGGAGATGGTCTTTGCCATGGGCTGCTGCACTGATTCCAACTATCCCGCACTTATGGGACTTCCCGGCACCTTCGCTCCCATATGCAGCTTCGAGCTCCTTGAGAAGGCCGTTGCTGCCGCAAAGAGGCTTGGATACAAGTACCACGTAGGCAACGTTCGCTCAGGTGACACCTTCTATGCCGCAGATCTTCCCAAGGGGACTACCTGGGCTGAGATGGGCGTCATGGCAGGAGAGATGGAGTCAGCAGCTCTCTATACGAATGCTGCAAGAGCAGGAGTCAATGCGCTCTGCATCGTGACCATATCCGATGGCCCCGATGAGATCACCACTGCTGAGGAGAGGCAGACAGCATTTACCCAGATGATGGAGGTGGCTCTGTCACTGGCATGATCCCAGGGGATCGATATCATTATTTCGGAGGACATAAGAAATGGGCAGGAGACCTTTTATCATCGACTGCGATACTGGTACGGATGATGCCATAGCCATCATGGCTGCACTTTACTGTGATCAGGTGGAGATCAAGGCCATTACCTCAGTAAACGGCAACGTGGCTCATAAGTACACATCCCAGAACAACCTTGACCTTCTTGAGTACCTTGGCTTTGATGACATTCCCGTGGCAAAGGGTGCAGACAGGCCCATGCTCGGTAATTTCTTCCATGCAGACGGAACTCACGGAAGCACCGGACTTGGAAGCATCACACTTCCGAAGGCCCGGAAAAAGACCTTTGATGATCAGATAGCATCTGAGCTCATATACAGGATAGCAAAGGAAGAAAAGGGTGAGCTGGAGCTCCTGGTCATAGGACCTATGACAAACATAGCCATATGCCTGCTTGAGCATCCTGACCTTAAGGATCTCGTTAAGCATATCTGGTTCATGGGTGGAGCTGTCATCGGTGGCAATGTGACCACTACCGCAGAGTTCAATATATGGGTAGACCCTCTGGCAGCCCACATAGTGACTCAGAGCGGCATCCCTCAGACCATGGTGGGCCTGGATGTGACCACGGCCGCAGCCATGAAGGAGGAACATTCAGCCAGGATCAGAGCCTGTGGCACGAAGGCCGGCACGCTCTGTGCAGACCTGCTTGACTACATGTTCATAAGAAGGGATCAGGGCGGTGAGGATGCGCTCATGCATGACGCCATGGCCTTTGCCGCAGCCGTATATCCCGAGTGTCTTGAGTGTAAGGACTACTATGTAGACGTAGAATATACGGGCGAGTATACCAAGGGACATACCGCCGTAGACCGCAGAGGCAAGCTTGGCAGGCCTGCAAATATGTCCGTGGCCCTTAAGGTCGATGAGGACAGGTTCTGCAGCTGGCTTATGGATGCTGTAAGGAAGAGCGCAGGCTGATACTTATGGACGGGATCTTAGTTAAGGAAAAAAGCTTCTACAAAAATATATTTTTCCTGACCTTTCCATTAGTCTTCCAGCAGCTGCTGAGACTTTCGGTAGATACCCTCAACAGCATGATGCTGGGAAATATAGATCAGCTGCAGATGTCGGCTGTTTCCCAGGCAAATCAGGTATTCTTTATCTTTTATACGGTTTGCAACGGCTTTGCCGTGGGCTGCTGTGCCCTGGTGGCTCAGTACTGGGGCAAAAAGGATATCGAATCCATCAAGACGGTGCTTGCCACAGCCATCAGGTCCATAGGCATATTTGGACTTATAGTCACAGCCATAGTCATCGCCATGCCGACCACGGTCATGAGGATATATTCCAGTGACCCTGAGCTCATAGCTCTCGGAGGCTCATACCTTCGTATAGTGGCCATCATGTATACACCCTGTGCCATAAGCGTAATGCTTTTTGGCGGATGCAGGGGAGTGGAGCAGGTAGGTATATTTTTCAAGACAAATATCATATCCTACCCGGTCAACATCATACTTGACTACTGTCTGCTCTTTGGAAAGTTCGGCTTTCCTGAGCTTGGCATAACCGGCATAGCCATAGGCACAGTCATAGCAAGGCTTGTGGAGCTTGGCATCCTTTCCTCATATGTATTTATCTTTGATAAGAGGATGTCCTTTAAGCTCTCGGATCTTGGCCGCAGGGACAAGGTGCTTTCAAAGGATTTCGCAAAGGTATCAGCACCTATCGTGGCACATGAGATCATATGGAGCTTCGGCACCAGTGCCGGCAGTATGATCACCGGTCAGCTGGGTACCAGCGTAGTGGCGGGCTTCAATGTCACCACGGTGCTTTATGATCTCTGTGGAAGCCTTGGAAACGGATTCCTCAATGCCTGCAGCGTAGTCATAGGAAAGACCATAGGTCAGGGCAATGTAAAGAAGGTCAGGAAGCAGTCGGTAACCATACTTGTCATGGGACTGATCCTGGGAGTAGCCATAGGCCTGTTTACATTCTTCATAAGAGGGCCTTTCCTGTCGCTTTACAGTCTGACACCGGAGGCAACAGGCTATGCCATGCAGTTCATGGCTGTATACGCAGTCATATGGCCCTTCTCACTGCTTGAGATGGTGGGCATGATAGCCATCCTGAGAGCCGGAGGCGACGGCAAGACAGGCTTCTATACCGACATAGTTTCCATGTGGTGCACTACCATACCACTTGCGGCTGCCGGAGCATTTATACTGAACTGGCATCCCGTAGTGGTGGTGACCATCATCAAGATGACCATAGTCATAGAGGCCATCGTAGGCATCATAAGAGTGCTTTCCATGCGATGGATACACGATCTGACCTGTCATGAGAGCTGATGCTCAGTGTGAGGCAGGCAGAGCTTGTATTGATAAGGTGTTAAATAATAAGCATACATGCTTATATTATTTAAAGAAAAGGAGAGAAAACATGAAAAAATTTTTATCAGTTGCATTAGTGGCAGCCATGAGCCTGTCACTTGTTGCATGCGGAGGCTCTTCATCAGGAGAGACCGAGGCTGCCGCTGAGACTGAGGCAGCTGCTGCTGCAGAGGAAGGCGGCGAGGCTGCTGCTGAGACCGAGGCAGAAGCAGAGGCTGATGCTGAGAAGCCCAGGATCGCTTATGTAGTAGGTAACCTTGGCGACAAGTCATTCTCAGATTCAGGTGAGGCAGGCATGAATGTCCTTCGTGAGGAGGGATATGATGTTTACACCGTTGAGACCGGTGATGCTTCCAAGGCTGATAAGTATGAGGACTATATCCTTGACGTTCTTGACCAGGGCTATGACTATATCGTAGCTTCCTCCACATACATGGAGATCATGGCAAGGCTTGCTGAGGAGTATCCTGATGCAAAGTTCATCGGCTTCGATGAGAACTGGTCCGATGATCAGCTTCCCGACAACATGACCTGCATCTTCTATGCTCAGAACGAGGGCTCCTACCTTGTAGGTATGCTTGCAGCTGCTATGAGTGAGACCGGAGTAGTAGGCGTTGACGTAGGAGTTGAGAATCCCGTTATCAATGACTTCGTTACCGGATACATCAATGGTGTTATGGACTGGAACGCAGCCAACGGTACAGATGTAAAGGTAGTTAAGGCTGCCTGCGGATCCTGGACCGATCCTGCTACCATGAAGTCACTCGTACTTGACCAGGTCAGAAACAACAACGCTGACGTATTCTATCAGGTTGCCGGCGGATCAGGCGATGGCCTCTTCGAGGCTTGCGTAGAGCAGGGCAAGTGGGCTATAGGTGTTGACTCTGACCAGTACGCTTCCTATATCGATTCTGAGAACCCTGAGAAGGCAGATGTTATCCTTACTTCCATGCTTAAGGAAGTTGGTAACTCCTTCATCTCCCTGTTCCACAGCATAGAGGAAGGCGATGACTCCATGTGGGGCCACACCATCAGACTTGGTCTTGCTGAGGATTCAGTAGGCTATGTTGACAACGAGTTCTTCCAGACAAACGTTCCCGAGGAAGTAAGGACAGCCATAGAAGAGGCTAAGACAAAGATAGCCTCCGGTGAGCTCGAGGTTAAGTCCTACTACGACTTCGCTGACGACAACGAGTTCAACGAGTACGTTCAGAACGCTGGCTGATAAGCCTTTTATCTCAGATCGATCATGATCAGACATTGATGTCCTGGCCGGAGCCAAAAACTCCGGCCGGGATGATATGATATCATAGGAGGCCGATCAGGGCCTGACATAAACGAAATTAGGTCGCAGCTGTCAGGGGACAGCAGGCGATAATAAATTAAAGGGGGTAATTGCATGGCAGAAGTAATGCGAATGCAAAATATCACTAAGATATACCCAAATGGATTTGTCGCAAATAAGGACATTACCTTTGCCGTAGGTGAGCATGAGATACATGCTCTTGTTGGAGAGAACGGTGCCGGCAAAACTACCCTTATGAAGATACTCTTCGGTATGGAGGCTCCTCAGGAGGGAAAGATCTTCATCAACGGTAAGGAGGAAAAGATCGCAAATCCTTTGGATGCCATAGCCAAGGGCGTTGGCATGGTGCATCAGCATTTCATGCTGGTTCCTTCACTGACAGTAGCGGAAAACGTTACTCTCGGCGCGGAGCCTATGAAGAACGGACTCTTTGACTTTGATGGAGCCGTGAAGGCTACTCAGGAGATAGCAGATAAGTACAACTTCAATGTTGAGGCCCTTCAGAAGGTCAGAGACCTGTCTGTAGGACAGATGCAGAAGGTAGAGATACTCAAGGCCCTTTACAAGGGAGCCAGGCTGCTCATACTTGACGAGCCTACAGCAGTGCTTACGCCGCAGGAGACCGAAGAGCTTTTTGAACAGCTGTTCAAGCTGCGTGACAGCGGAGTATCCATCATATTCATCTCCCATAAGCTTGAGGAGGTCATGAGGATATGCTCCAAGGTAACTGTACTTCGTCATGGAAGGTGCATGGGCAGTCTTGACATCGAGGGACTCAATGAGGCAGCCATATCAAAACTGATGGTAGGCCGTGACGTAGTCCTTAAGATCGATAAGGAGGACCCGAAGCCCGGTAAGCCCGTAGTCGAGATAAAGGATCTGGTAAAGATCAACAGTATCGGCAAGAACGTGCTTGACGGAGTGGACTTCACCATACATGAGGGAGAGGTAGTTGGCATAGCCGGTGTCGAGGGCAATGGTCAGACCGAGCTTTCTGAGGTGCTTGCAGGACTTACCGGATTCACCTCCGGAGACGTAAAGCTCAATGGTACATCCATCAAGGGCAAGTCCGTAAGAGAGATCAGGGATCAGGGCATGGCCTATATCGCTGAGGACCGTATGGTCGAGGGCGTAGCCGGTGATATGTCCATAAAGATGAATATAGTGGCAGACAGATTTACAAAGCCTGACTTCAAGAAGGGGCTTTTCATGGATGCCAAGAAGATAAATGATATCGCAGATCAGTATATCAAGGACTTTGAGATACTCTGTGATGGAAGGGAACAGCCTGTAAGGATGCTTTCCGGAGGAAATATCCAGAAGGTCGTAGTAGCCCGTGAGTTCACCAGCGGAGCCAACTTCATCCTTGCCTGTCAGCCCACACGAGGCATAGACGTAGGTACTGCTGAGATGATACGTAAGACCATCGTTCGTAAGTCAAGAGAAGAGGGCACTGCTACACTGCTCATCTCTGCGGATCTGAACGAGGTCCTTGAATGCTCAGACAGGCTCCTTGTCATGCGTAAGGGTAAGGTGGTAGCAGCCTTCCCCAAGGCTAATCAGGTATCTGAGGAGACTCTCGGAGAATATATGCTCGGTGTCAAGGAGATGACACAGAGTGAGATGGAGGGGCTGTTATGAATAAAACACAAAAAATAGAAAGCATGATGGAGGTCGTTCGTATCCTTGCCGGACTGGTCATCGCTTATGCCATAGCTCTGGCCATCCTGTTTGCGATCAGTGAGGACCCCATCTACATAGTTCAGCAGTTCATACTTGGGCCTTTCTCCTCACCCAGACGTATAGGTACAGTCATCAACCTGGCCATACCCTTTACGATCTGCGGACTGAGCATGTGCTTCATGTATGCGGTAAACAAGTTCAACCTGGTAGGTGAGGGCATATTTATGCTTTCTGCCTGCATGGTCACCTGGGTATCACTGCTTCTGGGACCCGGACTTCCCTCAGTAGTCATGCTGCCCATCATGTTCATAGTCGCCATACTTACGGGTATCGTGGTATCCTTCATACCTGCGATCATGGACAGGAAATTCAATGCAAACGTTGTCGTTGTATCACTGATGCTCAACAGTGTCATACAGTCACTGGCTACCTGGATACTCCGTTATCAGGTAAGGGACTCCTCCATATCCTATCTGGGATCCAGAGAGATACCCGAGAGCATCCAGCTTCCCAAGATACTCGGAAGCTTCCGTGTGCAGTCAGGACTCATAGTAGCCATCATCTGCGTTATAGTAGTTGCCATACTGTTCTATAAGACAGCATTTGGCTGGAAGATGAGACTCGTAGGTGCCAACCCCAGGTTTGCAACTGCAGTAGGTCTTTCCTCCATAAGCATATCCTTTATAGCACAGCTCGCAGGCGGTGCCTTCGCAGGTATAGCCGGAGCTACAGAGATGATGTGTAACTACACCAGGTTCCAGTGGACAGTTACTACTCAGCACGGCTTTGACGGACTGCTTGTAGCAGTGCTTGCAAAGAAGAATCCCGTACTGGTACCCATAGGAGCCCTGTTCCTTGCTTACATACGTATAGGAGCAGACGTGGTAAATACCAGTGGTGATATACCTACTGAGTTCGTTACAGTCATCCAGGGTATCATCATACTCCTCGTAGCAGCCGAGTCCTTCCTGTCCGGTACCAAGAATAAGCTCATATTCAAGGCAGCCGAGAAGGAAGAAAAGGAAAAGGAAGCTAAAGCGGCTTAAGGAAAGGAGAAGACAGCTTTATGACTATAGATTGGATCGCCTTTATAGCAGAAGGTATAAGGATGGCAACTCCTCTAGTCTTTGCCGCACTTGCTGCTCTTATATGTAACAGGGCCGGCATGTTCAACATGGGAGTTGAGGGCATGATACTCTGCTCCGCACTTGGCGCAGTTATCTTTGCCCATTATGGTGGAAGTGTATGGATCGGCCTTCTGGGAGGCATAATCATAGGCCTCGCCACTGGCATGTTCATAGCATTTGCAAGCCTTACAGGTAAGGCAGACCTGTATCTTACCTGCATAGCATTCAACCTGATGGCCACGGGAGGCACGGTATTTGTCATGTACCTGCTGACCGGAGAGAAGTCAACGACCTCCGGAGCCTTCAGGAGCTATCAGATACCTGTAGTTGATATACCCATCATCAAGGATATCCCTGTACTGGGACGTATCATCTCAGGTCAGTCACTGATAACCTATATAGCTGCAGCTGCAGTATTCTTCATGTGGTTCTTCCTCAAGAGGACCCGCATAGGCCTCCGTATCAGAGCCGTAGGAGAGAACCCCAAGGCTGCAGAGTCAGTAGGTATATCAGTAAACAAGATCGGATATATCTCCTTCGCTATCTGCGGAGTGCTTGCCGGACTTTCCGGAGCATTCATGTCCATGAGCTGGGTAACCTTCTTCATGAAGAACATGGTCAACGGACGTGGATATATAGGACTTTCAGCGCAGAACATGGCCAAGGGAGAGCCCGTGGGATCAGCCCTTGCATCCCTGCTTTTCGGATTTACGGATGCACTTGCTACCACGCTGCAGAACCAGACCAACTTCCCTGTTGAGTTCCTGGAGATGCTGCCTTATCTGGCTACGATCTTCGCGATCATCATCACCAGCATTATCGCCATCAACAAGAGGCGTCGTATAGAGCAGGGTGCAGCAAAGTGACAGCGTGATGATCACTAACAACTTTTAAGTATAAAATATCTCCGCTCGGCTGGTTTGCTTTCGCGGCACAGGCCGTCGCGGAGATATTTTATACTCATATGCAGTTTAGTGATCATCGCCTGTAGTTTAGTGATCATTGACGGCAGCTGATGATATGTGGCAGGAAGTTTCCCTGCGAAGGCCTGCGCTGCCTGCGAGCCTGCCGAGCGGGGAAACTTATTGCAAACCCTTGACATGAGAGATGAAACATGATATCTTACATGGGTATGCCGCATAAGAAGGGTAAAAGTGCGTCCATTTGTGATGCCACCCGGGTTAGCGAGTTTTGAAAAAGGAGGTACCTTCAATGTACGCTGTTATTTCCACAGGAGGTAAGCAGTACAAGGTAGCTGAGGGAGACGTCATCAGAGTTGAGAAGCTGGGCGCTGAGGAAGGCGCTAAGGTCGTTTTCGACAAGGTCATGCTTATCGGCGGAGACGAGCTCACAGTAGGCAAGCCCTATATAGAGGGAGCCAGCGTTGATGCTACTGTTACCGCAAACGGCAAGGCCGACAAGGTCATCGTGTACAAGTACAAGAGAAAGACTGGATATCATAAGAAGAACGGTCACAGACAGCTTTTCACAGAGGTTAAGATCGACAAGATATCAAAGTGATATTCCGGATAGAAAGAGAGGTGTGATTCATGGCTCATAAAAAAGGTATGGGTTCTACCAAGAACGGTAGAGACAGTAATTCCCAGCGTCTTGGTGCCAAGAGATCTGACGGACAGTTCGTTCTGGCAGGCAACATTCTTTACAGACAGCGTGGAACGCACATCCATCCCGGTAACAATGTAGGTATCGGCAAGGATGACACTTTGTTTGCAAAGGTTGACGGTATCGTTAGATACGAGAGACTTGGCAGGGATCGTAAGCAGGTTTCTGTTTACGCTGAGGCATAAGATCGTTTTGCCTTTGAGGTTCATCCCTCAAATAGTATAGTTTTTGTTTTTAAAACGAAGGGGCTGTGTTATGATACAAATAACATAGCCCATATTTTTTACGGATAGGACGAAGATGTTTGCTGATACTGCAAAGATATTTATAAAAAGCGGAAATGGCGGAAATGGCCATGTATCCTTCAGACGAGAGCTGTACGTGCCGAACGGAGGACCTGACGGCGGCGACGGCGGTGACGGAGGAGATCTCATATTTGAGGTGGACAAGGGTCTTAACAACCTGGCTCCTTTTCGGCATAAGCAGAAATATGCCGCTGAAAACGGGGCAGAGGGCGGCGGTAAGCGCTGCCATGGAAAGGATGGAAAGGACCTGATCATAAAGGTGCCCTACGGTACTGTGGTCAGGGAGGCAGAATCCGGCCAGGTCATAGTGGACATGTCCGGAGATCATCTCAGAGAGGTGGTCCTCAAGGGCGGAAAGGGCGGCCTTGGCAACATGCATTTTGCCACACCCACCATGCAGGCTCCCAAGTATGCACAGCCCGGCAAGTCCGGGCAGGAGTTGTGGGTAAAGCTTGAGCTTAAGGTCATAGCCGATGTGGGCCTTGTGGGATTCCCCAATGTGGGTAAATCCACTCTTATAAGCAGGGCTTCCAATGCACGTCCGGAGATAGCAAATTATCATTTTACCACCCTTACTCCCCATCTTGGAGTAGTAGAGATGGGCTATGAATCTTATGTCATGGCTGACATTCCCGGACTCATAGAGGGTGCCTCAGAGGGTGCGGGACTCGGTCATGATTTCCTGAGACATATACAGCGCTGCCGTATCCTTGTGCATGTGGTAGATGCAGCCTCCACGGAGGGCAGGGACCCGCTGGATGACATCGAAAAGATAAATGAGGAGCTTGAGAGATTCGACCCGGAGCTCCTTCAGAAGCCCATGGTCATAGCAGCCAACAAGATCGATGTATGGTATGACGACGGAAGCGAGGATCCGGTGGAAAGGATCAGGAAGGTCTATGAGCCGAAGGGCATAAAGGTCTTTCCCATATCCGCAGCCACAGGCAAGGGAGTGCCCGAGCTCCTGAAGGCATTATTTGCCATGCTGAAGGAGCTTCCGGAGGCTTCGGTGGTCTATGAAAGCGAATATGATGTCGATGCCCACAGATTTGACGAGCTGCCCATAAATATATACAAGGAGTCTGCTCATGTATATGTGGTCGAGGGCCAGAGAGTTGAAAAGATGCTCGGCTATACGAACCTGGAGTCAGAAAAGGGCTTCAGCTTCTTCCAGAACTACATGAAGGAGCAGAAGATCATAGAAAGGCTCAAGGAGCTTGGACTTTGTGAGGGCGATACGGTCAGAGTGGCCGGTATGGAGTTTGAATATTATGAATAGTAAAGACAGAAGTATGCTCAAGGGCCTGGCCATGAATGTGGATCCCATCTTTCAGATAGGAAAGAGCGGACTCACCCCGGAGATAACCGAGGCCGTATCCGATGCCCTTGAGAAAAGGGAGCTTATAAAAATCAATATACTTAAGAACTGCGACGATGACATCCGCATGATAGCTGAGGCCATAGCAGGCAGGACAGGCTCTGAGGTGGTACAGGTCATAGGCAGGAAGATAGTGCTTTTCCGCTATCAGAAGGATGCATCGAAGAGAAAGATCGAGCTTTCCGGGAAGAAGGATGTATAAGGTAGAGCAGCTTCAGCAGATCAGGCGTATCATGAGTGAAAAGCTTGACCCAAAGCGCTATGAGCATACGCTTGGGGTATCCTTTACGGCGGCCTCCCTCGCCATGGCCCATGGAGCTGACATATCCACAGCAGAGATGGCAGGACTGCTCCATGACTGTGCCAAGCATTTTCCGGAAAGCGTGCTGATACAGAAGTGCAGGAAGCGTGACATCAGCCTTTCCAGGGAGGAGCTTCAGTCACCCGCTGTGATCCACGCCATATATGGAGCTTATCTGACTGAACACAAATATGGTATCACCGATGAGGATGTCATAAATGCAGTCAGATACCATACCACTGGCAGGGCAGGCATGTCCAGGCTTGAGAAGATCATATATATAGCTGACTATATTGAGCCTCAGAGGAGTGCGGCTGATGTGCTTCCGGAGGTCAGGTCACTTGCTTTCAGGGATCTTGATGAAGCCATGTATGTCATACTTGATTCTACGGTCTCATATCTGACATCCGGAAGGTCACATATAGCCAAGGATACGCTTACGGCTCTTGAATATTTCAAGAGGCTACGTGCGGACAGGAGGAAGTAAATGGAAAACAGAGACAGCACAAGAGAGCTTGTCAGGCTCAGCTATGATGCACTCAATGAAAAGAAGGCTACGGATATAACCGTCATCGATATCACCGGTCTTTCTGTCGTGGCTGATTATTTCATAATAGCCTCTGCAGACAATGTAAGGCAGGCTGAGGCCCTCTGCGACAATGTGGAGGAGGTACTTGGCAGGGCCGGCTATCAGTGCAGGCAGATAGAGGGCAAGGCATCAGGAAACTGGATACTCATGGACTACAATGATGTCATAATCCATATCTTCGATAAGGAAAACAGACTGTTTTACGATATCGAGCGTATATGGAAGGATGGACGCAAGATCGTCAGCATAGAAGAGCTCTGATATGAAGATAGGCATCATGGGAGGGACCTTCGATCCCATACATAACCGCCATCGGGACATAGCGCTCTGTGCCAGAGATGAATATGGTCTGGATGAGATATGGTTCATGCCTGCCGGTGACCCCTACTGCAAGGAGGATAAGCAGGTGACTCCTGCTGCCATAAGGCTTGAGATGACGGAGGCTGCAGTAGCGGAGATGCCGGAGTTCTGCAGATGCAGCGACATAGAGGTCAGGACTCCCGGACGGACATATACGGCAAATACCCTCAGGAGGCTAAGAGAGCTTTATCCTGATGATTCCTTCTATTTCATAGCAGGAGCAGACTCCATACTTTATATTGACAGCTGGTATGAGCCTGAGGAGATCTTCAGAAATGCCATCGTGCTCTGCGCAGAGCGTCCAGGCAGTGAGGATGAGCTCATGGAGACCATAGCGACGCTCAATGAGAAGTACCAGAGGTTCGGAAAGGAACGGGTCAGGCTCATCCATTGCGGAGAGGAGCCGGTATCTTCCACTGATATCAGGAGCATGCACGAGAGGGGCGGAGACATTTCCCCATATGTGGCAAAGGGAGTGCTCGACCTCATCGAAAGGTACGGACTTTATCGCGAACCAAATAATGGTTGACATTATATGGCAAATTGACGATAATAAATATGATTATTTAAAGTCAGGAGCAGAAGCATTATGAGTTTTTTCTCTAAGCTTATGAACGGATTCAGCGATGATTCCGACAAGGACGATGATTACTTCCTCGATGAAGACTATGAGGAGGGTGCTGAGGACTATGACGGAGATGATGACGGAAAGTCAGGCATCTTTTCAAAGAGATCTTCTCAAGACAAGGGGGCTTCAAGAGCAGGCTTCCTTGGAAGGAAGGTCGTTCCCATCGACGAGGCAAGAGACATGGAAGTTACGATGATCAAACCCCAGGGCATGGATGATTCCAGGGAGATCTGTGATTATCTTCTGGCAGGCAAGGCCGTTGTCCTCAATATGGAGGGCATGAACATGGATGTGGCTCAGAGGATCATAGATTTCACCCTTGGTGCCATATATTCCATAGACGGAGATTTCCAGCCCATATCGAAGTATATATTCATAGCTTCTCCCAGAAACGTGGAGCTTTCCGGTGATTTTACAGGAGACTTCCAGAACATGCTTTCAGAGAAGGTCGTAAAGCAGCAGAATTTTGGCGGATTCAATTACAATGTCTGATACGGGAGCATTTCCCGGGAGGACAGTTTTCAGAAAGGCTTTTCCCATCATACTGAGCCTTGTCCTGCTCATAGCCCTGGACCAGTGGACCAAGGCTTTGGCTGTAGCCTGGCTTAAGGACGGAGAGCCTTTTGTTTTGCTTCCGGGCATATTTGAACTTAGATATGTGGAAAATACCGGAGCTGCCTTTGGTATACTTAAGGGCAGGTCCGGAGTATTTTTTGTCATGGCGACAGTGGCCTGCATAGCCCTGTCCTATGCGCTTATGAGGCTCCCTTCAGGCAGACGCATGCTGCCATTGAGAGCCTGCTTCGTGTGCATCATGGCAGGCGCCATAGGAAATCTCATAGACAGGCTCAGACTTGGGTATGTGGTGGATTTCCTTTATTTCAGGCTCATAGATTTTCCGGTATTTAACGTGGCAGATATCTACATAACCTGCTCCTGCGTCATACTGGCATTTCTGTTCATATTTTATTATAAGGATGGCGATCTGAGGTTTCTATGATCCTTGACTGTCTTAACGAAGGCTTTTCCGAGGGCATGAGGCTTGATCGTTATCTTGCTCTTTTATTTCCCGATAAAAGCCGTTCATATCTGCAAAATCTCATAAGGTCGGGATCTGTGACAGTGGATGGGAAGGCCGTAAAGTCAGGCTTTGCCCTGTCTGAGAGCAGTATCATAGAGTTTCCGGACGTTATAGAGACGGAGCTTCTTGGTGCTCCGGAGCCACGCGACATCCCTCTTGATGTTGTTTATGAGGACGATGATGTCATAGTCATGAACAAGCCAAAAGGGCTGGTGGTACATCCTGCCCCGGGCCATACTGATGATACCCTGGTAAATGCTCTCATGTTTCACTGTGGCGACAGTCTGTCTGGTATAAATGGAGAGCTCAGGCCTGGCATCGTGCATCGTATAGATAAGGACACCACCGGGTTGATAGTGGCCTGTAAAAATGACAAGGCTCATATGGCTCTTTCTGAGCAGCTGAGCACACACAGCATAACCAGGAGCTACAGGGCTCTCTGCCATGGCTGCTTTAAGGAGGAGACAGGCACGGTCGATGCCCCCATAGGACGTCTCAAGGCTGACAGGAAAAGGATGGGTATCGTAGAAAATGGCAGACACGCGGTGACTCACTACAGGGTCCTGGAGAGCTTCAGGGACACAAGCTTCATAGAATGCAGACTTGAGACAGGACGGACCCACCAGATCAGGGTGCACATGTCCTATATACATCATCCACTCCTTGGAGATGAGGTCTACGGCCTGTCACGAGACCGGTACAGAGGCCAAGGGCAGTACCTTCATGCCTGGCTCCTGGGCTTCGTTCATCCCTCAACTGGAAAATATATGGAGTTTACAGCTCCGCTACCGGCTTATTTTGAAGAGACTTTGCAGAAATTAAGGAAAACATGAAAAATACTGGTCTTAGTAAAAAACAGATACTTCTGGTCTCGCTCACGGCACTGCTGTTCATACTGTTTGCCGTAGGCGCAGACATGATCATAAAGGCTCAAAGGAGCGGCCATGCTTCAGCTCTGGCGGCTGCTTCTGCTTCAGTGGCATCCTCCTCGGAGGCTGTATATTCAGGCATAAACTCAAAGCTCACAGACAGCATAGAGGATGAGCCCTATGAGCCCGGACCATCAGTACTGAACCTTGCATATTATTATCCGGATGGAGAGGGGACTGACGATGTCATAAATTCCTATGCCGGACATATCTTTACCCATATGTCAGAGCTGGAAGCCCAGTATCTTGCGGGATTTTACGGGCTTTATGATGCCAGGCCCCTGTCTGTGGCTCAGGATCTGGGATATGGAGCTTCGAGGGTCATGGGTGGCTATGATCCTACGGATGCGGCTCATAATGCCTCAGATCCCTCCAGCTGGACTGTCAACCATTTCAAAAATATCAATATCTCCTTCTATGACGGAGACGGAAACCGTATAAATCAGTATTCCGCAGTCAAGGAGATCATAGCCATGGCTTCGGTCTACAGCTACTATCATGACATGATGGGTGCTGAGGCCATGGAGGAGCATGCAGAGCTGCTCTGGGAGCTGGCCCATGAATCCAGTATAACACTTGGAAATGTATATTACTGCTCAGGCTGTCTCAACAGGACAGTTGAGGATGAGGCCAGCGAGGCCCTTGCTCAGGAACAGGCCCAGAAGGAGCTGTGGGATGCCCTTGCCGAGGCTACGGCCAGGAGCGCAGGCGATGCGGCCCTGTCTGTGCTCGGCATGAGTGGAGACGGACAGTCTGCTGATGTTACTTCCTCAGAGGGTGCTGATGCCTCTCAGGCACAGACAGCTGAGTCCACAGATACTGTCCTGCCTTCTCAGAGCGTTCAGGTCACCACTGAGGCTGCTGCGAGTACAGTGCAGGAGAGCGGCACGGAGCAGGGACTTTCTGTCATAAATGACCTGGCCTCTCAGATAGCATCTGGTATGTCAGCTTCCACGGAGGCTGCTCCTGCAGAGAGCACCGAGGCTGCTCAGACAGAAGCCGCAACCGAAGCCACACAGGTACAGGAGACTACGGCGACTGATACCCTCAGTGAATATATAGTTATAGGCGATCAGGTGTTCAGGCGTTCCTCAGGCCTGGGCTTTGATGATCCTGTAAGCTACACTGATCCCACAGAGGCTGCGGATACAAGCATCCTACCGGGAGACGACGTGAGTGCTGCTTCTGATGTGACGACGGCTTCACCCTCTGAGATCCCTGCAGAGACTCAGACTGCTGCCACTACGGTCGCACAGACTACGACAGCACCTGCTCAGACTACAGCGGCTACTCAGGCTCCTGTGGCCCAGACAAAGCCTACTGCATCGCAGCCCACATATCATCAGGAGAGCACATGCCCTGGACACATAGACGTATATGTGACCATAACCATCAAGGGCATCGATGATATAAACGGACTCATAGAAGCAGATACCATAGGAAATGATCCGGCCAACTTCAACGATGAATGGCAGGGCTGGACCGAGGAAAGGATAGAGGAAGCCCGGGAGCTCAATGCTCAGGACTGGTTCTCCCGGTATGGCCTGACCATATCGGCCATAAACATAGCTCAGCCGCTGACCATGGATGAGATCAATTATTATCTTTCCCTGGTACCAGAGGGTACATCACAGCAGAGACTGGATATACTCGAGTATGCTCTCAACTCGGTAGGCAAGGTACCTTACTACTGGGGCGGTAAGCCCTACGGAGCAGGCTACGAGAGGAACTCCTTCGGTACTGTGACATGGCCTGATGAAAAGGGCAGGGTACTCAGAGGGCTTGACTGCTCCGGATGGATAAACTGGGTATACTGGTCAGTGACAGGCTCATCTCTTCCGGGAGAGAGCACGGGTACCCTTGTGGGCTGCGGACGCAGGATATCCAGATCCCAGCTTAGACCGGGAGACATAATCATAAGGACTGGAGCCGATGCCCATGTGGTCATGTTCCTTTCCTGGACACAAAACGGCAACATGCTGGTGGTCCATGAGACCGGCGGTGTGACAAACAATGTAGTAGTCTCTGAGATGACTGCGGACTGGCCTTATTACAGGACTCTGATATACGATTGATATGGAATTACAGGAACTGCTAAGCGTCACAAGACGCGCCATAGATACATATACACTTATAAATGAGGGGGACCACATAGCAGTTGGGGTGTCGGCCGGCAAGGATTCACTCAGCCTGCTGATCGCTCTCAATGCCCTCAGACGCTTTTATCCGAAGCGCTATGAACTCAGTGCTATAACTGTAGACCTTGGTCTCGGAAACCTCTCCCTGGGCCCTGTAAGGGCCCTGTGCGGGGAGCTGGGCGTGCCTTATCATGTTGTGGACACTCAGATAGGGGACATACTCTTTGACATCCGCAAGGAAAAGAATCCCTGCTCGCTCTGTGCAAAGCTCAGAAAGGGAGCTCTCAATGAGCAGGCGCTTAAGATCGGAGCCAACAAGATAGCCTATGCCCATCATAAGGATGATCTCATAGAGACCATGATGATGTCTCTCATATATGAGGGCAGGTTCAACAGCTTTTCGCCGCTTACCTATCTGGACAATACAGGTCTTTATGTCATAAGGCCCTTCATATTTGCAGAGGAGGCTGATATTGCTTCCTTTGCAAGGAAACAGGGCCTGCCGGTATGCAAAAATCCCTGTCCCATGGACGGCTACACAAAGAGACAGTACGTAAAGGAGCTCATAAGACAGATATGCAGGGACAACCCCGGTGCTGACAAGAGACTTATGAGAGCCGTGCTTGACGGAGACCTGAAGGGCTGGCCCAAGGCCATCAAGAACCCAAGATACGCCGGAAAATAAAACCCCTGAAAAGGAGCCACTCATCATGAGCTATAAAAAAAGATTTGCTGCTTTCTTTTTTGTCATGACAGTCTTTAATCTGGCTGCCAGCTTTGCCCATCCTGTTACGCCGACCATCATACAGGACCTTGGTCTCCATGACTATATGTTCGGCCTTGCACTGGCTGCCATGATGCTGACGAACTTCCTGGTATCTCCCTTCTGGGGCAAGATAAATACCTACATAGGCTCAAGGACCTCACTGCTCATCAGCTGCCTCGGCTACGGCATCGCTCAGCTGTGGTTCGCCTATGCGGACTCCGAGCTCATGATAGTCCTGGCGCGTATGTTTGCCGGACTCTTTACCGGAGGTGCCTTCGTAAGCTTCCTGACCTATATAGTAAACAAGGCTGATCCTGTGGATCAGGGCAGGTACCTGACCTATGCCGCTACCATAAAGAGCGTTGGCGGAGCCTTTGGATACCTTGTGGGAGGCTTCCTCGGTGAGATATCGGTAAGGCTGTCCTTCCTGGCTCAGGCAGGCCTTCTGATGGCCTCAGGAGCATTTTTCTTCTTCATATGTCTGCCTGACGGATTAGGCTCTCTCAGGGACGTATCAGGAAAGCAGCTTGCAAGGGAGGCAAACCCCTTCAAGGCATTTATAGACAGCCGGGAATTCATGACCTATGGCTTCCTGCTTCTGTTCCTTGTAAATATCTTTATCAACTTTGGAAATACGGGCTTCGATCAGGCCTTCAATTATTATCTCAAGGATGAGATGGGCCTTAGCTCATCATATAATGGCATAGTAAAGGCCTTTGTGGGGCTTGTGTCATTTGCAGCAAACATGAGCCTCTGTATCTGGATCATAAATAAGACCAGAGTACAGTGGTCCATGGCTGCCATAGTGCTTGTATGCGTGCTCACATCCGTGGGAGTGACGGTTTCACATAACACGGTCATATTCATCATCATGAGCGTCATACTGTACGCAGGCTATTCCGTAAGCGTACCTGTGCTTCAGAGCATGATAGCCGGTAAAGCGGATCCTAAGGAGAAAAATCTGGTCATGGGCTTTTTCAATGCCACTCAGTCTCTTGGTAGCATAGCCGGATCCCTGACTGCAGGCTTCGTATATTCCACTCATCCGAGACTTCCCTTCCTTTGCGTGCTCGTAGTATACGGACTGGGACTGGCTGCCTCCCTTATCTATGCCAGAAGGAGAGTGGACTGATATGGGAAGGATGAACACCTATGCCGGTCACAGATTCGACCCCATGTATATGACGCCTGAGGATGTGGACATCAGAGATATAGCACATGCTCTCAGCCTCATGTGTCGTGGAGGAGGACATCTCAGGTACTTTTATTCCGTGGCTCAGCACTGCATAAACTGTGCTGATGAGGCCAGGGCCAGGGGATGGTCCCGACGCCTTCAGCTGGCCTGTCTCCTGCATGATGCAAGCGAGGCATATATCTCGGACATAATAAGGCCCGTAAAGGTATACCTTGATAATTATCTGGAGATAGAGGCCTCCATCATGGACAGGATCTGGAGGCATTTTGGACTGTCAGATCTGTCTGAATCAGAGCATGCAGCCTGGAAACAGATAGACGACGAGATGCTGCTTTATGAACAGCATTTTCTGATGGTAGGCAAGGAGGATGTGAAGCTTCCGGCCATGAGCTCAGAGCCTGATGTGGTCGAGCATGGATGGAGAGAAAAGGCCGAAGAGTTTCTAAGGCTTTATGAGGAGATATATGTATCGATTGAAGAAGGCTGAGCTGTCAGAGCTTGAGCTCTGCTACGGATTCATAGAGGATGGGAAAATGTATCAGCGGGAGCAGGGCTTTACCCAGTGGACTGACACCTATCCCAATATGGATACTGCCAAAGGTGATATAGAAAAGGGAGAGGGGTACATTTTCCTGGATGGAGATGAGCCCTTTGGTTATATATGCATAAGTCTCAAAAAAGAGCCGGCCTATGATAAGCTTAAGGGAAGCTGGCATGCAGATGAGCCCTATGCAGTGCTCAACCGCCTGGCACTTTCCTCAAAGAGCAGAGGCAGGGGACTTTCACAGGAGGTCTTCCGGCTCGTAAAGGATCACTGCAGAAAACAGGGGATAAGCTATATAAGGACAAATACTGCTCCGGAAAACAAGCTCATGCAGCACCTGTTTGAAAAGGCCGGCATGAGCTTCTGCGGTACGGTGGATTTCAGAGGCGGAGAGAAGCTGTGTTATGATCTGCAGCTGTGATGATCATGGCTGTATTGATGACATATGGGCTCCCTGCCGCAGTCTGACAGCTGGCGCTCGCAGCCATCACATACATAATCACCATCGTCATCATAGCAGAGACACTGACAGTCATCAAAGTAGCAGGCATGGCCATCGTGATAGCTATAGCAGCTTATGACCTGTTGCTCCGCAGTACGGCGATAGCCGCAGCCATGGCCGCCATGTCCATGATGAGCGGAGGCTGTGATGCAGCCAAATGAAAGCACGCATATAAGGCTCAATATGATAAAAGCAGTCTTTTTCATGATATTCCTTTCGATATAACTGGTACATACAGACATTTTCTTTTTTATCTATTATAGCACATCATTAAAGTTCCCGCTTATTATTTCATTTGTATGATTTATATGATAACATGTCCTAAGAGACATGCAGCTTTGCTGCATCCATAAAAGTGACTGACCGTAAGGTTTAAAGGAGGGGACATATGAATACGCTCGATGCCATAAGGAACAGAAGGAGCATACGCAAATACAGGAAGGGCATAGATATTCCCATGGAGGATATCAGGACCATGCTTGAGGCTGCCATGCTGGCACCGAGTGCCAGGAACTGCAGGCCCTGGGAGTTTACGGTCATAAGAGACCGGGAGAAGCTGAACAGGATCATGGACATAAGCCCCTATACGAAGATGATGGAGACAGCATCACTTGCCATAGTGGTCTGCGGAAGGCCTGTGAGTAAAGAGGGCCAGAGTCAGGACTTCTGGCAGCAGGACTGCGGTGCAGCCATAGAAAATCTGCTGCTGGCTGCTCTTGAGCTTGGTTATGGTACCTGCTGGTGCGGGCTTTATCCCTCAGAGGACAGGTATAAGCTCATGCAGGAGCTCATAGACACTGATGCGATCCCCATGGCTGTCATAGCAGTGGGAGAGGCCGATGAGGAGCCTGCAAGAAGAGGCTTTTATGATGAGGCCAAGGTGAGATTTATATGAGGTGGTCATGACTGATATAATACTTGAAAAATGGAGCCTGGAGGACAAGTTCAGGCTCAATGCACTGTGCAACTCCATAGATCGGAGCTTCCTTTCTGACAGGATACCCTATCCTTATACTGACAGGGATGCAGAGGCCTGGCTCTCAATGGTCTCCAGGCTTGATGGAAGTGAAGGGATCTTTCGTGCCATAAAGAAGGACGGGTTGCTCATAGGCAATATCTCCGTGGAGAAAAAAGCAGATATATACAGACTTGACGGGGAGATCGGATATTTTCTCCTTGATGAATATAAAGGACAGGGCATCATGACAGAGGCTGTCTCTCAGATCTGTGAGCTTGCATTTTCCGATCTTGATATATGCAGGATCACAGGCCTCGTATTTGCGGAAAACACTGCTTCCGCCAGGGTGCTTGAAAAGAACGGCTTTAAGTCTGAGGGATGTATGAAGCAGGCTGTCATAAAAAACGGTATGCTTCATGACCTGCTTGTGTATGGTAAGCTGAAAACCATATAAATCTTTTTTGCATTTTCACAGAGATACAGATGCAATATTTGCATGTTTTTGTTGACAACAATATGCAAATATTGCATTATATAGTTAATTGGAGGTGCAATATGTCAGATCTTAAAAGCACTCGTGTCTCAAAGCAATTAACTCAAAGAGAAGCTGCAAAGGAGCTTGGTGTTTCGCTGAGGTCATATATTTCTTATGAAAATGACCCTGATAAGCAAAATACCATAAAATACAATTATCTTTTAAACGAACTCGAGCAAAGATTTAGAATTGACGAAGAACATGGAGTACTATCCATTGATAATATCATTGATGTCTGTTTTCCTATCCTTGAAAGATACAATACGAATTATTGTTATTTATTTGGTTCTTATGCAAAAGGAACAGCAACGGAAAAAAGCGATGTTGACTTACTTATCTCAACTGAAATAAGCGGTTTAAAATTTTATTCTCTTGCCGAAGAACTTAGAGAAAAATTAAAGAAAAATATTGATATTTTAGACATTAAACAGTTGAACAACAATGAAGCATTATTGGATGAAATCCTGAAATATGGGATAAAGATATATGGATAATATTAAGAATGATCAGTATTATATAAATAAAATCAGGAAGGACCTGAAGTTTATTATAGATAACACCTTAGATGTTGATTCAGAAGAATTGGGTAAAAATGAGATCTTACTTGATTCCATGCTGTTTAGATTGATTCAAATATCCGAGAATTCAAAACGATTATCAGAACGATTTAAAAAAGAATATTCGGAAATACCATGGATGGCAGTGTATGGTTTAAGAAATAGGATAGTTCATGATTATGGCAATGTAGATCTGAGCATAATTTATTCTACACTGAAAAATGATATTCCAGAATTATATATACTACTTAATAAATGATAAAATATTATGAAACTTATACTTCTTCACGGCTCAGGACAGAAGGCCTCAAGCTGGAATAAAACCATATCATATATGAAAGACAGCAGTGGCAGGGAGATACTATGCCCAGAGCTCTCTGAACTGCTCAATGGTAAGCCGGTTGGGTACGCCGAGCTTTGTGCTTCATTTGCAGAATACTGCAGCCATATTGAAGGCAAAGTGGATATCTGCGGCCTGTCTCTAGGAGGAATAATCGGGCTTGAATATGCCCTTCATTATCCTGAAAAGGTAAGGTCACTGGTACTTATCGGTACTCCTCACACGGTTCCAAAGGCGGCATTTGCATTTCAAAATCTTATATTTCGCTTTCTTCCGGATTCGGCTTTTAAAGATATGGCCTTTGATAAAAGAGATACCTTTATGCTTGGAAAATCCATGAGTTCCCTTGATTTTAGTGGAAGAGTTAATAACATCAGTTGCCCGGTGCTTATCATTTGCGGTGGAAAGGATAAGGCCAATATAAATTCAGCCCGATACTTTTCCGAGCGTATGTCTTCTTCAAAGATCAAAATATTAGATAACGTAGGCCATATAGTAAATGAAGAGGCTCCTGAGAAGCTGGCATTTGAGCTTGAACAGTTTTATGATAGTATTTCAGAAGATATGGAGACCAAAACACGATGAAGATAGAACATGTAGCCATGTATGTAAATGATCTCGAAGCCATGAGAGACTTCTTTGTAAGATACTTTGCCACGGGAGACGGATATTATGAAAGCTGTGTCCTCGGGCCTGAAGGGAATCAGATAGAGATAACCGTATGAAAACTGCTAAGACTATATATCTCATAGGAGGTCCCATGGGAGTTGGAAAGACTACCGTATGTCAGCTATTGAAGAGACGGCTTGACCATGCGGTATTTCTTGATGGGGACTGGTGCTGGGACAGTGATCCCTTTGTGGTAAATGATGAGACTAAGGCCATGGTGCTTGACAACATATCCCATGTGCTTAATAATTTCATCGCCTGCTCTGCATATGAAAATGTCATATTATGCTGGGTCATGCATGAGCAGAGTATCATCGATCATATCCTTTCCCATGTTGATATGGGGGAATGTGAGATCAGGCTTATATCTTTGACAGCCGACGAGGATACCCTCATAGACAGGCTGAATAAGGATATAGAGCAGGGGATCAGGACTCCGGAGGTGATAGGAAGGAGTCTTGCCAGACTGCCATTATATGATAAGCTTGATACCATAAAGATAGATACTACTGGCAAAACACCTGAGCAGATCGTCAATGAGATCTGCGATCTTTGACCTCATGACATTTTAAAGGAGATGAACAGGATGAATCTTGAACCTATAACCGATACAGATAAAGAGCTTATAGTGATGGCCAGGCAGGCTATCATTCCTAATTATGACGGCGTAAGCTACAATCATACGGTTGGAGCTGCCGTAAGGTGTAAAAACGGCAGGATATATACAGGAGTGAATGTATATTCCATACATGGAGCCTGCGCAGAGCAGGTAGCCATAGGAGCTGCCATAACTGCGGGCGAGCGGGAGTTTGAGGCCATAGTGGCAGTGGAAGGAGAGAAGGGCGAGCGTATACTTCCTCCCTGCGGAAATTGTCGCCAGATGCTAAGTGACTATATGCCTGACTGTATGGTCCTGATCCCCACTGAGGGTGAAATAAAAAAGGTGGCTGCAAAGGAGCTGCTTCCTTTTGCATATGTGGTGCAGCCATGAAAAAAGTACTTGTCATAGGCTGTCCGGGTGCAGGAAAAAGCACCTTTGCAAGGAAGCTTCGGGATCTGACCGGGCTTCCTCTATATTATCTGGACATGATCTGGCATAAGCCTGATGGTACAAATGTTTCAAGGGAATACTTTGATAATAAATTAACAGATATATTGAAAAAAGATCTGTGGATCATAGACGGAAATTATCTGAGGACCCTTGAGATCCGCCTTAAGGCCTGTGATACGGTTTTCTTTCTGGATTATCCCCTTGAGCTGTGTATTGAAAGCATAAAAGGCCGTATAGGCAAGCCCAGGGAAGATTTACCCTGGGTAGAGACAGGCTATGACGAGGAATTCAATCAGGAGGTCCTTAACTTTCCAAAGGAGCAGCTTCCGAAGATATATGATCTCTTAGGAAAATACATAGAAAACCGGGAGATAGTTATTTTCAGATCAAGAACTGAAGCCTCGGATTATTTAAGACAACATACGGAGATATGCCATGGATGACACAGCATATAAGGACATTAAAATAAGACTGGCTTCTTTGGAAGATGCAGCAGAGCTGCTGTCCATATATCAATATTATGTGATCAATACAGCTATTTCCTTTGAATATGAGGTTCCGACCTTAGAGGAATTTAAAAGGCGTATCGGGCATACCCTCAAATTTTATCCTTATATAGTGGCTGAAACTGAGGGCCGCATACTTGGATACGCCTATGCGAGTCGCCTTGGTGAGCGCAAGGCATATGACTATGCAACAGAGCTTTCGATTTACGTGGATAAGGACATGCGACACAGAGGCATAGGAAAGCTCCTGTATAAGAACATGGAGATGCTGCTTGAAAGGATGAATGTATATAATCTCTATGCATGCATAGCTTATCCCAGATCAGATGATGACAGTTATCTCACTAAAAACAGCGCACAATTCCACGAGCATGAAGGCTTCAGACTTGCCGCCAGGTTTCAGGGTTGCGGATATAAGTTCGGAAGATGGTACGACATCATCTGGATGGAAAAGCTTTTAAAGGATAAGCCACAAAGGCCTGAGCCCATAAAAGCATTTTCCGAGATCCTGAAGGATCCAGAAGTACTATTTGATGATCCCGATATATAACTATGCGTTAAACAAGGGTTTCGCGAATAGTTGCATTTAGAGGTAAAGTATCATATAATACCTCCAGAGACATTTTCAGGAGGTACTCTTCCATGGCTCATCAGCTAAGCTATCACGAACAGGAAGACAGAAAGATATATCTTAAGCTCAGAGAGCTTTTAAAGGAGCTGCCTGAGTATTGCCGTACATATTTCAGAGGCATCGAGCCTCATACACAGTCAAGGACCAGGCTTGCCTATGCCTACGATCTGACTGTTTTTTTCAATTATGTCATCAACGAGTTCGATCCGATGACCTACAAGGGACTATCTCCTACGGAGCTTCCCCTGGATGTGCTTGATCGCATCACTGCCCAGGACATAGAGGAATATATGGAATATCTGAAATATCGTCCAGATGCGGCAAATGATGCCGAGGTCGTAAACAAGGAGGGAGGCATCAAGCGTAAGATATCCTCGCTTAAGTCGTTTTATAACTACTTCTACTCTGCCGGTCTCATACAGACAAATCCTGCATCCAAGGTAAGGCTCCCCAGGATCCATGAAAAAGAGATCATCAGACTTGAATACAATGAGGTGGCAAGGCTCCTTGACGAAGTGGACTCCGGAGACAAGCTCAGTAAAAAACAGCAGGAGTTCCATAAAAAGACCCGTGTCAGAGATCTGGCACTGCTCTCTCTCCTGCTGGGCACAGGTATGCGTATATCGGAGTGTGTGGGTATAGATATGGATGACATAGACCTTGAGGAGACCGCAGTCAACATACACAGAAAGGGCGGCAAGGAAGAGACCATATACTTTAGTGACGAGGTGGCTAAGGCAGTAAGCGATTATTATGAGGAGCGCAAAGGCATAGCAGCCTGTGCAGGCTCGGAAAATGCTCTCTTCCTCTCGCTTCAGAACAAGCGCCTTTCTGTAAGGAGCGCCGAAAATCTGGTAAAGAAATACGCAAGCATAGCCACTCCGCTCAAGCATATCACCCCTCACAAGCTGAGAAGCACCTACGGTACTAACCTTTACAGGGAGACCGGAGACATTTACCTTGTGGCTGATGTGCTGGGGCATTCGGATGTAAATACTACCAAGAAGCATTATGCCGCCATAGACGGCGATCAGCGAAGACGGGCCAGGAAGGCTGTCAAGCTCAGGGAGGTATGATATGGCAAGATATATAATGGCACTTGATGCAGGGACCACCAGCGAGCGCTGCATACTCTTCGATCAGAAGGGTCACATATGCAGTATGGCCCAAAGAGAATTTACCCAGTATTTTCCCAGACCCGGCTATGTGGAGCACGATGCAGATGAGATATGGGCTGCGCAGCTCGGAGTCGCCGTTGAGGCCATGAACAAGATAGATGCCTCTGCTTCCGACATAGCTGCCATAGGCATCACAAACCAGCGAGAGACGACCATAGTATGGAACAGACATACTGGTAAGCCTGTTTATCATGCCATAGTATGGCAGTGCAGGCGTACCTCAGGATACTGCGATGAGCTGAGGGACAGAGGCCTTACGAACCTTATAAGAGAAAAGACCGGTCTGGTCATAGACCCCTACTTCTCTGCCACCAAGATCAAATGGATACTTGACAATGTTGAAGGCGCCAGGGAGCAGGCTGAGGCAGGAGATCTGCTTTTCGGTACAGTGGAGACCTGGCTCATATGGAAGCTTACCAGGGGACGGGTACATGTTACGGACGTGACAAATGCCTCCAGGACCATGCTGTTCAACATACATGAGCTGTGCTGGGATCAGGAGCTTCTGTCCATATTTGGCATCCCCTCTTCCATGCTGCCAAAGGTAGTGGATTCAAGCGCCGTATATGGCGAAACTGATCCTTCCTATCTTGGCGGCCCCATACCTATCGCAGGCGCTGCAGGCGATCAGCAGGCTGCTCTCTTTGGACAGACCTGCTTTGAGGCAGGTGATTCCAAGTGTACCTATGGTACCGGAGGCTTCCTGCTCATGAATACCGGAGACAGGCCAGTGACCTCAGAAAACGGCCTTGTGACCACAGTAGCCTGGGGCATCGATGGCAAAGTCACTTATGCCCTTGAGGGCTCCATATTTGTGGCTGGTGCAGTGGTACAGTGGCTCAGGGATGAGATGAGGCTCATAGAGTCCTCTGCAGATTCAGAATACCTTGCACAGAAGGTACCGGATACAAATGGCTGCTATGTGGTACCTGCCTTTACAGGACTTGGAGCGCCCTATTGGGACCAGTATGCACGAGGCGCCATAGTGGGGCTTACCAGGAGCGTCAACAAATACCACATAGTGCGTGCTGCCCTGGAGTCCATAGCCTATCAGGTGTCTGATGTGCTGACGGCCATGGAAAATGACAGCCACAGTAAGCTGACCGTACTTAAGGCAGACGGCGGAGCTTCTGCAAATGATTTCCTTATGCAGTTTCAGGCTGATATGATAAATGTACCTGTGCTCCGCCCTGCCTGCGTGGAGACCACAGCTCTGGGAGCTGCCTATCTTTCCGGTCTGGCGGTGGGGTTCTGGCAGGACCTGGATGAGCTTAAGGAGCGTATAGACGCACCCTCTGTATTTATGCCCTCCATACCGGACAATGAAAGGGATGAGCTGCTTTCAGGCTGGAAAAAAGCCGTAGGCAAGGCCTGCGGCTGGGTGAAATAAAACATATACCTGACAAAAAGAAGGCAGGAGGCGCACTACGCTCTCCTGTCTTTGTCATATGTGTCAGTTGCGGTAAAGTATCTGTCCGTCTCCTACCACTGAGGCATCAAGGACTATATGATCATAGACGGAAAGCCCGTAAGAGGTGTTCCTGGCTATGATACAGTAGCCGTTGGAGCTCTCAAGCCTTTCTATACGCTTGAATACGGTATAGCCCTTATTTATATTGTAGACGCCTTCCAGGGGCTTCTGCAGGCTTATCTGGTGCCTGTCTGTGCTGTCCTCTCTGTCTACTACCACATCCCCGACCTTAAGCGGACTGGAATCCGTACATTCGATATAGCAGTACTCCCCGTCATTGTTGTAGATATCGGTGACGGTAAACTCCGAGGCGGTGCCTGTCTCCGTTATGACCTCCTTATAGAAGCCTTCATTGCCGGCATCATCAGTATAAAGATAGACTGAAGGGATGACATAGAAATCCTTGGTAGTTATGGACCTTTCAGGTATCTTGAGCCCGGACACATTGTTTTGGGTGATCTCGAAGCTCAGGAACCGGTCATCGGCATAGTAGGTAAGGTAGCCGGTAAGCGAAAGCACACCGTAGCTGTTGCCGTCTGCTCCTATGATGGTCTCAAGGCCTGCAGTGGTGCTGATGTCGGCATCCGTAAGCTTTATGCGCAGACTTTTGCTGTCACCAAAATCCGCTATGTCCTGATCGTTCATACGGAAGACTATACGCCAGTTGTCTGAAGTGATAAGCTTGTAGGCCGGATCTCCGGCGGCAGTCAGCTCTCCGTTTGCGAGCTGCTGTCTCTCATAGGCTGCCCGGTCAAACATGCTCTCCTCCACCTGGGAGGGCTCCACATCCTCAAAGCCATCGACCACATAGCTGATCATGCCTGTCTGTGACGCATGACAGTCAGTAAAGCTTATACCTGAGGAACGGAGCTGATCACTCATGGTGCTCAGGATGCTCATGTTCTTGTACTCCGTGGCCATGGCCCCGAGATCTGAGGCAAGTGCATAAAGCTGATCAAAGTCAATATCACTGGCTGTCCTTGCATATTCCTGAAGGTCCTTGTGTATCTCGTCTATGTCAGTATCCGTGAAGCCTGAAAGCTCATCGCTGTGGCTTTCTATATACTCATTGAGACTTCCGTTTTCATCTATGGAATAAACAGCAGTGCCTATGGCTATCTTCTTGCCAGAGGGTACATAATAGTTGAGATATCCGCTTCCTTCGGAGGGGATGACGGTCTCATCCCTCAATATGATGCCCTCATATATCTGCTCTCTGACTATGCTGCCCTCTTCCACCTCATAATAATTGACAGTCGATCTCTGAGAATATGAGTATATCGTAAAAACAATGTAGCCAAACACTATAATGATGAAGATAAGTTTGGCTACATTGGAACCGCCGCGTCGCGGTATATGTATGATGTTGTCTTTGTTGTTTTTTGCCATCTATAAGGACAGGATAAATGAGCTATCAGAGCTTGACAGACACATATTTCCTGCAGCCCTCAGGAAGGTCATGCTCATCCATGGATATGCTTACTATGAAGTTGACATGGTACTTCTCTGAAAGCTCCTCAAGCTTTTCTACGATAGGAGTTATATCTGCGCCATAGAGATTGGCAACAGTAAGGAAACTGTCAAGGAACATATATTCAAGATCATGATCCTGTGAAATGATGCCACTGATGAATCCAACAAATCCATCCTCGCTGTTTACGGGGAAGCCGCTGACATTGATCAGTCTTATCCTGTTTGAAAGCTCATACATGTGCTGTGAAGACTTATCCACATATACTACGCTTCCGGTAGCTTCCTTTATGGCCTTGTCAGCCTTCTCGAGGAGTATCTTGGTTTTGCCCTTACCCTTGCTACCAACGATTAACTCTATCATAATCTCTCTTCTCCTTTAAAGATAGTTTTCTTGTTATTTAATTATATTACAGAGCGCATCCTTAATCAAGGAATTTTAAATTTTATGTAAAACAAAACTTACATCTGTAGGCCTTCGGACATGTGTCAAAAAGGCTGATCAAAGTCCCTTCTCTATGAGGGTCCTCATGCCATTATAGAGGTCTTCATAGGTAGGGGCATTGAATACCACGGATATGAGTTCATCCCCGTCTCCCACTGTCTCAGAGAGCACGAGACAGAAGCCGGCTGCATTTGTATGGCCGGTCTTGCCAGCCTCCAGTGTAACGCCCTCCGGAAGGCTGAAATTGCCTGCAAGGAAGCCGTTACCGTTCGTCCAGGTCACCGATCTGACTGTACCGTCAGCAGACGTGACTGTGGCCGTATATTCCTTCTGGGAGGCAAACTGTGCAAACTCCGGGTTCTTCATGGCCTCATTGAGTATGAGGTACATATCATAGGCCGTGGTATAGTGATCGTCCTCAGGAAGCCCGTGCGGATTAGTAAAATGCGAGCCGGTAGCTCCTATCATATGAGCTCTCTCATTCATCAGGGCCGTAAAGTCATCGAGACTGCCGCTGATATGATAGGCTATGGCCACAGCAGCATCATTGCCGCTGGGGACCATGAGTCCGTAAAGCAGTTCTCTCAGAGTCAGCTGATCTCCCGGCATGAGATCTGCCATGGAGGAGCCGGATACCTGTATGTCGGATTCCTGAGGCACCGTCACCACAGAATCAAGATCTCCTAGCTCGAGAGCCAGAAGGCAGGTCAGCACCTTGGTGGTGGATGCCGGATATACCTTGTCAAATATGGCGCCCTGTGAGACTACCGTGCCATTTGTAGTATCGAACAGACCAAATGCAGCAGCGTTGACACCGTCTGTATTAAGATCAGTATCACTCTCAGGTACACAAAGAGCGGATGCAAAGCCAGGTGCCTTGAATCCGTCCTCTGAATGATCCATCATATCCTCTGCTGCAAGACCAGCCTGATCATAAGCGTCAGGCAAGGTGCTCCCGCAGGAGCACAGCATCATGCAGCCGATCAAAAGAGTAAAAAGCTTAATTCTTAGATTCACGCCACTCGAGATCTCCGTTTTCAAGTGCTCTTATAAGCAGTTCTGCAGTGGCAATGTTGGTTGCCAGAGGGATATTGTAGGTATCGCAGAGCTTTACCACATTGTTGACATCCGGTTCATGAGGAGCCGGGTGCTGAGGATCCCTCAAAAATATGATCATATCCAGATCATTGTTTGCTATCTGAGCCGCCATCTGCTGCTGACCTCCCAGGTGACCTGCAAGGAATTTATGTATATGCAGGTTCGTTACCTCCTCGATCAGCCGGCCGGTGGTGCCAGTCGCATAAAGCTCATTGCGTGAAAGGACTCCTCTGTAGGCTATACAGAAATTCTGCATGAGCTTCTTCTTTGAATCATGTGCGATCAGTCCTACATTCATGAAACTACCCTCTCCTTCTCTATTTGGGCTTCCTCTGCATCCCTATATTCAGCACTAACCCCAAGCCGATATAGAGCGCCAGCAGCGATGATATGCCGCGGCTGAAGAAAGGAAGCGTAACTCCCGTATTAGGAAACAGTCCGGTGGCAACGGCTATGTTGGTGAAGGTCTGGAAGCCTATCCAAACAGCCACTCCCACACAGATGATCTTACCCCCGACATCTCTGGATCTGCTTGCTATATACAGGATGATCAGCAATATAAGTATATACCCCAGGAATATGAACAGGCATCCACGGAAGCCAAGCTCCTCACCTATGATGGCAAAGATGAAGTCCGTATCCTCCTCTATGAGGAAGTCACCGGCCTTTACTGAGCTTATGTCAGTGTTGTACAGGCCCTTGCCGAAGAAGCCTCCGGATGCTATGGCGGTGATGGAGTTTGCCTGCTGAACATATGTGTCCGAATACTGCTCCGGATAAAGGAATCCCAGGATCCTGAGCTTCTGATAATCTGTCAGGAACGGGATATGCTCATACAGGCTGGTGCTGAAGCTGTAAAATATGACCAGCAGCAGGGCTCCTGCCCCTCCCAGTATGCCTCCTATCCACTTATAGCTCAATCCCGCAGCAAAATACATGCCGCAAAAAATGACAGTGAATATGATGGTCGTACTGAGGTTCGGCTCCAGCAAAATGAGTACAGCAGTCAGTCCAAAAAGCAGGGATGCTCTCAGCACTGTCCTGGGACTGCTCAGGTCCTCCTCATGCCGCTCGAAATACCAGGCAAAAAATATGATTATGGCGACCTTTATAAACTCAGTAGGCTGGATCTGCCCCACTACGGGAAGCACTATCCACCTGCTCGCTCCGCCGTGGGCAGCGCCCCAGGCAAGTACGGCTACCAGCATGATGATGCTGACTATATAAAACATCCTGCCGTGCTTAAGGAGCCTTCGATAGTCTATGAAGGAGACCACTATACATACGCAGATACTGACCAGTGTGCCGAGTATCTGTCTCGACACTATGCTCTCATCCATGTTTGATGCAGAGTTTACTACGAATACTCCGCACACGTTGAGTGCTATGACCAGTATCAGCAGAACGAAATTATAATATTTGATATCGTAGTCAAATTTCATCCATTTACCTTAGTATACTATACCATCAGAGAAAATGTTACAAAATCTTGCAAAAACTTAATCAGCCGCCGCTGACATTGTAGATGCCTATGCCTCTTGCATCACCGCTTATGATGGAAGGCAGATCAGTGCCGCCATAATAGTAATTGTAGACGCGCTTTGCAAGGGATGCGGCATTTCCGGAGGAATATCCGAAGGGTATCATGACAGTCACTGCTATCTCCGGATCCTCATAGGGTGCATAGGATATGAAGACCGCATGATTTCCCCTGGTCTTTACCTCCTCGGCTGTACCTGTCTTTCCAGCTATCTGCACCGTGTTAAAATCTGAAAACACCCTCGCAGCGACACCATCGGTGATGACGTCCCTGACACCACCCTGAACTATATCCCAGGTAGTATCAGATATATCAACTGTACCGGTGATCTCTGCAGGGAACTCATCGATGACATTGCCCTCCGCATCTGTCTGTGTACGGAGCAGGGTCAGATCAAATACCGTGCCCCTGTTCGCCAGTGCAGTGGTATATCTGGCCATCTGTACGTTGTTATAGGAATGTGTGCCCTGTCCAAAGGAGGAACGCTCAGGATCCTCATCAGAGATATGAGGCTCATTTTCATCGATCTGAATGCCGCTCTTGCGGTCCAGCCCGAACATGGCAGCGTACTTATGCAGGAGCTCAAGGCCCTGCTGGGTGCTGGTCACATCCTCCTCAGGAGTGAGCCCCGCCTCAGTCACTGAAAGCAGATGTCCATATGCGGAGAAGCAATAGTTACAGGAGTTCTCTATGGCCTCTCTCACTGTCAGCTCTCCATGTCCCGGAGGCCCAAGCCAGCAGTCTATCTCAGGATCCGTATATTCATACACTCCGGTACAGTCCACGGTCTCCGTAGGGCTTATCTTACCCTCCTCAAGTACCGCTATGGCAGCTATGGGCTTGAAGGTGGAACCGGGCGCCTTGTTTGTCTGGGTCGCTGAGTTTATGAGTGGCAGTGACTGGTCATTGAGGCATTCGTTGAAATAGGCAGGGTCATTGATACGGTTATTGTCGTAGCCTGGATAGGTAACGAGAGCCTTGACCTCACCCGTCTTCACATCGGTCACTACCACTGATGCCATGCAGGGATCAAGGGCCAGCTGCGCAGGGGTGATATCCAGATCATAGATACAGTCTATGAAAAAGGAAAATGCATAGCTTTCATCACCCATGGACAGCATGGCGTATGCCTGCTCATCCATATCAAGTATCCCCTGCTCAAACAGAGCCATACAAAGGAGATTGCCTGAGATGGTGTCATTTATGATCATGTTCTTATATATAAGCTTTTCAAAGCCGTCATCCTCGGCCATATCAGCCATGATGAGCTCTACTATCTGGCCGTAAAGGGCATCAGCATCCTCATAGCGTGAGGTCCTCTCTGTCTCAAAGCCGGTCGTATCTATGAAGCCCTCGGATATACCGCTATATATAAAGCTCCTCAGGCTGATGGTATCATCTCTCCAGGCAAGATAGCTCTCGGACTGACGGTCTATGGCCTGAGTGTCTATAAGTCCTCCCGACCCCGAAAGGTATTCATATATATAGACCATGTAGGAATAATACTCATCGGTAAGCTCTTCCATGGTATAGGCAGTATCGCTGGAAAGCTGTGCCCTGACAGTGTTGAGCACTATCTCCTTATGCTCCTCAAAGGCAGAGCCTATGGCCTTCTCTGCAGTACCGGACTCCTCATAAAGGAAGCTGTCCTTGTCCAGCACATTGTTGTTTATCAGCTGATAGTAAGCGTCATCGATGGATATGAGTATGTTTGAGGAATCGTAGACCTCAGGAAGCTCCGACTCTGACATATTCACAATCTTGTTTGCCAGTATGCTGGCAAGCTGCTGCTCCATCAGATGGTAGATGCCTATCTGAAGGTTCTGCTCTATGGTCAGATAAAAATTGTCACCCGCCTCAGGATCAGTGCTGCTTATGATCTCTGATATGTTACCATAGCTGTCCACATACATATGTGTCTCGCCCTTTTTACCCTGGAGGGCAGTCTCCATGGTGGCTTCCAGGCCCGTAGCTCCAACGATATCCGTGATCTCGTAGCTGAGATCCGCCTTCTGGAGCTCCTGAAGCTGCTCCTGGTTCCTTATGGCACCGGTATAGCCTATGATGTGTGAGAAATACTTGGCGTTGTTGTAGCGCCTTATATAGGTCTCCTCGACCTCCACGCCCTTCAGCTCAGCTGCATTTTCCTTGATCTCAGCCATACAGCTCTCATCTATATCCGTGGCTATGGTAGTGCTCTCATAGCGCCTGAAGGCTGACTGCCTGAGGGCATAGAGGATCTTGACCATGTCAAGGAGACGCTGATCATTGATGATGACAGCAGACCCCGCCTCATCCTTTACGGAATCAAAGGCATACAGCTTTACCATGAGCATCAGACAGTCATATGCACTTATGTCCGAGTCATAGCGTGGTGAGCTGTCAAGCATGTCCGTGGTCACGGTGGTGCTGTATACGCTGCTGTAGACATTTGCAAGGAAGCGGCGCCTGGCTGCATTGCTTGAAGAGGTGAAGTAAAACCCTCCGTCCTCATCCATGGCCACCTCAAAGCTCGATACCACGCTCTCACCATGCTTTTCCAGTATGGACGCAAGCTCATGCAGCATGAGGTTGCGGCTGTTGTAATCTCCTGTATAGGCTCCTATGTCAGTGATGGTCACATTGTAGCTGAGCCTGTTGTAAGCAAGCAGATTGCCGTTGGCATCATAGATGTTGCCTCTGGTACCGGGTACGGTCACCACTCTCTCTATGGAGCTTATGAAGTCCTCCTGGTACTGATCGGACTGATTGATCTGAAGATCAAAAAGCCTCATGAAAAGTATCCCAAAGGCAGCAAGGAATATAAGGCCCATAGCAAACAGCCGGCTCTGTACGAGCCGGATGAGCAGATCCTTTAATAATTCCCTGATATCCTTAAGCAATGTTCTGGCCTCTCCTCTGTTCCATGTCATCGAGCTTCTTTCCTACCTTGAGGAAGACTCTGTAAACTATAAGAGTAACTATCAGTGAAAATACCAGCTCCGGCAGTACTATGCGGAGCATATAATACAGAAGATCGAACTTTCCTCTCATTAAAAATCTGAATACGAAGATATACAGATTGTATATTATCTCGTTTGCCCCGCATAAAAGCAGGGGCAGGGTGATGAAATCATCATAATAGTATCTGGTAAATATACCATTTACATAGCCGCAGCAGACAAAGATAAGGGAATAAAACCCGAAGGGGCCCGTATAGAAAAGATCCATAAGGAGCCCGGCAAAAAGCCCGCAGATCATGCCAGTCATACTTCCATAGATGAATCCAAAGGAAAAGGTAAGTATGAGCAGCAGATTAGGCACCGCTGAAAAAAAGGTGACAAGGGGAAAGACCGAGGTCTGTATGATGAATGCTCCCAGTATGAGGAGCGCATATATGGATATCCTTTTTATAAGCTTTCTGTATTTCAATGATAGTGTCTGCGCATCAGTATATGACCTCCGCAGCCTCCTCACTGTGATCTGTGATGCCAAGCTCTGACTTGGTCTGTGTGATGACCAGCACCTCCTGAAGGTCGCTGAAATCACCGGCCGGCACCAGCAGTCCTGACTTGGTAAGCTGCTGTGAATCGACCTCTATGTCTGTGGCATAGCCTATGAGTATGCCAGGAAGGAACTTGGTGCTTATGTTGGAGGTGACTATGGCGTCACCATCGCTTATGTTTGCATTTTTGTCAATATCCGTAAGGCTCAGCAGTCCCTGCTCAAAGAGCTCGAGATCTCCGTTTACGAAACAGCCGTCTCCGCTGTGCTGTGACATGGCAGAGACGCTGGATTCATCATCGATGATGCTCCTTACGGTGGCATAATTTGCCCCTACCTCAGTGACTATGCCTATGAGCCCCCCTCCTGATAGCACATTCATGTCTACTCTTATGCCGTCAACGGAGCCCTTGTCTATACGGAAGACCTGAAACCACTGATTGGAGTCCTTGGCTATGACTCTGGCAGCCACCTTGGGATACTGCATATACTGTGTATCCAGCTCATAGAGCAGCCTCAGCCTTTCTAGCTCCTCAGTCTCAGACCTGAGCCTGTTATTTTCCTCCGTAAGGGATGCTATGCGGTCCTCCAGCTCCTGATTGCGATCATAGACATCGCGAAGATCTGAAAACTCCTTTATGGTATCATAAATAGCGGTGCCTGCGGTATTGACACCCTCCTGGACCGGTACCAGCGCATAGCCCACTACCCTTCTGATGGGGTCGAAGGCTCCGCCCTGGATCGAGCTCAGGACTATGAGCACCGTGCATATGACAGTCAGTATTATGAACATGTATTTTGAAGCTTTATTGTCCATGTCAGATATATCAGAGGCTGTCCCCTTTCCTGAAAAGGCCGGCCTCACTGAAGCTGAGGTATTCGTTGTCACCTATGATGAGGCAATCCATGAGAGGTATGTTCATCATCTGCCCAAGCATCCTCAGCATGATGGCAAAGTTTATATCGGCCTCCGAGGGCCTGGTGGATCCGCTGGGATGGTTATGTACTATCACAAAGGCCGCCGCTCTGTATTTGATAGCCTCAAAAAATATCTCTCTGGCCGATATGGCCGAGGCATTGACCGTACCCTGGGATACAGGCACACTCTGCAGCAGCCGGTTCTGTGAATCCAGAAGCAGCAGGTAGACCCTTTCCTGATTGCAGTATCTCAGCTCCTCCATATACAGATCAGCTATGGAGGAAGGGGTGCTGAGCGTCACTCTTCTCCTGGATCTGGTCTTCCATATACGCTTCGAAAGCTCAGAGATGGCAGCAAGCTGGGTGGCCTTTACAGGCCCTATGCCCCTTATGCTCCGGAAATCCGAATCAGTATAGTACATCAAATTGAGTATGCCGTCTTCCCTGCCATACAGATTAAGAAGCTCTGTGGCCACCTTAAGTGCATTGCTGTCTCTGGTGCCGCTCCTTATGATGATGGCAAGCAGCTCCGCGTCACTGAGACGCTCGGCTCCGAGCTCGGCAAACTTCTCATAAGGCTGAAGACTGTCCGGAGATACGTAGTCCTTGTTTTTATGCATTTGATTAGCCCCTTTCTACCGGACAGAGACTGATCGCATTTTGACATTTTACCATAAAAACGGACAGCTGTGCAAATGTCAGAGAAGTTTTAGAAAAGCTTAATGAAATCGATAAAAATCAGAGGCTTATGACCATGGATGGTCCGTCCTGGGGAGCTACTGACACAGAAAGGCTCTCTGCCCTTTCCGCCCCCAGAGCCTCTGAAAGTTCCATCTTCACTGTATCAAGAGCCAGCTTTGGAGTATTGTTTTCCTTGCTGAGATGTCCCAGGAACACATGCTTAAGCCTGGGACTCAGCACCTCAGCTATGAGCTTACCCGTCTGATTGTTGCAAAGGTGGCCCTGTCTTGACATGATCCTCCGCTTAAGTGACACAGGATATCTGCCGCCTGCCAGCATGCCTCTGTCATGATTGGATTCTATGAGAGCAGCATCCAGATATAGAAGGTGGTCTCTGATATAGTCATCATAATAGCCTGTATCGGTAGTGACACAGACTGCACGCCTTGCGGCTGAGGACTGACCGTCACCCGGAGACATGGCTTCTGCCCTGTATCCGAGAGGAGCAGCCGCATCATGGTATATATGAAAAGGGCATATCAGCGTGGAGCCTATGTAAAACTCCCTGTCTGCTGATACGGGATACATGAGAGAGGTACCGGCAAAGCGGAAATACTCATCTCTCGTGGCATAGGGCAATGCCTCAAGTGTGCCCTCAGAGGCATATACGGGTATGCTGTAGGCGCTCATGAGCCTTTTTAAGCCTTTTATATGGTCGCTGTGCTCATGAGTCAGCAGTACTGCATCCAGATCCCCTATGTCAAGATCAAAGGCCCTGAGGCTGTCAGCTATGCGCTTTGCGCTTATGCCGCAGTCTATAAGTATGTTTTCATGTTCTGTATGGAGCAGGGTACAGTTACCGCTGCTTCCGCTGGCAAGACTTACAAAGATCATCTATCGCTTCTTCTGTCCTTTTTTTCAATTCTTCTATGGTCCCATCATTTCTGATGATCACGTCTCCCAGAGCTTCAAAGGCCTCCTGACTGAGCTGCCTCTCCTTTATATCCTCATAGCGCTCGCTGCTGTAGCCGCGCTCCTTTGCAAGACGTGAAAGCCTGGCCCTATCTCCGGCGGTCAGGACCAGTATATGATCGCATATGTCCGAGAGCTCCTTGCCAGGAAGAGCTGATTCGACCAGCACGAGCCTGCCCTTGCTGCTCTCCTCACCTGCACGCTCACGAACATAGTCCCAGACCGCAGGATGGACTATGGAATCAGATATGGCAGCCATCCTTTCCGAGGAATATATAAGGTCCCCATAGAGCTTTTTGTCAAGCAGACCATCCCTGTCTCTTATGGACCTTCCCATGGCAGCTTCAAGCTGCTCAAGAAGCTTCGGATCTGTCATAAGCCCCTTTGCTATGTCATCGGTCCTGAGCACCAGGGCATCATAAAGCTCACTTACATGTGAGATGGCAGTGCTTTTTCCGGAGCCCACTCCTCCGGTCACGCCTATGATCATGAGGCCTCACCTCCTGCACAGGCATTGAGCCAGCTTACGATCTCAGATAGTCCCTCTTCTGAGAATGCAAAGCTCCTACTGGTCATCTCAGAGCTGTCAGTATGTCCATAGGCAAAGGGGCCCCGCCAGCAGCTGCAAAGCAGGGACTTTTCACCCTCCTCTGAGGTCTGCTTTTCTATACGGAACCGTATGCCTCTCTTTGACCCTGTATAAGGGGACATGTCCAGAAAGGAAAGAGGCAGCAGGTCAGACCTCTCTATATATTTGCTGAGATACGACTCCTTAATGACAGTCATACCAGTTATCTCCTGTATTTATGTCACAGCTGAGGGGCACGGACAGTCTGACTGCAGACTCCATGCTTTCCTTTACTATGGCTCTTACTTCCTCAAGCTCATCCTTCCAGGTCTCTATGAGCAGCTCATCATGGACCTGAAGGACTATCCTCGAGCGGAAGCTCTTGCCTGTCTGCTTTCCGTCCTTATCAAGGCCTGAGAGCCTCATGTTCACTGAATTCATGGCTATCTTCATGACGTCTGCAGCCGTACCCTGTATGGGAGAGTTCATGGCTGCCCTTTCACCGAAGGAACGCTGCATAAAGTTGGAGGACTTAAGCTCAGGTATGGGCCTCCTGCGTCCAAAATAGGTCTTTGCATAGCCATGCTCCTTTGCAAATGCTACAGAGCCATCAAGATATTCCTTTACCTTGGGATATGTATGGAAATAGCTGTCTATATAATCCTGGGCCTCCTTGCGGCTTATGGAAAGTCCCTCTCCCAGGCCGAAGGCAGATATACCGTATACTATGCCGAAATTGACGGCCTTGGCATTCCTCCTCATCTCAGGAGTGACCTCATCTATGGGCACATGGAACACCTGAGAGGCGGTGAGTCTGTGTATGTCCTCCGCATGCCTGTAGGCCTCGATAAGCTTTTCGTCGCCTGAAAGGGCTGTCAGTATGCGGAGCTCCACCTGACTGTAATCCGCATCCAGGAACAGGAAGCCCTCCGAAGGTACGAAGACCTTGCGAAGCTCCTTGCCCTCCTCAGTCCTTACGGGTATGTTCTGAAGGTTAGGATCAGTGGATGATATACGACCGGTGGCTGTGACCGTCTGATTGAAATGTCCATGTATCCTTCCATCCTCCTCTATATACTGAGAAAGTCCGGCTGCATAGGTAGAGTAAAGCTTCATGAGAGTCCTGTAGCGGAGCACCTTCATGACTATGGGATAATCCGGTGCAAGCTTGTTAAGTACGTCAGCTGCCGTAGAATACCCGGTCTTTGTCTTTTTGCCGCCCTTTAAGCCAAGCTTTTCAAAAAGTATATGAGCAAGCTGTGAAGGGGAGTTGATATTGAATATCTCCCCAGCCATGTCATATATATCCTTCTCTATGTCATCGATCTGGGACTTGAGAAGCGCAGCATATGCCGAAAGCTCATCCTTATCGACCCTGATACCCGCAAGCTCCATATCATTGAGACTGTAGATAAGCGGCAGCTCTATATCTGTATAGAGGCCGAGGCTTTCAGCCTCCTTAAGGGCTTTTAGGATTGAGGGGCCTGAAAGCAGAGCTGCGGCAGCACTGTAGGCAGCTGTCCTGAAGGCAGCCTGAGCCTTGTCCGGATCCTGTGAGCCCGCAGCTTCACATATGGAGCCCTTGCCAAGGAGCTCCGTCCTTGTCTCAGCAGCTGTAGCCATGAAATCCCTTGCAAGGTCATCATAATCATAGCTGTCCTTTAGAGGATTAAGCACATAGGCTCCTACGGATAGATCGTAGATACAGCTGCTCCTCCTGAGTGAAGGCATAAGCTTTAGCTGTTCCTTGAGCCTGAGGGTATATATACGGCTGTTTCTCTGGATCAGCTCCTTTATAAGCTCCTCCGCCATATGGATGAGGCCCTCTTTGGTGAGAGGCTCATCGCCCTGCTCTCTTTCCATGGCATCAGCTTCATGCCCTGTTCCGCAGAGCACATATATGCGGTCCCTGGAAATAGCAAGCCCAAGCACTGCAGCAGCATCAGAGGCCTCCAAGTAGAAGCCTATGGACTTTTCAGCAGCCGCATCAGACATGATGGTCCGTGCAAAATAAAGATCGCTGCTCTGCTTAAAGCCCTCTATGAAGCTTGCAGCGGGCTCCTGTGCCGTTGTGTGCTCCGAAAAACGGGTGATAAGGCTCTTGAATTCCAGCTCCCTGACCATGGAGAGAGCCTCCTCAGTATATATGTTTCCAAGCCTTGAGCCTTCCTCATCAAAGCTGACAGGAGAAGCAGTATCTATGGTGGCAAGGCGTTTTGAGAGCTCTGCCATGTCATAGTGCTCCTTTAGGTTTGTGCTTGCTCTCCTGGGAGTGACCTCGTCTGCGTGTGCATGGGCCTCTTCTATGGAACCATATTTCATGATGATGGCCTGGGCAGTCTTCTCTCCTATACCAGGCACTCCGGGGATGTTGTCTGAGGCATCACCCATGAGAGCCTTCATGTCTATGAATTCTGAAGGAGTGACTCCGTACTGCTCCTTTACATCCTGAGGAAGATAGTTGAACACCTCTGTCCTGCCTCTGGAGGTCTTTGGTATGCTGATCTTGATATGCTCATCAGCAAGCTGAAGCAGATCCCGATCCCCGGAAAGTATGGTCACCTCAAAGCCCTCGGCCTGTGCCTTCTTGGCAAGGGTACCGAGTATGTCATCAGCCTCATAGCCCTCGAGAGTGGTTATGGGGATGCCCATGGCCTTAAGCATGTCCATCATCATGGGAACCTGCATGAGCAGCTCCTCAGGCATGGGCTTCCTCTGGGCCTTATACTGGGGATAAAGCTTTGAACGCAGCAGCTTTTCCCTGCTCAGATCAAAGGCCACGCTCAGATGAGTGCAGCCTTCATCGTCTATGGCCTTAAGCATGATGTTAAGGAAGCCGTAGACAGCGTTAGTATGTATGCCCTTTGAGGTAGTGAGCGGCGGAATGCCGTAAAATGCCCTGGACAGTATACTGTGTCCGTCTATAAGTAAAAGCTTGTTTGACATGATGATCTCCAGTTATCAAAGCCGAAGGCCGTAAATAGTAAAAAGATAAAAATAGCCTATAGTAAGTACAGTCCAGAAAAGCAGAGTGTCGACTATATAGCGAAGGGTAAGGAGGATCTTTTTGAAGCTTATATACCTTTCCGAAGCCTGTATGGATCTGTTGTAGGCCTTTGAAAGATCATAGTCTGAGCGCTCCTCATCAAGTATGTTTATGCCCTCTATGACTATGAAGTTGATCTCAAGCTCATCCCTGCACTCAGGACATGACCTCAGATGGATGAGGAAATCATTGAGTTCCTCATCCGTGAGCTCATCTGAAAGATATGCGTTTATATCCTTTCTGAATGTGACGCAGTCCATAGATCAGAGATCGACTACATCGGTCCTGTCATCTGCATCAGGATCGAAGGGATTGGGCATGCCATAACGGTTCTCACCAGGCTCGGAGCGCTTGAATAATCCAACAAACATGATGATAGTTACCACCATATTGCCTATAAGGCATATGCCAAGCACGAGCAGGCTGCCTCCAAGCAATCCCATGGAATCTGAGGCAAAGCCAAGTATCATACTGACCAGGGAACCCAGAGTCACCCATCCAAACAGAAAATTGAGTACATAAAGGAGTATGACACGAGAGGTGCTCCATCCACAGTCATGATATCTCCTTAATGCAGCGGTAAAAAGCGGTATAAAAAATACGAGTCCGCAGACAGAAACTGGTATCTCAGTATCGAGCGCCATGCTTATCAGGCTGCAGATAACGCTGATGATCACGTATCCAAGCACTGCCCACCAGTAGCCTGCCCTTGACAGTCTGCCATTGATGCGGAAGTAGTTACGCAGCATATCCTTTGTAGCAAATATGATCTTTTTCATACAAATTTCTCCCTTCAGGGTGTGATATATGAGTACAAAGTCCCTTTATGTCTGGTCAATTATCTGACAGGCTGACTTATTATATCACAAAAACACCGATAGAGAAATCTCTACCGGTGTTTCAGACTGAAGACAAACCGGGTTTAGGAAAGAGCTCCTAAGCCAGGTTTGTTTTTTTGTGTGTCAAAAGTAATGAG
>CALWHG010000009.1 GCA_944380315.1 uncultured Lachnospiraceae bacterium
GGGCATCAAGTACCCAACTTATACGATAAAAGAGCTTTCCTACAGCTTTATATCAAGGCAGCTTCAGGCTATCCTTCAATAAAAAACCACGAAAAAAGAGCGGCAACCGCAAGGCTGCCGCTCTCATCATATACATATGTCACACCCAAAGGCTTATCAGTCGATGGAGATGTACTTCTTCTCAGGCACCTTCCTTGCATCCTTTTTGGGGATATCCAGTTTCAGGATACCATTTTCATACTTGGCGTGGATGTCCTCCTCAGTAAGAGCCTTGCCTACATAGAAGCTCCTCTGCATGTTGCCTACCACACGCTCACGTCTGATATAGTTGCCCTTGCTCTCATCTTCCTTGCCCAGAGACTTCACAGCGCTGATGGTCAGTGTACCGTCATTGAGCTCAAGACGTATGTCCTCCTTGTGGAAGCCAGGCAGGTCGACCATGACCTCATATCTGTCCTCAAGCTCCTTGACATCAGTCTTCATGATGTTCTGAGCCCTCTTGCCATAAAGCTCCTTATCGATATCAGGAAATGAAAAATCCATAAAATCATCAAACAGATTGCCATTAAAAATGCTGGGTACTAACATAATGCTTACCTCCTCTATATGCCTGCCGCAGCTCCGGATATCTCCGGCCCTCGGCTCCTCTTTTTCTTTACGCCTATGTTATAGCACTGTTTGTTAGCACTGTCAAGCGTTGAGTGCTGATAATCATATAAAATTTTTATAAACTTACTTGAACCTCACAAGCTTCTTTTCTTGCTTCAGATATGCTATCATGGCTATGCAGTCATGTTACCAAGGAGCTTAGCATGAAAGAATTTATCCGGTTTATAAAGAAACATTCCGTCCTTTCCATATATACCACTATCATCACCATCCTGTCCTACGGAGGCTTCTGGCTCAATTCAGGCGACATACTCACAGATACCGAGACCTACATCACCCATCCTGCAGATACCATCAATGTATTTCTCAGGGTAGGCAGATTTGGGCTGGTCCTTACAAAGAAGCTCTTTTCCACTGAGGTGTATTCCTCCTCCATGGCAGTGCTCTATATGATGGCAGCGATGGTGCTCCTTTGTCTGGTATTTGACTTCTGTATCAATAAGCTTGTGGATAAGAAGCACAGGGATGGTCTGCTTCCGTTTTTCCTGGTATTCAACGGGCTGTACATCAACTCACCCGTGCTTATACATCAGTTTTATTTTACATATCAGGCCTTTGAGATGGTCTTTGCCTTCCTGCTTTCAGTCATCTCTGCCTATCTCATATTTGGCTGGGCGATCAGAGTAAGTAAAAAAGGCCTCAAGGTTGAGACCTCACTTATAGCCGGCATGTCGGTGCCTGAGCTCCCTTGGATATCTGGCTCTGTCAAAGGCGATCATATACGTGCGCTTCGGGACCTTCAGGACCTATCTTACTGACAGCTATATGTCCTGGGGCAATGTACCCCTCGCTCAGTGTATCTCAAATATCCTTGGCGACATAAGACGATTGGTCTTCAGGGAGCTTCCGGTCTACAGCAGGCTATATGTGCCCGTGACCTTTGGTGCAGTCATGCTCAGCATATACAGAGGCCTAAGACTAAAAAGGAAGGGAACTCTCTGACTCATGGCAGGACTGCTGGTCATGATATGCTCCTGCTTCTTCATGACCTTCGTGCTCGGCAACTATCAGGTGCTCAGGGCAAATATGACAGAGCCTCTGACCTTTGCATTTTCTTCAGCGCTCCTCTGCCTGCTGCTCCGAAATCTTGAGGCCTGGAGCCTGGTAAAGAGGCTCAGAGCCGGATATCTTCTCAGATATGGCTGTCTCCTGTTGCTTGCCATGGGCCTCATGTCACAGCTTGATATGACAAACCGCTACGTGGAGCTCATACATCATGTGGCAGAGGCAGATGTGCGCATGGCCGAAACATATATGGCAGTACCGTCTCCATGAGAGGACCAGGAAATGAAGGCCAGACTCCCATGGTATTTGTGGGTTCCTGGAGTCCTGAGCTCCAGGGTACTGGAGTACAGCCCTGGGATGCTACAGGCATATCCTTTTTTACCATCGACAGCAGCAACGTGCAGGGCTCCGCAAGGATAGCCAGGCTCATGAACATACTTGGCCTTGAAACAGCCGAGCCGAATGCTGACCAGTATGCCATGGCTCTAGAAGCCGCAAAGAACATGCCCTGCTGGCCCGCCGATGGCTCCTGCATATATAAGGATGGCGTGATCGTAGTAAAGCTGAGCCAGTGACCTGCCTTATCAGGTGCTGATCTCCTTGAAGCCATAATATCAGACTTAAGATCAAGAGGCCTACATGAATTCACATAAGCTTTTTTCAGAGACATCACCGCTGAAGCTATTTTTCCTGGCATCAATACCCGGAGCCATAAGCATGCTGGCTTCAGCCTTATATCAAACCATAGACGGAGTTTTTGTAGGGCAGTTCCTGGGATCCACAGCCTTTGCTGCAGTCAATCTGGCCATGCCTTTCGTCATCATAAACTTTTCTCTTGCAGACCTTATAGGCGTGGGAGCGTCAGTGCCCATATCCATAAGCCTTGGCAAGAAAGATGAGCAGAATGCCCATAACATATTTACCTGTGCCTGCATCATGATATTCCTTGCAGGCATAGCCATAGGCGCCCTGCTCTACGCTGCTGCGCCTATGCTCATAAAACTTATGGGGGCAGAGGGCGATTTTGCCAGGCTGGCAGTGCAGTATATAAGAGTCTACGCCATATGCTCACCGCTTACCACCATAGTCTTTGCCATGGATAACTTACTACGCATATGCGGCTTCATAAGAGGGAGCATGTTCCTCAACATACTCATGTCAGTCCTCAGTGGAGTACTGGAGTTCCTGTTCCTCGGCGTATTTGGCTTCGGAGTCTGGGGAGCAGCCTTTGCCACCTGCTCAGGCATGATGGTCTGCGCCCTGCTGGCACTTACGCCCTTTATCCGTGGGAAAGCGCTGCTTCGCTTCGTAAGGCCCCGTTTCCACGCCCGCATGATAAGGCAGATCATAAGCTGCGGCAGCCCCAACTTCCTCAACAACATAGCAGGCCGCATCACCTCCATATTGCTCAATGCCATACTGGTCAGGATCGGAGGCGAGCTTGCTGTCTCCATATACGGAGTACTCATGTACACGGAAGGCTTCATACAGCCTCTTCTTTATGGTATGTGTGATTCTCTTCAGCCCGCAGTAGGCTATAATCTTGGAGCAGGCAAGCTGTCAAGAGTCAGAGCCATAGAACGCTGCTGCTTTACCGCAAGCGCCGTAGTCTCTCTTCTTTCCGTAGCCATTATGCTGCTCATACCGGAGACCATCTCCCAGCTTTTCATGCCTGATGCAGATGCAGAAGGCCTTGCTATGACAGTGACTGCACTCAGATTTTTCGCTCTGACCTATGTGACACGCTGGTTCTCATTTGCCACCCAAAGCTTCATGCTGGCCATAGAACGTCCCAGAGAAGCAGCTTTCATATCAGTGTCTACGGCACTGGTGTTTCCAGTCCTTCTTATATTGCTCCTGTGGCCTCTCGGCCTTACAGGCATATGGCTCAACTTTGCTGGCACCTCGATGCTTGCAGGCATCCTTGCCGCAGCTATACTTTTGAGGCTAAGGACTGAGCTTATAAAAGCTGACACCTGAAAAACTGCGGTATCATTTACTAATAGTAGATGATATCCGCAGTTTTTGTTATGATCTTTATATCGGCCTTTCAGGCAGGGTCTCAGTCCCTATCCACAAATATCTCACATAATCTCTGGAGCTCCTCCTTACTCAGTCCGCAGGCCCCAAGATATCCTGCAGCAGAGCCCCAGTTTTCCCTAATATAATCCATGGTAGTCCTCATATCCTGAGGTCTTGAGCCTAAAAGTACATCGGGAACTTCCATGTTTGCCTCCTTGAACATCTCTCTGAGCTTATCAAAAATGGGCTTCATATTATGCTCGCTGACCTCATAATCTGCCACTATGATATCCTCCGGAACTCCACATAGCCAGAGTATCAGCATGGCAGTGATTCCTGTCCTGTCCTTACCTACGGCACAGTGAAATACTGCCGGCCGGCCATTCCGCTCTATAAGTATGCGCATGACCTTTGCAAAGCCCTCCTTATGGGTGTTAAGGATCACTTTATAGAGTTCGGCTATGGTATCAGGATATATCTCCTTGCCATCCTCCTCGCGAAGCCTGTCAGACATGGCTATGTGGTGATGCTCAAATTCCTCCGTAACAGCATCCGGCTTGGTCGTTGCCTCATTGTCGCTTCTGAGATCTATGACACAGCTTATACCATGCTCAAGCATCCACTGTCTGTCACTGTCTGTCAGAGACTGAAGTCCATCGGAGCGAAATATCACTCCTCTTTTTATATGTCCGCCCTCTGCCGGGTAGCCTCCAAGCTCCCTGAAATTCCTGGGGCCATCAAGAGCCACCGGCAGGTTTATGTTATATACTCCTGTCATATATCTATCCTCTTCTTCAAATATACGCTTTTATTTTCCTGCCTGCCATGCTTCTTCCTTCATGTTGCTCTTTATGTAGACCACGGCTCCGCCAAGGCAGATGATGAACATGAGCACCGAAAGTGCTGCCGCTCTCTGATAATCCAGATAGGTATTTACCTGCTGATACAGGAGTATGCCAAGCATCTTGGGATTGTTTGGGCCTGTCAGATAAGGTATGGTAAATGCTCCTATCTGTCCCATGAGTATGAAGGTGGCTGCCACTATGACATCCTTATATACCAGAGGCCATATGATCTTTGTAAGTATCTTTCCCCAGCCACAGCCTGCATCCTTTGCGCTTTCCACATAGGAATCAGCAACATTTGAAAGGGCAGCTGAAAGGAGCATGGCGGAAAACGGTATATTGAACCACAGGTTGCATATGACTATGCCCTTCATGTCATAAAGCAATCCAGGCTTGTACATGATGCCGAAAAGCTGAAGGAACCGGTTTATGAAGCCCGCATCCTTAATGATATTCATTACCGCATAGACTGCGACTATGCCAGGGATAAATCTGGGCAGCAGATACAGTCTTCCTATTATACGGCTTATGCCGCTCTTTGAAAATCTCAGGTAGAGAGCCAGCAGGAAGCTGAATACCATGGCAAGCAGCATGGTGCTCAGTGCTTCTATGACTGTAAATACCAGGCTTTCAAAGGCCTCGTAGCTGGTCAGGAAATACTGGTAATTTGCCAGTGTGAACTGACCGTCTGCCGTACTGAAGGACTGTGCGACAGTATTTAGTATGGGGAGTATGACCACCAGCAGCATGACAGTAAATGCAGGCGCTACCATGAGGTAGGGCATCCAGGGTCTAACTTTTTTCTTATCCATTTATATTTCCTCTTCAATGATCTTGTCCGCAACCTGCATGATGGATACGGGCAGCCACTGCCTTATCAGTCAGAGCTTTATCTTGCAAGGCTTCCGATCTCCTCAGTCCAGCGCTCTCTGATGTCTGTCTGAAGGGTACCTATGGAGAAATAACGGAGGGTGCTCATATCAGTCTCATTGAGCCAGTCCTCATGCTCAAGACCTTCCATCTTGGAAGCGTCTACTACAGGTGAGGCAAACATAGTATTCCAGTCTATGGCCTGGGCCTCATAGCTGAGATAATAGTCTATGACTGAAAGACATGCTTCCTTGTCACTGCCTATGGAGGGCATCATGAATCCTGCAAGTCCGCCAAGAAATGCTTCCTCAAGCTGTGTCATCTTTATGCTGTCAGGAAGTGTACCCATGTTCTTCTGGCTGAGTACCATATTTGCAAAAGCGGGCACCATGTCGACCTGCTTGGTTGCCAGAAGATCAAGAGCTCCCTGATTCTTCATAGGGTACTGTACCTTTCCAGCTGTCTGATAGAGATAGGGATGGAGCTCTGCAAGGAGTGCAAATGCATTGTCCCATTCCTCCTGGTGCTCATCCCTCCACTTGGGATCATCAGATAAAGCAGCCTCCTCGGGAAGCTGGTTGTAAATGGTATTTGCCACGAAAGAGAATCCTGCATTTCCCGTAGAAGGATCATTGTAGGTGAAGCGTCCAGGGTTGTCCTTTATCCACTGATAGAGCTCCTCTGCAGTCTTGGGAGGCTCAGGTACTACTTCTGAATCATATGCCAGAAATACGGATGTTCCTCTGTAGGGTATGAAGTTGGATCCGACTACATTGTCCTTGAAAATAAGGTTCTCATAGTTAGGTATCTTCGACGTGTCTATCTCATCAAAGAAATCTTCGCTGGTACGGGCTACGATATCAGCTATGGCACTGTCATCCAGGGCTATAAGATCAAAATCAGTATCTGTCTGATCTGCCTGATATGCCGCTACGAGGCGGTCAGGAAGGCTCTGCTCACTGGTTCCGGATACAACGAACTGTATCTCCACTCTTGCCTTTGTGTTGTAGTTGGGATCAGCATTGTGGGCATCGGCTATGGCCTGAAGGGCCTCACGGACCTCCTGTCCGCCTGAACTCCATATGGTGACTGTAGGCACCTCTGCAGTCTCCTGAGATGAGCCTGAGCCTCCGCAGCCTGTAAGGCTCAGAGCAGCAAGGCTCATAGCCATAAGACCTGCAACTAATCTTATCTTCCTGTTTGATCTTTTCATCATTTTATTCTCCTCTTTTTCTTTACCTTATATAGCTCTGCCATGAACCTGACTCAGGCAGCAAAGGTCTGTTTTCTGTTATATATGCAGTTTACCCTGTCTCCGGTGTCAAAATTCCTGGCGATGTCCTTCTCCATAAAGACCTTGAGCTCTCCTCCTACGGGCATCTCCACTATGGCCTGGGTATAATGGCCCAGGGACATGAGCTCCAGTATGGTACAGTCTCCATCCGCGCTCTTTTCCATGGTTATGTCCTCAGGGCGAACCGCATATTCCTTTCCGCCTTCACTCAGGAAATTCATCTCTCCTATAAATTCTGCAACAAACCTAGTCCTGGGGTTATCATAGATATCCTCTGGACTTCCCACCTGATCCATGAAGCCTCTTCTCATGACTGCTATCCTGTCTGATATAGCCATGGCTTCCTCCTGGTCATGGGTAACGAATATGACTGTAAGTCCAGCCTCACGCTGTATACGCTTCAGTTCCTCTCTCATCTGTCCTCTGATCTTTGCATCCAGAGCTGAGAAGGGCTCATCCAGCAGAAGCAGTGAGGGCTTGAGTACGAGAGCTCTTGCTATGGCTATCCTCTGCTGCTGTCCGCCTGAGAGCTGACCGGGATATTTCTTCTCCATGCCCTCCATGCGAACCAGTCTGAGCATCTCATTTATCTCTTCCTTCATCTGACTCTTGGAATGCTTTCTTATCTGAAGCCCGAAGGCCATGTTTTCATATACCGTCATATGCGGCCAGAGATTATAGCTCTGGAAAACCATGCCTGTGGGTCTCTCCTCGGGAGGCATGTCCTGGATCTCATTTCCGTCAAGGATGATCTTTCCGGAATCGATCTTGTTGAAGCCTCCGATGGCTCTCAGTATGGTCGTCTTGCCGCAGCCGGATGGGCCAAGAAGAGTAAGCAGCTCTCTCTCCTTTACTGAGATATTGATGTTCTCTACGCCCTCATTTTTGCTGAACTTCTTTGTAAGTCCGCTGATTATCAGTTTTTCCTTAGTCTCACTCATTTTTTACTCCATTTACATCTTGAGTCCGTTGGACAGGGCCTCGGCACTCAGATATTTTCTGAATACTATAAGCAATATCAGTGACGGTATGAGAAGTATGACTGCAAATACCGAGCCTGCAGTCTCCGGAAACGACATTATTATGCCGTAAAGCTCACTGGGCATGGTATGTACATTGGGAAGTCCTATGAGCAGTGATCCCTGTGCCTCCTCCATGGACCCAAGGAAGGTATAGAGGGAGGCAACTACTATGCCTGGCCAGGCCATGGGCATGGTTATCCTGAAGAACACCCTGAGAGGTGAGGCACCCACGTCCCTGGCACTCTCCTCCTGCTGCACATGAACCGTCCTGAAGGCTCCGCTTGGTATCCATACCATGAACATCATCGTATTTACTATATGCACGAGCACTACTCCGACAAAGGTACCCATGAGATTGAGCTTGTAGAAAATGACCGCCATGGCAGTATAGATACCCATCTTGGGGAATGCATTGGTAAGCAGGAAGCTGAGCCTTACCAGGGAGCGTCCCCTGAACTTATATCTTGCTATAGCGTAGGCCGCAGGCAGACATATGAGAAGAGACACCAGTGTTACCACTACCGCCAGCACCAGAGACGTAAATATGGTATCCACCATCTGGCTCTTGGAAAGTATGTAATCCCACCACTTAAATCCATAGGATGTAGGCACTACATCAGGATATTCATAGTCTCCCGCAAAGGAAAGCACCACCATGTTCATCAGCGGGCCATAGAAGAAAAGCACGAATACCGCAAAGAATATCCACTCCAGAAACTTTTTCTTACCCAGTCCATAATAAAGCCTCTTCATGGACTATCACTCCTTTCTGTCCTCAGCATATATGCCGGCTGCAAGCAGGGACGAAAACTCCTTATCTCCGTCATAGAGCCTGATCACTGCCCGTGAGGCGGCCTCGTCCATTCTTACTTCTATCTTCCCATCCTTTATATCAGGCTTTAAGCTGACCTCATGTCCAAGGTCATCTCTGATAACAAGTATGGGATCCACCTCCATATACTTTTTATTCCAGTCAAAGTAATTGGAGGAATTGTCCACGTCTATGCTTAGAGCTCCATCCCTGAATCTGGCATACATCATCGGCCCTCTGGTCACCAGCGTGCGCTGCCTCAGGATAGCTCCCAGGACTGCGTCAGCCCTGTTCCTTTCAGCCTCATCCTCATCAAGTATGGCATAAGTGACCATGCAGTTCTCATCCGCAGGCTCATTATGTATGTCCTTCCCAGTAACTGCAGCCAGCCTGAAGCCCTCCAACACTTTCTGTTCCCAGAATCCTAGAGCTGTTTCATTGCCTATGATCTTTTCACCATATTCATTTATACCCGAGCTGGTATTGAATACCTCTATATAGTCTATACAGTTCCAGTCATGTATCTTCATGTCGAAGCGGCAGCCTGCCATGACAGGTCTTCCGAGACAGAATGGATGTGCCAGTCCTATGGCTGCAGCACCGTTTGCACGGAGCTTTTTGAAAAATCTCTCCGGGGCATTTGGATCCAGATCAGTAAAACTCACCATGCTGTTCATCCCGAGTGCAAGCACATGTCCGTAAAAGGTCGTAATCTCAACTCCCCTAATAAGATCCAGAGAAAGATTATCATCCTTTATGCAGGCCTCTGCCAGCCTGTGCCCCGAACAGGTATTGTGATCAGTAAGCGAGATCACCCCATATCCATGCTTATCGGCCCATTGCATGAGCTTAGTGACAGTCATACTTCCATCTGATTCTACGGTATGATTGTGCAACTCTGCTCTCTGATATATCATCTCCGGGCCTCCTTTCCTATTACAGTAAGCTCATACGGCGTCTCCTCATTAAGTATCTGATATACATGGAGCACTATCTTGAGCACGCCGCCCCTGAAGCTCCAGGGTATGAAACCCTCAGAGGCTTCCCTTGGAGAAATAACTGCAGTCCGGTCAGTTTCATCCCTGTGGGCACATCCAATATAGGCATCATTGTGAAAGACCGAAACATTTATTTCAGTTTTTTCCATACCTATGAGCCTGTCGATCTCCTCAAAGGATGCTTCCCTTCCCATGTTTCTGATCCAGGCCTCACCGGCCTCGTTTCTGTCCTGATCACCCGGATCCTCCATGAGCCTTTTCCCAAAGGTAAATCTCAGCTCTATGCCTTCGTTGTCCTCCGGAAGTATGGTCTCATAACTGATATGTCCAAGAAAACCCTTTGGGAGCTCTCCCTTTACCTGATATGCGTTCATCAAATATCCTCCCTGATTTCGTAAACATTTTAAGGTAAAAAAAAGAAGCTTTCCCGCATATTTCGGAAAAGCTTTGACAAAGTATGTAGAATAATTGTAAGGTCTTAAGCAGCCCATGTCAGCACAGTAAAGTCCTTTATCAGGAAAATGTAAAACCTCAGGAAAGATCGTGTCATGTATTTAAGAAAATGCATATCATTTCTAATAAATATTTGCTTCTACTGAAATTTCAGAACCCTTTTGCTCCGTGCTGATGCTTCCAGTCCTTTATGGCCCGGAGACGCTCCGCATAGTTCTTTTCCAGGCCCTGAGAGGTAGGACGATAATATTCCCGGCCAAGGAGCGAATCCGGCAGGCATTGCATGTCAGTAAGCTTGTCCTCAAAATCATGAGCGTATTTATAATCCCTGCCATAGCCCTCCTCCCGCATGAGCCTGGTCACTCCGTTCCTGATGTTGAGAGGCACAGGCTCCGACAGCATGGAAAGAGCATCCTTTTTTGCATGCTCGTAGGCCATATAGATGGCATTTGACTTGGGAGCCAGGGACATGTATACCACTGCCTCACTTAGCGCCAGACAGCACTCGGGCATGCCTATGTAGTGACAGGCCTGATAGGCTGCCACGGCCGTCTGTAGTGCCCTGGGATCTGCCATACCCACATCCTCGGAGGCAAAGCGTATGACTCGCCTTGCCACATATAAAGGATCCTCTCCCGCCTCAAGCATACGTGACAGCCAGTAAACTGCCGCATCGGGATCTGAATTGCGCATGGATTTATGGAGGGCAGATATGAGATTATAATGCTCCTCTCCATCCTTGTCATAGAGGAGGGATTTACGCTGGGTACACTGCTCCACTGTCTCAAGGCTGACGGTCACGGAGCCGTCCTCTGAAAGCTCCCCGTTAAGCACCGCCATCTCAAGAGTGGAAAGGGCCGCTCTGGCATCCCCGTTTGCAAATACGGCTATAATGTCGAGCACCTCATCTGATATGCTGACCTTCTGGTCTCCAAGCCCTCTGCTGTCACGCAGGGCACGTCTCAGGAGCTCAAGTATGTCCTCCTTTGAAAGGGGCTTAAGTACAAATACCCGGCACCTGGAAAGGAGAGCACCATTTACCTCAAAGGAGGGATTTTCCGTAGTGGCACCTATAAGTATGATGCTTCCCTTCTCCACGAAGGGCAGGAAGGCATCCTGCTGGGCCTTGTTGAAGCGGTGTATCTCGTCCACAAAGACTATGGTGCGCTGGCCGAAGCGGCGGGCCTCGTCAGCCTGCTGCATGACAGTACGGATCTCCTTTATGCCGCTGGTCACTGCAGAGAAATTTATGAAGCTTGACCTGGTATGATTGGCTATGACATGAGCTATGGTAGTCTTGCCCACCCCGGGAGGTCCCCAAAATATCATGGAGGACACCTGATCCTGCTCTATGATACGTCTCAGCACCCTGCCCTCTCCCAGCAGATGCTGCTGTCCCACTATGTCATCTATGCTTTCAGGTCTCATCCTGGCAGCCAGAGGCTGATAGCCTCCGCCGTCAAACATGCTGATCTGTCCGTTTCCTTCCATCATGGTCTTCCTTCCCTCACTGAAGCAGCCAGGCTATGGCCCTGGCGGTACGAAGCTCCGGCTCCCTAAAATGGTTCCCGGGGTTTTCCTCATATATACTGCTTATGCCTTCATGCTCATATAGCTCCTTGAGCCTTCTGGTCCGCTCTCCGACCGTCCTCATGACAGGATTTTTCGTATGCTCCTCCCGATCTCCCAGAGACAGATATATCCTTTCCGGCGTCCTCCTGGGAGCATGGCTTCCGGCAAACTCCATAAAGCCAGGATACCAGAGGGATCCTGACACGCTTGCCGCACTGCTGAACATATCCGTCTCATAAAGTGCATAGAGGGCAAAGAGCCCCGCAAGCGAATAGCCTGCTATGGCAAGCCGCTCCGGCCTGAGGCCTCCTGAGCGGAGCACCTCCGGTATCACATGCTCCGTAAGCTCCCGAAGATACTCGCCTGCACCTCCAGAAAAGCTGTCTCCACCCTTAAAGACGGCCTCCGAGGGCCAGGGAGACAGGTCCCTGTTCCAGTCGAGCCCGCTTATGCATATGAGTCCAAAGTCTTTTTCTGTAAGGCCTCTGACAAGCCCTGCTATCTCTCTTCCTGTGTCCTCCACAGAGTTAAGCACTACCATGGGAGAGGGGCTGTTCCCGGGCTCTATGAGGCTTATGGTCTTCTTTATGTCCTTCATACCTAAATGATACTTATATGCGGAGATAAATTCAAGCTGAGCATAAAAAAACACGGCAGATGCTGTGATCTGCCGTGCATGTATGGACCTGTCATCAGTCGATGTTTACTGTCCTCTGGAAGGTGTCTATCCACTCCTCCTTGTTCTCATTGATGGCTGTCTCATCAAACTCCTTGAGAGCTGCCATGGAGTCCTCTCCTGTAGCCAGGTATGCCTGAAGCTCCTCGGGAACGGTGACATTTTTGTTTACGGGAGCCTCGTTGAGCACCTCAGCTATCTTGTTCTGAGTATCCTCACAGATGAGGTACTCTACAAAGAGCTGGGCAAGCTCGGAATTCTGACATCCCTTTACTACGTTTACGGTAGCAGGAGCAGCGAAGGATCCCTCCTCTGCATCTACCCATGCTATGTTAAGTCCGCTGTCTATGAGGCTGGGCATGTTGATGTCCATAAATACGGTTATGCAGTCCTCCCCGGTGGTGAAGGCATTTACCACATCAGAGTTGGTGGTGTACCAGAGATTGATGTTGTCCTTCTTCTCCTGCATGAGCTCCATGGCAGGTGTCACATCATCAGCGCTTCCGCCAAGGGCCTCAGCCATGGCTACCAGGAGATAAGGGCCTGCAGTTGAGGTCATGTCAGGAAGAGTGACCATGCCTGCATACTGATCATCAAAAAGCTCTACATAGGATGTAGGCACGGGAAGTCCTGCTGCCTCAAGTGCATCCACATCATACATGATGCCATAACGGCAGAGTGAATAGCAGGGGCCATATCCCTCTTCATCTATGGCTATGTCATAAAGATCAGGTATGCTGGTAACGATGCTGGTGTCTATGGTCTCAAAGAGTCCTTCTGCCTTACCCATGTCAGCGTAGTTCTTGGTCAGGAGCGCCACATCGGCGGTAGGAGCATTCTTCTCAGCCATGAGCTTGTTGAGTCTGTCGCCGTTGCCGCTGGTGGGATCAGTGACTATGGTACAGTTGTAGGTCTCCTCAAAGTCTGCTGCAAGCTCCTTGAGTCCTGCCTCTGCCCATCCCCAGGTAGCAACTACCAGCTCTGCGCCCTCAAAGTCCTTTGCTGCGGCATCAGCCTCTGCTGCGGCCTCTCCGCCCTCCTCTGAAGCTGCTGCCTCCGTAGCTGCTGCAGTGGTCTCCTCTGAGGAGCCTCCACAGGCTGCAAGTGAGAGTGCAAGTGCTGCACTGAGCATGAGTGATGTCAGCTTTCTCTTCTGCATTTTTCAGTTTCCTCCCTTTTCATGTACGATGAAAAATTAGTTTTTATATATACAGAGCTTGTCGGCAGGCAGGTGGAGCATGATCTCCCCTCCCTGTCCGGGCCCGGTATAATCTATGGGTGCCGGATATACAGGCTCGGCAAAGCAGCCTGATACCTCTATCCTGGTGCTGTGTCCCTTGTAGGTCACGCTCTCCACTCTACCCTTCAGGGTATTTTCCTGAGCGGAAAGTGCATTTTTATCATATGCCAGCTTCTCCATGTCCTCATCGGAAAGGATGGCTATATTTTCTGATCTTATGGCCAGTGTGCAGTTGTCTCCCTCGGAGACCTCCCTGCCCTCAGGTCTTGTCACGCAGATGTCTCTGCCGCTGCAGTCAACTATGAGCCTGTCGGGGAGCTCCAGCTTGACCTTGCCCTTTATGAATGTGGAAAAGCCCATGAAGTCAGCCACGAACTGTGAGTTGGGATGATCGAATACCTCCTTGGGAGTCCCCACCTGAAGTATCCTTCCGGCATTCATGACTATGACTCTGTCCGCCAGGGACACCGCCTCCTCATGGTCATGGGTGACTATGATGGTGGTTATGCCCAGCTTCTTCTGTATGCGCTTGATCTCCACCTGCATCTCCACACGGAGCTTGGCATCCAGATTTGAAAGGGGCTCATCAAGGAGCAGTATGGAGGGTCTGGTGACCAGGGCCCTGGCCAGGGCGACTCTCTGCTGCTGGCCTCCTGAGAGCTCTCTGGGATAGCGCTTCTCCATGCCGAAGAGCCTTACGAGGGCCAGGATATGATCCACCCTCTCCTTGATCTCAGCCTTGGGCAGCTTCTGTATCTTAAGGCCAAAGGCAACATTTTCATAAACTGTCATGTGGGGGAAGAGAGCATAGTTCTGGAAAAAGATTCCCACGTTGCGCTTGTAGGCAGGTACCTTTCCTATATCCTTGCCGTCCACCAGTATGCTTCCGGAAAAGGGCTCAGTAAAGCCGGCTATCATACGGAGGGTCGTGGTCTTTCCGCAGCCGCTGCCTCCAAGCAGGGCTATCATCTCACCGTCCTCCACCTGCAGGTTCATGCCGTCAACGGCGGTAAAATCGCCGAACTTCTTTGTAAGGTCCTTGAGCTCCAAAGTTGCCATTTTATCACCTCATAAACATATCGAGTCCCACAAATTTCTCCATGAGTACTACGAGTATAAGCGAACAAAGTATCAAAAGTGTGGATATTGCTGCCAGAGTCGGATCAAAGCTCATCTCCATGTAGTTCATGATACGTATGGGCAGAGTCACGAATCTGGGGGTCGAAAGCAGGCTCGAAAGGGCCACCTCATCAAAGGAATAGAGGAAGGCCAGCAGAGCGCCTGCCAGTATGCCGGGCTTGGCCAGAGGTATGGTCACCTTGAAAAATACCTGTACCGGGTTAGCACCCAGTGATGTGGCCGCATCCTCCAGTGTCCAGTTGAATACGTGAAGCACCGACACGGTGTTCCTTATGATATAGGGAAGTATGATGATAAAATGGCCTATGAATATGCGGGCCCAGCCAGGCACTCCGCCCACCTGGCTGTATACCTGGAGCAGCACGAAGGCAAAGGATACTCCCGGCACATACATGGGCGAGGTGAAGTAGTTGAGCAGCATGTTCTTGCCCTTGAAATCATAACGACATATGGCCAGTGAGGCAGTGACACCTATGAAGATGTCGAGCACCGTGGCCCCGAGCCCTATCTTGAGGCTGTTTGCCAGTCCGCTTATGAAATTGTTTGACTTGCTGAATATGTTTGCATACCACTCCAGGGAAAAGCCCTTCGGAGGGAAGGTGATCAGGGCTGTGGGCGTAAAGGACGCCAGTATGATCACCACCAGCGGCGCTATCAAAAACAGCATGATCAGCACCGCCACTATGGCGCAGAGTGGATTTGATCTTTTGTCACGCATTTTTTCCGCCTCCCATACGCTTCATGTATCTCGATGTGCCAAGGACTATGATCAGCTGAGCCAGAAGTATGGCAGCCATGAGTATATAGCTTATGGCTGAAGCTGCTCCCCAGTCGAAGTTGACATTTATCTCCTGCACTACCATAGTGGCCATCATACGGAACTTGGAGCCTCCAAGGAGCTTGGGAGTAGCATAGCTGGTCATGCTCATGGTAAATACCAGCACGCAGCCTGATATGATGCCTGGAAGAGACAGGGGAAATACCACCTTGAGGAAGGTCTCGAAGGGCGATGCCCCCAGGCTCTCCGCTGCATATTCCACGTTGGGGTCTATGCTCTGAAGCACGCCTATGAGCGACAGTATCATGTAGGGTATGAGCAGATGGATCATGCCTATGATGACGGCAGTCTCGGTGTTGAGTATCTCCAGGGGATCGCTTATAAGGCCTATGGCCTCAAGGAGCTGATTGAGCAGTCCGTTCTTTCCGAGTATGACCATCCATCCGTAGGCGCGGACTACAGCGCTGACCAGGAAGGGGAAAAGTATGATGATCATCATCACGTTTTTAAGCCTCGATCTGGTCCTGGCCATATAATAGGCCGTGGGATATCCCAGGATCAGTGAAACTGCGGTAGATAAAAGCGATACTCTGACCGTGGTCCAGAGTATGTCAAGATAGAATGGATCTGAAAAGAAATCCAAAAAGTCAGAAAAACCATTTTCTCCTATGGTCTTTACAAGTATGTATACCATAGGGCAGACAAAAAACAGGAAAAGCGCCAATGCTGCCGGCAGTGCCAGCAGCATCGCGGATCTTTTACGCTCCATGGGTCTGATCCTCCATGACATTTTCTATGATAGGCATGAAGCTCTTGTGAGCCACATCTATGAGTCCCTTGTCTGAAAGCTTGATCTGGGGAGATACGGCCAGGGCCATGAGGGTAAAGAAAGAGCTCAGGTCCTTGTGCTCAAAACCCATATCCCTGCAGTTTGAAAGCAGCTTCTCCACTCTGGGCAGCAGCTCCTCAGGCTCCTCCTCGGAAAGCAGGCCTGCCACCGGAAGGGGTATAAGGTCAGTCACTCTGCCATCCCTTGCGGCACACATGCCGCCGCCAGCCTCTATGAGTGCGTTGGCTGCAGCTGCCATGTCCCTGGGATCGCTTCCAAATACGGAAAGGTTGTGGGCATCGTGGCTGTAGGTTATGGCCATGGCGCCCCTGGGGCTGCCCATGCCCTCTATGAGTCCGAGGCTGTGCTGGTCCTTGCCATAGCGGTTGAATACTGCCATGCGCATATAGCCCTCAGTATCGACCTCTGCATATCCATCATTTTCAGCAGAAAGGCTGAGCTCTCTCTGCACATGCTTCGTAAATACGCTCCTGCCATCCTCCTGGATGATGTTTACAAGGGCCTTGCCGCCTCTGAAGCCCGCCTGCACTGGAGTACGGAGCACGAACATGTCCTCTGTGACAGGCTTTACATGCATGGTACCATAGAGGGTCTCAGGCACCTCCATGGCCGGCAGCTTCTCAAGCATCCTGCCGTCCCTTGCGACCACTGCACCCTTGCAGAGCACCATATGGGCCCTGGGATGCTTTATGTCCTTCATGAGCTGGATGTCGGCCACCATGCCGGGAGCTATGGCGCCTATGTCATAGCGTCTCAGTCTGACTGCACCGTTGATGGTGGCAGCCCTGAGGGCAAACATGGGATCCAGGCCGTTTTCGATGGCCTGCTCCACTACAAAGTTGAGATGGCCCTCAGTCATGAGCCTGTTGAGGGGCACATCATCCGTGACCAGACATATCCTGTCCTTTACGGGAGCCTCGTTTATGGCCTGCATCATCTCCGGGGTGATCTTGCTGAGCTGCACCTGTATGGTAAAGCCGAGAGCCAGCTCCTGACGGAGCTTGTCCGGGTCTCCTATGGTATGGTCGCTGTCTATGCCTGCGGCCCTGAATACCTGCAGCCTGTCTCCCTCAAGGAGAGCCACATGTCCGTCCAGTATGCAGCCTGTCCTCCTGGCAGCCTCAACTATGGAAAGTATGTTTTCCTCACAGTCAGCCACTCCGTTGAAGTCCATGACCTCTCCCAGGCCATATACTCCGTCCATGGAGAGCAGCTCCTCCATCTCCCTCTCGTCCATGACATAGCCCGAGTCCTCAAAGCCGGGGGCTGAGGGTATGGTAGAGGGAGCCATCATAAATACACGAAGAGGAAGCCTCTTGCAGGCCTCTATGAGATAGGCTATACCTGTTTTTCCTGAAACATTGGCGATCTCGTGCGGATCAGCACATACGGTAGTGGTACCGAGAGAGATAAGACGTGAAGCAAAATGCTCCGGTATGAGCATACTGCTCTCAAGATGCATATGGGAATCCACAAAGCCCGGAACTGCATACGCAGACTCTCCGTCTATGACCTCCTTTGCAGACATCCCCTCTTTCCAGTCTCCCACATAGGCTATACGTCCATCTGCTATGCCTATGCTGCCCTCAATGATGGAATCATTGAATACATTTACTATCCTGACATCGCGGATAGCAAGATCGAACTGCAGCTTTCCTGCCGCAGCCAGTACCGTCCTGTTCAGCAATTCGTCACCTCCGGAAAAGCACTCCGAGCAATATATGTCAAATATCTGTAAAAATTGTAGCTTTTCCGTAAACCCTTGTCAACAAAGAGCTTGCAAAGCAGGAGCGATTTGTATAACATAATTAAATGTAGCATTTAAAACAAAATAGTCATTGTCAGGTTTTTCCATAGAAAGGAGAGATCAGTCCTATGTTTTCACAGAAGGTCCTTGACCTGGAGCAGGAGATGATAGATCTGAGGCGTAAGCTCCATGCAGATCCGGAGCTGTCATTTAAGGAGTTTCATACTACAGAGCTCCTGATATCCGAGCTTCAGAAGATCCCCGGCCTTGAGATCCAGAGGCCCACTAAGACAGGAGTAGTAGCCGTCCTTAAGGGAGGAGCCGGGGAAGGACGCACCATAGCTCTCAGGGCCGATATAGACGCCCTCCCCATAACCGAGGAGACGGATGTGCCCTTTGCCTCCAAAAATCCCGGAGTCATGCATGCCTGCGGCCATGACGGTCATACGGTCATGCTGCTCTATGCCGCCAGACTTCTGGCAGAGGAAAGGGATAAGCTTAAGGGTGAGATACGCTTCATCTTCCAGCATGCAGAGGAGCTTCCTCCTGGAGGCGCCATAGAGATGCAGAAGGCAGGAGTCACAAAGGGCGTGGATGAGATCTATGGCATACATCTCCAGTCAGGCATACCCACAGGAGTCTTTGGGTCCCGCAAGGGAGCCCTCACCAGCGCTACGGACAGATTTGACATAAAGATCATAGGCAAGGGGGGACATTCTGCATTTCCCGAGACCTGCGTGGATCCCATGATAGTAGCCGGAGAGCTCATAGGCTCCCTTCAGACCCTGGTCTCCAGGAGCATAGCCGCAGTGGAGCCCGCAGTGGTATCGATCTGCATGATCTCCGCAGGCTCCGCCTATAACATCATACCCGGCGAGGTCAGCATCACAGGCTCCACCCGTACCTTCAGCCGCGAGACCAGGGCCAAACTCCCGGGGCTCATGGAGCGTATAGTAAAGGGCCTCTGCGACGCCCACGGAGCCACCTATGAGTTCAGCTTCAGCGAGGGCTATGCCTCCGTCATAAATGATCCCGAGCTCACCCGCATAGCCTCCGGTATCATCAGGCAGAGCTTCGGCGAGGACCACTACAGGGAGATAGACCCGCTGATGCCTGGAGAGGATTTCTCCGCATTCCTTCTGGACTGCCCCGGCTTCTTTGCAGATCTTGGCACCTTCAACGGAGATCCCAGGTACGGCGTGCCCCATCACAACAAGCTCTACTGCATGGATGAGTCGTCCCTCAAATACGGAGTGCAGTTCTTCTATGATCTGGTAAGGGAAAGGCTGTCATAACAGCAGCAGATAACAGATAAATACATAAGCCCGTGTATACCCCAGGGCCCTTTGCCTCTGCGAGGCGGCAGACACCAGATAAATACACAAGCCCGTATGTACCCCAGGGCCTTTTGCCTCTGCGAGGCGGCAGACACCCTGGGGTATACACGGGCTTTTATACTTATATGCTATCTGCAGATTCAATAGAGAAAGCCCATATATGTTCCGGAGTGTCTGCCGCCTCGCAGAGGCAAAGGGCCCCGGACATATATGGGCTTCTTATATTGATTATGAGTATCTTAATTACTTATTTAGGGTCTTTCCAAGGAAATAAACTATGGCGGCTATGATGATCATGACCACGAAGAGTCCCAGCATGCCCTGCCACATCATCGTAAGAGCTGTTCCAAGATTTGTCATCTCACTGTCCTCCCTTCATCATCTGAAGAATCCGAGTATGATACCGCCGGCTACTGCGGAGGCTATCTGACCGGAAACATTTGCGCCTATGGCATGCATAAGCAGGTGATTTGTGGGATCCTCTGCAAGTCCAAGCTTCTGCACTACTCTTGCAGACATGGGAAATGCAGATATACCGGCAGCTCCTATCATGGGGTTGATCTTCTGCTTGCTGAATATGTTTATGAGCTTTGCAAGCAGGCATCCGCCTATGGTATCAAATACGAAGGCGAAAAGACCCAGCAGCATGATGAGTATGGTAGTAGGCTGTACGAACTGCTCAGCCCTCATGCTGAAGCTGATGGTGATACCAAGCAGCAGGGTGATGAGGTTTGCAAGCCCGTTCTGTGCCGTATCGGAAAGAGAATGAAGCACTCCGCACTCCCTTATGAGGTTTCCGAACATGATCATACCTACGAGAGATATGGAGTCGGGAGCCACAAATCCGGCTATGAAGGTAACTATGATGGGGAATGCTATCCTCATGGACTTGGATACCTCTCCTCCGGTATAGGGCATCCTGATCATACGCTCCTTCCTGGTAGTGACTGCCTTGATGGCAAGGGGCTGTATGATTGGCACCAGTGCCATGTATGAGTAGGCTGCCACGGCTATGGGGCCTATGTAGTTTGACTTGAGCACCTGCGATACCAGTATGGAGGTGGGGCCGTCAGCCGCTCCGATGATGCCTATAGAGGCAGCATCCTTCATGTCAAAGCCCAGGAGCACTGCAAATACTATGGTAAAGAATATACCAAACTGCGCAGCCGCTCCGAAAAGGAACATCTTGGGGTTTGAAAGCAGGGGGCCGAAGTCGATCATGGCTCCTATGCCTATGAACAGCAGCAGGGGAAATGCCTCTGATGCCTCTATGCCTGTCTCAAACAGCCACTGTACTATACCATGGGTCTCTCCCACTCCCTCCATCATCTGATTGATGGCTGAGGATCCGGGTATGTTGACCAGTATGGCACCGAATCCCATGGGCAGGAGCAGTGAAGGCTCATACTCCTTTTTGATAGCGAGCCAGATGAGGATGATACCTACCACATACATCACGATCTGCTGAGGCGTGATGGATAGGATACCCTCCCAAAGAAAGCTTAATCCGTCCATTAATTAACGTTCCTCCGTTAAATATAAATAAATAATTACAATTATTAAGACATTATAAAATGCCCTGTGCAGATTATAGCATATCTAAGCCTGACACGCTATCAATGTTTCAATTTTAATGCCATCTTTATACTAAGACATGAACTTAGTTGGGTGATCCAGTAAATCTTTGGAGGCAGCAGGCCCTTTGTGGGGGCAAGATGCTGATACATCATTCATATCTCAGGGCTATGATGGGATCACGCTCTGCTGCCTTTTTGGCAGGATAGATGCCAAAAAATATGCCTACGACCGCAGAAAAGCCGACTGCCATAAGCACCACGAAGGGCTTGATGACCACTGGCAGGGAAAAAAGTGCCCCAAGTATGGATACCAGTGTGGCAGCCAGGGCTATGCCTATGATGCCGCCTATGGCTGAAAGGACTGCTGACTCCGTCAGGAACTGGATCATGATGTCTCTCGTAGTGGCTCCCAGAGCCTTCCTGGTGCCTATCTCCCGTGTACGCTCCGTCACGCTGACCAGCATGATATTCATGATGCCTATGCCTCCCACCAGGAGGGATATGGCCGCTATGCCTGCCACGGCAGCGGATACTCCCGACAGCATGCTGTCCACGGTGCTCATCTCCGACTGAGCGGTTATGACATAAAAGTCCTCAGGCTGTCTGTTCTTCGTCCTGGCCACATAGGCTGCAAACTCCTCATTGAACTGGGCCAGCTCCTCGGCTGTCATATCCGGATCGGCAAAGAAATGGCACTGATATATACGGTCATTTGGCCAGGTGAGCAGAGTCCAGGGTATGTAGGCCTCACCATTTGCACTGGAGCCGGTCATGAGTGCGGTAAATGCAGACTGCTCCTTTTCAAACACTCCTATGATATTGAACTCGGTCACATTGCCATAGACAGTGATCCTGAAGGTCCTTCCCACGGCTGCTGCCGCGCTGCCATAGAGCTCCTCCGCAGAGGCCCGGTCTATGACACAGTTCGGCTTCCTGGCCAGCACATCCGCCTCGTTTAAGTAGCGTCCATAAACGATGTTTACGGGCTGCACATCTATGTAGTTATAGTCTATGCCATAAAAATAAAAGTTTTTCTTTGTGATGTCCGTGGCTATCTCCCCGGTGACGGAGCTTCCGCTGTCCACATAGGCCAACTTATCACCAAAGACCTCCTTGTAGGTCTCCATATCGTCCATGGTAAAGTAGTCGCTGTCCCTGACCTCCTCTATCCAGTAGCCTATGGATATGTAGCCCTGGGTCACGCCCACGTCCTGATAGATGTCGGAAAACATCTTGCGCATGGTGTCTCCCACCGAGGTGATGGCTATGACCGAGCCTATGCCTATGATTATGCCCAACATGGTCAGGAAGGAGCGCATCTTATTTGCCCTGAGAGCGCTCAGGGCCATCTTCATGTTTTCAAGAAGCATCAGCTCATCCTCCTTCCAAGGCCTGCATCCGCCTCGGATATCTCTGTGGGCGTCTCATTGATACGATCGCCTATGAGCCTTCCGTCATTGAAGGTGATGATGCGGTGCGTATATGCGGCGATATTTTCCTCATGGGTGACTACCACCACGGTGGCGCCGTCCCTGTGCAGCCTTGCAAAGAGCTCCATGATCTCTATGGAGGCCTGGCTGTCCAGATTTCCCGTAGGCTCGTCCGCCAGTATGAGTGGCGGATCGTTGGCCAGGGCCCTGGCTATGGCCACACGCTGGCGCTGTCCTCCCGAGAGCTCATTTGGCTGATGATCGACTCTGGCTGAAAGTCCCACAAGATCCAGAAGCTCCAGGGCCCGCTTCCTCCGCTCCGAGGGCCTGACTCTGGCATAGGTAAGGGGCACCTCCACATTTTTAAGTATGGTCATGCGGCTTATGAGATTGAAGGACTGGAATACGAAGCCTATCTTCCTGTTGCGTATGCGGGAGAGCTCATTTGGGCTCATGCCTGCCACGTCCACCCCATCCAGATAATATTTCCCAAGGGTCGGTGTATCCAGACAGCCGAGTATGTTCATGAGGGTTGATTTTCCGGAGCCCGAATGGCCCATGATGGCCACGAACTCTCCTCTGTTTATGGTCAGGTTTATCTTATCGAGTCCCAGCACTCGAAGACTGCCCGTATCGTATATCTTGACCAGGTTTTCAAGTCTTATGAGCTCACTCATGGTCAGTCCCCGTCGCCGGCATGATGAAGCTGACCTCCATGCCATCCGCATATGCAGGCTGATAGCTGGTCATATATATCGGCTGATAGTCCACATCATAGACGAGCGTGGGATCCTCCAGTATCTCCACGTCTATGTCGCTCTCTATGCCTGTCTCCACCGTCACCGTCTGTATCGTTCCCGTCACCGGAGTGCCGGGAGCAGTGTCCGTGCCAGCACTGGACAATATAAGCTGCATGACGCTCTGGCCCGTCGCAGGGTCCGTGCCCACCGCTGAGATGGGCACCACCAGGGTGTCCTCCTTTTCCTCAAGGATGATCTGGGCCCTGGCAGTTATACCGGCCATGAGTCCTGAGTCCTCCTCCGTCACCCTTATCTTTGTGGGGATGACACGCTCCGTGGAGCCGCCTCCCTTTTCCTCTCCGGTGGGGCTGATGCTCTCTATGACTCCGCTTTCGGAGTTGCCTTCTCCCAGGATGTCCGCAGTGATGATGACCTTCTGTCCCGGATGTACCTGTCCTATGCTGTACTCGCTGACCTTTATCTCCATATTGAGCTGATCCAGGTTCTCTATGGTAAGTATGGGAGCAGAGTTTTCTATGTCATCCGCAAACTGTCCCACCTTGGTATTGACTCTGGTCACCGTGCCCGTGATGGGTGCCAGGATGGTGGCATTTTGAAGGTTCTTCTCTGCCGCATCCAGCTCAAGCTTCGCCGACTGTATCTTTATGTCCAGAGACTCATCGGGTATGACCTTCCCATCCTCGGCCTCGTATGCTCCCAGCGCCCTTTCAGCATCATTGAGAGCGGCCTGGGCAGTCTCCAGCTCCACCCTTGATGCATTGCCTGAGTCATAGAGAGCCTTTGTCCTGTTGTACTGGTCCCTGGCAGTGCTGAGATCCTGAAGGGCCTTGTCATAGCTGAGCTGAGCATTCCTGGTCTGTGTATCCTTGTCACTGACGGCCAGATCGTAGTTGCTCCTTGCCAGGTCATACTTTGACTGGAGCTCCTCCGGGTCGATCTCAAGGAGCACTGTCTCTCCTGCCACTACCCTGTCGCCTTCCTTCACATTGAGGGAGGTGATCTTTGCATGTATGTTTGAGGTCACGTCCACGCTGTCCGTACCCTCCACAGGGCCTGTGATGCTCAGAGTATCGGCTATATATCCTCTGGAGATGATCCCGGAGTCCACTGACACGGTACCACCTCCGGAAAAGAGCAGAAGCTTAGCCAGGATCAGCAGGATGAGCACTATGGCTATGCCTATGATGATCCTCCTTTTCCTTTTACCCTTCTTTTTCGGAGACCCAGGTTTTCCCTCCTCCATGAGCTCCTTTATCTGCTGGTCAAGCTCCTGCTCCTCCTGCCGGGAGGCCTCCTGTATCTCCTGTCCTGAGGCTTCCTGCTCCTCCACATTTTCTGTCTCTTTTTTCAAGTCCTTGTCGTTTTCCATATATTACCTGCCTGCATATAAATTCAAGATCTTAGCACATTATACAGACCCGGCCTCTGGCAGTAAACAAATCTTAAGGAGATTTAAGCTAAAAATAAGAAGACCCGCTATATACCTTAGGGCCCTTTGCCTCTTTGAGGCGGCAGACACCCATAAGGTATATAGCGGGTCTTATATGATTATGAAAGAATGTTTTGTTACTTTATCGTTATCCTTCCCTGTCCGTGAGGATCTGCATACTCTGCTCCTACGGATCCGCCAAGGTTCTCATTTATGTAAGCTGAGAGTGCGTCAACGTCCGTGGACACCTCATCTCTGATGATGTTGCTGCCCATGAACATGTTCATGCCGTCTCCGCCATCCTTAAGGAGATAGTTGTGAGAAGCCAGTGTATAGGTCTTGTTCACATCAAGAGGCTCTCCGCCTACCATGATGTCGTTGACTCTGTAGGCTCCGGTGACTCCGGTGAAGTTGCCCTGGGCATCGGTAGTCACTGAGCTGGGTACTGAGCTGTCCACCGTATAGGTAAGACCTGAAACATGCTGGAAGCCGCCGCTCTCCTCAGGATAGTTCCTTACGCCCATCTCAAGGCAGTCCTTGATCTGCTGACCTGTTACCTCGGCCACGCATACCATGTTGCCATAGGGGAATACACTCAGGGTATCCTTGTAGGTGATGTTTCCTGCAGCGATATCAGCCCTTATGCCTCCGCCGTTCTGCATGCCTATGTCTGCTCCGGTCTGGATCCTGTAGGCATCGGCGCAGAGGTCTCCAAGGTTGGTCTCAGCCTTCCTTACTGCCCTCTGTCCCGTAGCGGGATCAAGAGTGGTGAGATCTACTGAGGTGTGGCCCAGCACGGTCTCGAGAGAAGCCTCATACTGGGACTCTATACCGTCTATGTATGCCTGCATATAGGCATCCACGTTCCTGCCGTCCTCTGTTACTATGCTGCCTCCGGGGATGGTCAGTACCATGCCGGGAGTGATGATGTTGGGGTCCTTGATCTGTACCCTGTTGGCATCATAGATGACATTCCAGAGCTCATAGGAGCCAAGCACCCTCTTGGCTATACGGTTGAGGCTGTCGCCCTTCTGTACCGTATATGCGCTGCCTGCATCCGCACTTGCGGGCACCTCGGTCACAAGCTCAGTCGTGATGGTGCCGTCAGTCTTTATGGTCACCTTTCCTATGGAAGCAAGCTTGGTGCCTGTCTGTATCACGGGCACTGCCTTGCCGTCCTTGTTGTTGCAGGTCTTGGTATAGGTCTCGTGGCTGTGTCCGTCTATAAATGCATCTATGCCATTTGTATTGGCTATGACTGCCTCTGAGCTCCACTGCTGATGTACGCCCTCGGTGCCCAGATGGCCTACCACTATGACATACTCAGCTCCTGCTGCCCTGGCTGCATCGACTGCAGACTGTACTGCGGCATAGAGAGCTGCGCCTGTAGCATCCTCACAGAAGCCATATATGTAGTTTCCTGCTCCATCCTGGAAATAAGCCGGTGATGACTTCGTAAAGCTCTCAGGAGTGGTGACTCCTACCATAGCCACATCCGTATCCTCATAGGTAAACATACGATATGCGGGGAATACCAGACTGTTGGTAGCAAGGCTAGTAAAGTTACAGGAGGTATATCCGCAGTCAAGCTCTCCTGCCAGCTCAAGGAAGCGCGCCATGCCATAGTCGAACTCGTGGTTTCCGGGTATGGCAAAGTCATAGCCCATCTCATTCATGATGTCCACAAGGTAGCCTCCGTCCGAAAGGGTACCTATGGGAGCACCCTGTATGGAATCTCCCGCATCCACCAGCATGACATAGGGCGTCTGCTGCTTCATCTCCTTTTCATAGAGAGCCAGGCCTGCGTAGCCTATATTGTCCTCAACTCCGCAGTGTACATCGTTGGTGTTGAGGATGATGATGTCCTGAGACGCCGCAAATGCCATGAAGGCGGAGGACAGGCTCAGGGCCGCTGCAAGCATGAGCTTTGCAGCCATAGATCTCATGGGTCTCTTTAACATCCTGATCTCCTTTCCTGGCAGAAGGCCAAAGGACATACCCTTAACAGCCTTTGCCCGATATCATGATTATATCACAAAGACTTAGTGTTTTCTCAAAAATACTTGCCATTTTTCTAAATGGGGTATATCCTAAGATAACTTATAAAAATGTGTAAAGGAAGGGTAAAGGATGGACAAGCATTTCTCTACCATAAGGATGACGCAGCTTGCGCTGCTCATAGCCATAGAGCTGATCATGGCAGTAACGCCGCTTGGTTATATCATGATCCCGCCCATATCAGCTACTCTCATGCATATACCGGTCATAGTAGGAGCCCTGGTCATGGGGCCCAAGGCAGGAGCCGCCCTCGGCACCGTATTTGGACTGACCTCCCTGTGGAAGGCCAGCACCCAGGCAACAAGCCCCGTAGACCTTGCCTTCAGCCCCTTTGTCAGCGGCAAGCCCATACAGAGCCTGATCATGTGCATGGGTCCCCGTATACTGCTGGGAGTCATAGCTGCGCTGCTGTTTAAGGCATTCATAAAGACCTTCCACGGTAAGGAGCGCATATCCATAGGACTTTCGGCTGTCCTTGCCACCATCTGTCACACAGTCATGGTGCTCGGGCTCCTGGCCATCTTCTTCAGCGAGTTCGGCATGGGAGTCATGACAGTGGTACTGTCACTGGTGACCGTATCCTCTGCCTGTGAGATGCTCGTGGCAGCCATCATATCAGTGGCGGTATGCATACCCCTCAGACGCTCTCTGGGTCAGTAAAAACATTTATATATCATGCGATAAGACAGACCAGGCGCGAGACAGCGCCTGGCCTTTTTATATCCTGTATTGCTTTTCCCGCTGTCAGTTCTTAAAATATGATCAGACACATCCATACAGAAACGGGGAGGAGCTATCATGGAACTGAGAGTACTTAGATATTTTCTGGCAGTGGCCAGGGAGGAAAACATCACCCGGGCTGCACGCCTCCTTCATCTGTCTCAGCCCACCCTTTCCAGACAGCTCATGCAGCTGGAGGAGGAGCTTGGAGTCAAGCTGTTCCTCCGCACAAGGCACCATATCAGTCTCACTGAGGAGGGCTATCTGCTGAAGCGCAGGGCCGAGGAGATCATCACACTGGCTGACAGGACCAGCTATGAGCTCAGCCAGGACGGCCATAAGCTCTCGGGCACCATAGCCATAGGAAGCGGCGAGCTCCAGAGCTCTGCCTGGTTATCCGGGCTGATCGCCTCCTTTCATGAGGCTCATCCCGAGGTCTCCTTCAGCATTTTCAGTGGCAGCTCCGACAGCATAAAGGAACAGATAGAAAACGGCATACTTGATCTCGGCCTTCTGCAGGAGCCGGTGGATGTCTCAAGCTACAGCTTCCTGCGTACTCCCATATGTGAGCGCTGGGGCATACTCGCTCCTGACGGCATGTGGCCGGAGCCCGAAAAAAAGGCCCGGGCTGAGGATGTAAGCCGGCTGCCTCTCATCCTCCCCGGACGTGAGCATGTGCAGCATGAGCTGCTCAACTGGTTCGGGGCCCATGCCGGCTCCCTCGACATCCTGGCAACAGGCAACCTTCAGTACAACCAGGCCATACTCGCAAAGGCGACAGGAGCCTGCGTGCTCACCATAGATCTGGGCTGCCGCTATGAGGGCATGAGCTTCATACCTCTCGACCCGCCCCTGCTTTCCCGTACCCTGCTGGTATGGAAGAAGGATCAGCCAAGCTCTGCTGCCGTGTCAGCATTCCTCACTCACATAAAAAATGCATCTGAGTAATGATCCAGCATCGCATATAGGCATTGGACATAAGAGCCCTTTGGGATTAATATCATTTACAGGATATTAGATCCTCCGTACGGAGATGATCCAGACAGACAACATATAAAGGAGCAGAGATATCATGATAAATTTCAGAGAGACAGATCCGGAATTTTCAGAAAGATTTGAGCATTTCATATATGATACGGTACCCAACGAGCCCGGACAGCAGCTCGACCCGGTGACAAGGCATATGGTCATACTTGCTGCCCTCCTCGGCTGCCAGGGCACGGACATGTTCTGGGAGGTGATACCCGATGCCATCAGGGCAGGGGTGACACCGGTCATAATAAAGGAGATAGTATATCAGGCAGTGGACTACCTTGGTATAGGCAGGGTGCTGCCCTTCCTCGACATCACGACTGAAGCCTTTGAACAGATGAACATAAAACACCCTCTTCCGGGACAGGCTACCACTACCATGGAGGACCGTCTGGAAAAGGGCATAAAGGTACAGGCCGAAATATTTGGAGACCGTATGCTGGAGGCCTGGAAGACTGGCCACATAAACCGCTGGCTCGCTGAAAACTGCTTCGGAGATTATTATACCAGGAGGGGCCTGGACCTTAAGCAGCGCGAGCTCATAACCTTCTGCTTCCTGGCTGCCCAGGGAGGCTGCGAGCCCCAGCTCACGAGCCATGCAAAGGGCAACATGAATCTGGGCAATGACAGAGAGCTCCTCATGAAGGTAGTCTCCCAGTGCCTGCCCTATATCGGCTACCCCCGCAGCCTCAATGCCATAAGCTGCATAGAGAAGGCGGCTGAGTTGGCCAGAAAATAAAGCTGGGCCCGCAGCATCAAAGTATCCTCCTAATAAAAAATGACGTTCTGCCTTTCGACAGGGCGTCACAAGCATTTGAATCCCGAACATTTATAAGCCGCATATCAGGGAGCGAACAATATTTTATCGGGGGATCTTCCCCTTCTGCCAGAATTATATGTGGATGCGTCACTTTATGTCAACATCGATCTACAATTCTTTAAAAAGCATTTTTGCAACTTCTTACATTTTTCTAATTTAAGATTTAAGGATTTATAATATACATGAAGTTTTATCAGACACTGCCTGTTGAATTAATTTGGTTGTCCAAATGAAGTGCCGGGTCGCAGTTCAATTTGTCAGACAATGTCTGGCATTTTCCATATTTGAAGAAACCTTTTTCAAAATCATATCCCTATCAGAATGGGTTTAATAAAGCTTGAAAATCCCGTATAATAAGGAAGTACACATACAACATCGAAAGTATGTAGCAACACAAAAATCAACATCAGAAAACTAAACCTAATCAGAGGGCCAGAGAATTATATACTCCGGCCCTCTGATCTTTTGTGGCTCTGATGGAAGTAAACTTTACTTTCACACTAATCTTATCAATAAAACGAGTACGAAGGTAAAATCAAAAATAGCCTATACATCCTACTTCATTCCGGAGTGTTATGCTTATTGCATACCCAAAACGAAGTCATTTTTACATTTTCCCGTTTTGTTCTTCTGCTTCTGCTTTCCCTAAAATATAAAGGAAAGCAGTGGCTGGAACACGTAGAATGGGTATCATTGTTTCGTGATTGGTGACTCCAAAATCATCAAGCCGTTTTGTGACCAAAAAGGCATCTGTGACTTTGGATCTTTCATCCTGACACAGCTCGACAATGGCATCCGTTGCCGCAATGCGAGAATTGTTACGGTATTTCACTTCGCAAAGGATCTTCTGGCGAGGCAGCTCTACTACCACATCTACCTCCTTCTGATTATCTTTTGCCTTTCTGAAATAGCCAAGGCTCGCAGGACTTCCCTGAAAAAACGAAACCATATGCTTATAGACTGTCGTTTCCACCATTGCGCCAAGCTCCTTTTCATCGGAAAGTACATCGTCGATCATCAGCACAGCATTACGGATAGCCGCATCTGCAATAAAAATTTTAGGTTTCCCTTTCAGAGCACCTTTACTTCCCACATCCATCGGCTTTGCCAAATAAATAAGATTGGACATTTCAAGCGCCTTTATGTAGCTTTCAATTGTTACGATAGAGGTATTCTCCAGCTCTTTTGCTGCTGTTGTTGCATTAAAAATCTTTGTGGAGTTCATGCACAGATAGAGAAACAGCTTTTCCATCAACAATGGGCTCCGGATATTAAAGAGCGACAACACATCCCGCTTGATCACCTTATCCACCACATCTTCCCGGAGCATTCTTTGCGCGTAGGCGTCATCATCCGATAGCACCAATTCCGGAAAACCTCCAATCATAAGATATCGGTTAAAATGCTTTTGCAGCGGGGTGAATTTGTCAAATAGATCGCCAAGCTGTGCTGGATCCATATTTTTTAGCTCCGATAAGCGTAAATCATCCGGAAGGACAGGAAGGTCTAAATCAAGCAATCTGCAATATTCATAAAAAGACATAGTGGGAATTTTGAGAATGCTCCACCGTCCCGTACCACTGTCTGCGGATCCCTTTTCTAAGACAGGGCTGGCGGATCCCGTGGCAATCAGTCGAATATCTTTTCGCCTGTCATAGATCACTTTCATCCAAAGTTCCCAATTATCTGTGTATTGCACCTCGTCAAAGAATATATATCTTGTACCGGTGATGGGATACATCGATTCATAGATAGACAGCACATTCTCCACATTGACAAGTTTCAGAATCGGATTATCAAATGTGGCATACAGGATATTTCTGGGGTTTATACCTTCGTCAATAAGATGGTCAATGATCTGATACAGGATCGTCGTCTTGCCCACACGTCTCATACCGGATAAAACAGCAAACCTGCGGATGCTCTTATGGGTGATAGTTTTCAAAGCCTCATAATAGGCCAACCTCTTTTGTGGCTTACTTTCTTCCTTGATGGCAGAAGGTGTGCGCCACCACGGGTTATACTGCCGTAATACTTTCATGACCTGTTCATCATTTACGATCGCCATAATACACCTCCATAATACTATGTTCTTTAACGAAACTCTCAATTATACTATCGATTTTAGCACGGAGTTCACAAAGTATATTATAGCAACAGCAATTACCAATTGCAAATCATAATAGAAAATGGCCTATACATATCCTACTTCCCATCGATACAGATCGACCGCTCCTCGATCTCCCTTGGTGCACAAGCCTCCCTGAAATTCACACAGGCATACACCGCCCTGAGATTCTCAGCCGTCATACGCCAAAAGGGATATTTGATGATGACCGGTGTCATTCTGCCTTTGATATATCCGTTCCAAAGTATTTCTCTGACAGCTCAGTAAGCTCTCCTGCCTCCGAAAGCTCGGCTATGGCCTGATCTATGGCCGCCCTCAGGCTCTCGGTCTCCTCGCCCTTCCTCATGGGTATGGCCACTTCTGTCACCTCAGGGTCCAGACAGGCTATCCTGAGGTCCGCATCAGGGTGAGCCTTCATATAGTCATAATAGGTCACCTCTGCATTGAGGGTGGCATCTATCCTGTCGCTGAGCAGCAGCTCAAAGGTCTGATTGAGGTCATCCACTCCGGTGACCTCCGCACCATAGCTCTCTGCCTTTTCCGCATAGGTGCTGGATATGGTGTTGGCTGTATGCTTTCCTGCAAGGTCCTCCATGGTCTTGATATCCTCGTTATCTCCACGGACTATGACAGCCATACGGTTGTAGGCATAGGGGATGGAAAAATCATAGGCCTCCTGACGCTCCGGAGTCACATCCACTCCGTTTATCATGATGTCATATCTTCCTGCATCTATACCGGCCAGGAGCCCGTCCCAGGCACCCTCCACAAATACAGGCTCAACTCCGAGCTTCTCCGCTATGAGCCTTCCGACCTCCACATCGTAGCCTACCAGCTCATCCTCCTCATCATGGTAGGTCCAGGGTGCCCAGGTGCCCTCCATGGCTATGACTATCTCTCCCTTTTCCTGTATCCGTGAGAGCAGGTCACCTGAAGCAGCATTTTCCTGAACCGTATCTGACGTTTTTCCCCCTGAACAGCCCGAAAACAGCAGAGCTGATGCGGTGACTGCAATCAAGGCAAGCCTGGCTATATATGATCTTTTCATGCTTTCTCCTCCTCTATGATCCTCAAAAACTCCCTAGTCCTTTCCTCTTTGGGAGCTTCAAATATATCTGCTGAGCTTCCGCTCTCGACTACTGCTCCATGCTCCATAAAAATGACCTTGTTCGATACATTTCGGGCAAATCCCATCTCATGAGTCACCACCAGCATGGTCATCCCTTCCTCCGCCAGCTCTCTCATGACCGCAAGGACTTCACCCGTAAGCTCAGGATCCAGGGCCGAGGTCGGCTCATCAAAAAATATGATCTCAGGGTCCGTGGCGAGCGCCCGGGCTATGGCCACTCTCTGCTGCTGTCCCCCTGACAGCTGACTGGGATAATGATCATATCTGTCGGAAAGTCCCACCTTATCAAGCGCTGCGCGTCCCTTCTGCTCCGCAAGCTCCCTCGGCATCTTCCTGGCTATGATCAGCCCCTCAGTCACATTTTGAAGGGCAGTCTTGTTTAGGAACAGATTGTAGTTTTGAAATACGAAGCCGGTCCTCTTCCTGAAAGCAGCCTGCTCCCTGCGACTCACATGTCCAAACTCGTAGGTACTGCCATCAAAGAGCATGCTCCCTCCATCTGCCTCCTCAAGGAAGTTGATGCACCGAAGCATGGTGGTCTTTCCCGATCCGCTGGGCCCCAGCACTGCTATGACATCGCCCTTTTCCACACTGAGGTCGACTCCCTTGAGGACCTCCAGCTCGCCGTAGCTCTTTCTGAGTCCCTTAATCTCAAGCATCATATCATCACCTCCTGGCCATGCCTCTGGCATTGAGCCTTTTCTCTCCCAGGCTCTGAAGCTTCGTAAGGACAGTACAGAAAAGCAGGTAGATCAGTCCCACCTCTATATAAAGTATGAGAGGCTCATAGGTCCTGGCCACTATGCGCCTGGTGACCATAAACATCTCAGTCACGGTTATATTTGCAGCCAGGGAGGTGTCCTTGACCATGGCTATCAGAGAGTTTGCCAGCGTGGGAAATGCAGTCCTCATGGCCTGGGGCAGCACTATGCGTCTGATGATCTGCATATAGCTCATGCCCACGCACTGTCCGGCCTCCATCTGTCCCGAGGGTACTGACTCAAGGGCTGCCCTGATGGTCTCTGCACAGTAAGCCCCCTCATTTATGGAAAATACTATGATGGCCGCAGGAAGAGGATCCAGGCGTATACCTGCATTTGGCAGGCCATAAAATACTATGAAAAGCTGTACCAGGAGCGGAGTGCCTCTCACTACCCATATGTAAAACCTCGCCAGCTGTCTGAGTCCCCTGATGCCTGCAAACTGCACAAGCGCCACTGCTATGGCTATGACCATGGCTATGGCAAAGGATATGGCCGTAAGGGGTATGGTCACCGTAAGTCCCGGGATCAGTATATCCCAAAATGAATCTATGATGATCTCTGCTATCCTGCTTTCCGTCAAGCCTTCATCCTCCTTTTGACATGGCCCTGAGTCTGCATGCGCCTCCGATCACGGATGCCATCCGGGCCCACTTCTTGTCTTATACCGTAAAGTAGTATATGTTCAAACCCGGCAAATGGCAAATACTTATTTCAAATGCTGTTTTATAGATATGAGCTATGGATAAAAAAAACAGCAGCCAAGGCTGCTGTCCTGCTTCATATATGAGTGATGCCGTCTATCCGCCTTCAGTCCCCGGAGCTCTCTGCAGCTCCCGGAGCTGTCTCCTGGCTTACGGCCCTGGTAAGGTCTCCGAGTGCGTCCAGTATCCTTTCACGCTCACTAAGGCTGTAGGGCTTCATGGAGTCATAAAACCGCTTCCACCCCCCCCGGGTGGTTCCGTCACCATATGTCCTGCTGTACTCAGGGAAAACATCCTCTACGCCCACGTCAAGCATGGATATGATATCCAGGAGCGAATATATTCCTACCATGGATTTGCCGCTCTCCAGGGTGGATATGACAGACGGTGATACTGCCAGGGCAGCAGCTATCTCGCTCTGGCTAAGGCCCTTTTTCTTCCTGAAATACCTGATCCTTTCACCTATCCTTCTGTTGATCTCCTTGTTGTCTACGTGCTTCATGTCTCTGCCATCCTTGTTTGACAAAATTTGTTTATTGCTTACAATTTTAATGCATTACATGCGTATTTATCAACTGACTAAACAAGAAGATTTCTACATGTTTTTCTGAATTACTCAATTATTTCGTAAAAAATGACCCCGGCCACTTACGTGGTCAGGGTCATCATGATTCATATAAGCTTACCTTGTATCAGCGGCTCAGGCCTTGCCTTCACGCTTAATGGCTGCCTGTGCAGCGGCCAAGCGGGCTATGGGCACACGGAAAGGTGAGCAGGATACATAGTTAAGTCCGATGCTGTCGCAGAACTCAACGGTAGAAGGATCTCCGCCGTGCTCTCCGCAGATACCGCACTTAAGGTCAGGACGGGTAGCCCTTCCCTTTTCAACTGCCATCTTAACGAGCTGGCCTACACCTGCCTGATCAAGCTTTGCAAAAGGATCAGACTCGTAGATCTTAGCCTTGTAGTAAGCATCCAGGAACTTACCAGCATCATCTCTGGAGAATCCAAAGGTCATCTGGGTAAGGTCGTTGGTACCGAATGAGAAGAACTCAGCCTCCTCAGCGATCTCGTTTGCAAGCAGAGCTGCTCTAGGGATCTCGATCATGGTACCGATGTGGTACTGCATGTCGGAGTTCTTTTCCTTCTTGACCTTCTCAGCTTCCTCAACGACTACGTCCTTGACGAACTTGAGCTCCTTCTTCTCGCCTACGAGAGGGATCATGATCTCGGGAACTATGGTCTTGCCAGTCTCAGCCTGAACCTCTATAGCAGCCTCCATAACGGCTCTGGTCTGCATCCTTGCGATCTCAGGATAGGTAACTGCCAGACGGCATCCTCTGTGTCCCATCATAGGGTTGAACTCGTGCAGGCTGTCGCAGACTGCCTTTACGTGCTCGGGAGTAAGTCCCATATCCTTTGCAAGCTCATCGATCTCTTCCTGAGTCTTGGGTACGAACTCGTGAAGAGGAGGATCGATGAATCTGATGGTCATGGGTCTTCCGTCAAGAGCCTTGTACATAGCCTTGAAGTCGCCCTTCTGATAAGGAAGGAGCTCTGCAAGAGCTGCCTCTCTGGCCTCTACGGTCTCGGAAAGGATCATCTTACGGATCTTGGGTATACGCTCTGCATCGAAGAACATATGCTCTGTACGGCAAAGTCCTATGCCCTCTGCTCCGAGCTCGATAGCCTTAAGTGTATCTCTGGGAGTATCAGCATTTGTACGAACGCTGAGCTTTCTGTTAGCGTCAGCCCATGCCATGATACGTCCGAAGTCTCCGCCTACGGTAGCATCCTGGGTCTCGATGTCGCCATCGTAGATCTTACCTGTGCTTCCATCAAGTGAGATATAGTCTCCCTCGTGGTAGGTCTTGCCGTTGAGCTCGAACTGCTTGTGCTCCTCATCCATCTTGATGGCATCGCATCCGGATACGCAGCAGGTTCCCATGCCTCTTGCAACAACGGCTGCGTGAGAGGTCATACCGCCTCTGACAGTCAGGATACCCTCTGAAGCCTGCATACCCTCGATGTCCTCGGGTGAAGTCTCAAGTCTTACAAGGATGACTCTCTCGCCCTTGGCGTGAGCAGCCTTAGCCTCCTCAGCTGTGAAGTATACCTTACCTGCAGCAGCTCCGGGAGATGCGGGAAGTGCCTCGCCCATGACCTTGCCTGCCTTAAGAGCCTCAGGAACGAAGGTGGGATGAAGCAGCTGGTCCAGAGACTTAGCCTCTATACGGCATACAGCCTCCTCAGGAGTGATCTTGCCCTCGTCAACGAGGTCACATGCGATCTTGATGGCAGCCTGTGCAGTCCTCTTACCATTTCTGGTCTGAAGGAAGAACAGCTTGCCCTCCTGGATGGTGAACTCCATATCCTGCATATCACGATAGTGCTCCTCAAGCTTCATGGCAAGCTCCATGAACTGCTTGTAGCACTCAGGAAGATCCTGCTCAAGCTTTGTGATGGGGCTGGGAGTACGAACACCTGCAACGACGTCCTCACCCTGTGCATTGATGAGGTACTCACCATAGATGCCCTTCTCACCGGTGGAAGGATTACGTGTAAATGCAACGCCGGTACCGGAGGTATTGCCCATGTTTCCGAATACCATGGTCTGTACGTTTACGGCTGTGCCCCAGTCTCCGGGGATATCGTTCATACGACGATAAACGATGGCACGAGGGTTGTTCCAGGAACGGAATACGGCCTTAACAGCCTCCATGAGCTGAACCATGGGATCCTGAGGGAACTCCTCACCCTTCTGCTCCATGTAGTAAGCCTTGAAGCGCTTGATGAGCTCCTTCATGTCATCAGCATCAAGCTCTATATCGTACTTAACGCCCTTCTCTTCCTTTACAGCGTCGATGATCTTCTCAAATGTAGACTTGGGGATCTCCATAACTACGTCAGAGAACATCTGTATGAATCTTCTGTAGGAATCGTAAGCAAATCTGGGGTTGCCTGTCTTTGCAGCAAAGCCCTCTACAGCCTGATCGTTAAGGCCGAGGTTAAGGATGGTATCCATCATACCAGGCATGGAAGCACGTGCACCGGAACGAACCGATACGAGCAGGGGATCTGCGTTGTCGCCGAACTTCTTGCCGTTGATCTCCTCTACCTTCTTGAGAGCCTCAAGGATCTGCTCATTGATCTCATCGGAGATCTTGCCTCCCTGTGTGTAGTAGTCGGTACATGCTTCGGTGGTAACGGTGAATCCCTGAGGGATCGGAAGGCCCAAATTCGTCATCTCGGCGAGGTTGGCACCCTTACCGCCCAGAAGGTTACGCATGTCTGCATTACCCTCTTTGAACATATACACCCATTTGTGTGCCATGTTAATCATCCTCCTTAAAATATGCATAAAAGCTTGTGTATGGTATATTCCCTTTTGGGGAAAACACTCATATAACCGCACAAAAGGAAATGCCAGCAGCCCTTGGGTCCTGTGCATTTCGCCGTATCGGTCATTTATGAGTTTATTCTAACACAACAAAGCGCTCAATAAAAGTACTTTATTGAGACCATTGAAGTATAAATGCCACTTTTTGAAGATAAATCAAAAGGCCTCCCGCCACCGCGGAAGGCCTCTGCTCGTCTCTGTCAGACCTTAAAGCGATACCCTACGCCCCATATAGTTTCGATATACTGGGGTTTTGCAGTATTGTACTCGATCTTTTCTCTGATTTTTTTGATATGTACGGTCACAGTAGCAATATCTCCTATGGAATCCATGTCCCAGATCTCCCTGAAGAGCTCCTCCTTGGTAAAGACATGGTTGGGGTGCTCCGCAAGGAAGGTAAGGCGATCTAACTCCTTGGTGGTGAACTGCTCCCCCACTCCGTTGCCCCAGACCCTGCGGGCCGTCTTGTCTATCTTAAGTCCCCTGATCTCTATGATATCGTTGCGGTTCTTCTCGCTGCCAGTAAGCCTTTCATAGCGGCTGAGATGCGCCTTGACCCTGGCCACCAGCTCAGAGGGCGAGAATGGCTTTGTGATATAGTCGTCTGCCCCCAGGCCCAGGCCTCTGATCTTGTCTATATCCTCCTTCTTGGCGGTGACCATAAGTATGGGGGTGTCCTTCTTTTCTCTTACTCTGCGGCATATCTCAAAGCCATCTGTGCCGGGAAGCATGATATCGAGTATGAGCAGGTCATAATCCTTCTCAAGGGCTGCCTCAAGCCCCTTGTCCCCATCCGACTCTATGTCCACCTCAAACCCCGACAGGGCCAGATAGTCCCTCTCAAGCTCAGCTATACTGATCTCATCCTCTACTATAAGTATCTTTTTTCCTGCCATAAGAAACTCCTTCTCCTTAAAGCTTAAAGCTGTGCCTCCATGTATTTCCTCAGGAGGAAATGTATGGTCAGGCCTTCATTTTCCACGCTGGAGGCCCATATCCTTCCTCCGTGGTCCTCTATGATCTTCCTGACTATGGACAGTCCTATGCCGGAGCCTCCCCGCATGGAGTTGCGGCTCTGGTCCGTACGGTAGAACCTCTCAAATATCCTTGTCAGATCCTTCTTTGCCACACCGCAGCCATTGTCGCTCAGATCACACTCTATGAAATCTCCTATGTCCGTCACCTTTATGGCTATATGTCCGGGCTTCTTGTCCAGATACTTGACGGAATTGCCCACTATGTTGTTTATGACCTTGCGCAGCTGCTCAGGATCCGCTATGACCAGCGTGTCATCGGCCACCCGGCTTTCATATTCAAACTCTATGCCCCTGGACTCCATGTCGAGGCCTATCTCCTCGGCACAGTCATCAAAATACTCCCTGACATTGAGCTTTTTATAGTTGTAGGGGATCCTGTTGGTGTCGATCTTGGAATAATAGGTCAGCTCATCTATGAGACGGGCCATGTCGTTGGCCTTATTGTAGATGGTCTTTACATATTTTTCCATCATCTCCTGGCTGGAGGCCACGCCGTCCAGCAGTCCCTCCGCATAGCCCTGTATGGCCGTGATGGGGGTCTTGAGATCATGGGCTATGTTGCTTATGAGCTCCTTGGATTCATTTTCAGAGCGCATCTTCTCCTCCTGAGACTCCTTGAGCCGAAGGCGCATCTCCTCAAAATCCTCCGTGAGCTGCCCTATCTCATCGTCACTGTCGGTCTCAAGGGTGAAATTGAGATCCCCGTCCTTGATCTTCTGGGTAGCCCGTCTGAGGTCATCCAGGGGCCTCAGTATGGAGGAATAAATCCAAGAGAGCAGGACAAAGCCTGCTCCCACAAGTATGATTATATCAGTATTGAAATCTGTCCTGCCCGTAAGCGTCAGGTACATGAGCACCAGCGGAAGCACTGTGCTTATGCAGAACATGACCGCAAGTCTCGTAAACAGTTTCATATCAGAAATCGAACTTTCCGTCAAAGTAGTTAAGGAGCTCGTCTATCTTCACTCTCTCCTGCTCCATGCTGTCGCGGTGACGTATGGTCACGGAGCCGTCCTGCTCTGAATCGAAATCATAGGTGATGCAGAAAGGCGTACCTATCTCATCCTGACGTCTGTAGCGCTTTCCTATGCTGCCTCTGTCGTCAAACTCGCAGTAATACTTGTTGAGCAGCATGTCGAAGACCTTCTCTGCACCCTCGTTGAGCTTCTTTGAAAGAGGGAGCACTGCGATCTTGACGGGAGCAAGCGCAGGATGGAAATGCATGACCGTCCTCTTGTCTCCGCCCTCAAGCTCCTCCTCATCGTATGCAGAGCAGAGGAATGCAAGGGTGACTCTGTCAGCTCCCAGTGAGGGCTCGATGACATAGGGTATGTACCTCTCATTTGTCTCATCGTCAAGGTAGGTGAGATCCTGCTTTGATACCTCCATGTGGCGGCTGAGGTCATAATCTGTCCTGTCTGCTATGCCCCAGAGCTCTCCCCATCCGAAGGGGAACAGGAACTCAAGGTCCGTAGTAGCCTTTGAATAGAAGGACAGCTCCTCAGGGCTGTGGTCCCTGGCACGGAGCTCCTCGTCCTTTATGCCCAGATCCCTGAGCCACTTTATGCAGAACTCCTTCCAGTAGGCAAACCACTCCAGGTCGGTGTCGGGCTTGCAGAAGAACTCCAGCTCCATCTGCTCGAACTCTCTGGTCCTGAAGGTAAAGTTGCCGGGAGTGATCTCGTTGCGGAAGGACTTTCCTATCTGTCCTATACCGAAAGGAAGCTTCTTCCTTGAGGTCCTCTGTACGTTCTTGAAGTTGACAAATATGCCCTGTGCTGTCTCAGGCCTCAGGTATACCGTGTTCTTGGCATCCTCGGTCACTCCCTGGAAGGTCTTGAACATGAGGTTGAAGCTCCTTATGGGAGTCCAGTCATGGCCTCCGCAGCTGGGGCAGGGGATGTTGTGATCTGCTATGAACTTCTCCATCTCCACGTTTGACATGCCGTCAGCCGAATCGTTGGGAAGCTTTATGCCCTGGGCCTCGCAGAAGTCCTCTATGAGCTTGTCAGCACGGAAACGCTCATGGCACTTGCGGCAGTCCATCAGGGGATCTGAAAAGCCTGCCAGATGTCCTGAAGCCACCCAGGTCTGGGGGTTCATGAGTATGGCGCAGTCCACACCTACGTTGTATCTTGAGCCCTCCACGAACTTCTTCCACCAGGCCTTCTTGACATTGTTCTTGAGCTCCACGCCCAGATTGCCGTAGTCCCAGGTATTTGCCAGGCCGCCGTATATCTCTGAGCCCGGGAAGATGAAGCCTCTGTTCTTGCAGAGAGCGATGATATCATCCATCTTTATCTTAGATCTGTCCATTTTACTGTTCTCCTCTATATATAGACGTACCCAAAGTATAAACCATGAGTCTGCCTTTCGCAATACTAAAGCAGGCTGAGGGATCTGAAGCTGTGTCTGCACATGCTTCTGAACATGGCCTCCGCCTCTCTTATGAAGCTCTCCGAGGCCACCTCATCCCCATAGGATCCCGGGGCATAAAGCCTTGAAAGTGGGGAGGCTATGACATGGCTCCATATCCTGGTCATGCCCTCTGGGCCTGTGCCTGCAGGGTTCTCCTCATATTCTCCCTCTATGACCAGGAGCCGTAGCTCATATACGGCCCTGATGAGCTCTCTTTCAAGCTCCTTTTTCCTCAGAGCAGACAGAGCCACATAAAGAAGGTTCAGCATGCTCCTGGCCTCTCCCTCCTCCATGCCCTCCTGAGCATAGTATTCGGCAGCCTCCAGCATATACATGCCGTAAAGCGTGTCCTCAAGGTCTCCCGTCAGCTCAGAAAAGGGGTCTATCAGGTCTATGCCGTGAAGGTTGTAGGCAGACCTTCCCTTTGACAGCCTGAAGGTGGCCATGGTCATGGGGCGGAGCTTGCCTATGAGCCTGGAGCCCTGCTTTGCAGCCCCCTGGGCAAATACGCATATCTTGCCGAGCCTGTCCGTTATGAGCATGACTCTCTTGTTGTACTCTGACTGAGGCGCGACTGAAAGCACTATGCCCTTTACGCTTATGTCATCGGTCATATGCCACGCTCCATCCTACATCTTCCTCAGATCATAGCCGAAGTTGCGCATGAAGCCCTCGTTGTCACGCCAGTCCTTCCTGACCTTGACAAAGAGCCTCAGGTCCACCCTGGCCTCCAGCTGGGCCTCGATCTCAAGCCTTGCGGCAGTACCTATGCTTTTCAGCATGCGGCCTCCCTTGCCTATGATCATGCCCTTGTGGGAATCCCTTTCGCAGATTATGTCCGCCTCTATGGCATAAAGGCCGGGACGCTTCTCCTTGAAGCTCTCCACAACCACGGCTATGCCATGGGGTATCTCATCAGAGAGCTGCCTCAGGGCCTGCTCCCTTATGAGCTCCTCAGCTATGGTCCTCATGGGGATCATGGTCACTGTATCCTCGTCATAATAAAGGGGGCCCTCCGGAAGGTACCCGTAGATACGGTCCAGCAGCTCATCCGTATTTTTCCCTTCCTTGGCCGATACGGCTATGATCTTATCGAAATCAGCCTTTTCCCTGTAGGCCTTCTTTACTGGCTCGAGCTCTGAGCTGTCCTTGAGCCTGTCGCATTTGTTTATGACCAGCAGCACCGGACGTCCCGCCTTGTTCCTGGTACGAAGCAGCTCTGCTATGCGATCCTCCCCGGCACCTATATACGTGACAGGCTCCACTATCCATACGATCAGATCCGCCTCTGAAAATGTCTTTTCAGCCACGGTATCCATATATTCTCCCAGCCTGTTTTTGGCTCTGTGTATGCCCGGTGTATCCAGGAACACCACCTGTCCTCTCTCGTCCGTATATACGGTCTCTATACGGCTCCTGGTGGTCTGGGGCTTCCTGGAGGTGATGGCTATCTTCTGTCCTATGAGCTCATTCATGAGGGTGGACTTGCCCACATTTGGCCTGCCTATGAGTGCTACGTATCCCGACTTCATAGATAGAGCTCCCTGAGAGATCTGAACCTGTCCTGATCCCTCTCTATGACACCTGCATTTCCTATGGCGCAGATATAGTCCTCTGAAAGCAGCTTCTCTATATAGGGCGCCAGCTCCCTTAGCTTTTCACAGGTACATCCAAGGACCTCGCGCCTCTCTCTGTCCCGGTCCTCCTTTGTCACTCCTGACATGTAAGCGGACAGAGCATCCCTTGCCTTCATGGAGGCGGTCAGGGGACGATCCAGATCCGATATGGCTCCGATGATATATTTGTTGACATCCCTGTCATCCAGCTCAAGTGACCTCAGATATGCAGGCAGAGCCTTATAAATGTCATCGGTCTTGGCTACCTCAGGATCCCTGTAGGATACCATATAGGCCTTGCCCGACCTGGTGAAGCCGGACATACAGCCGTAGGCTCCGCCCTTGACTCTCAGGTTCTGCCACAGATATTCATAATTGAGCAGTACCCTGAGCACATTGAGCTCTCCTCTGTAGGGAAGCTCCCTGATGGAGCCTGTCCTTGCCACATAGTTGACCATGGATGTCGTCTTTATGCCCTCGTTGAGCCTTCCCAGAGGCCTGGTGGTGCCAGTCCCCATGGCAGTTCCCTCAGGAAGAGCCTCATAGAAGCTCTCTGAAAGCTCCTCAGCCTTCCTGGCCATGTCATCAGGGCAGGCAGCATAGAAGCTTACTCTCTCCTTTGTAAACAGCTTATCAGCCACGGCCCTGAGGGAGGCTATGAATCTCTTTTTATGCACCGGTTCCCTGTAAAACTTTGAAGCAGCATTTAAGAAATCATAGAAGGCTATGCCCTCCGTCAGATCGTCGAACCTGGATGCTGCGTCAAAATATGATGCGGCTCTGGTGACTGCGGTGCTGTGGGATGCCCCGTCTATACGGGCCTGCATCCGGCTCTTTGTCTCGTTGAGCTTTTCTCCTATGCGGTCTGCATCATCAAAAAGCGTCTCTTTTATGATCTCAAGTCCTGTATCGAAGCCAAAGCCGAGCTTTTCCTCCAGCACCCTGAAATCCAGGTAGAGGAATCCCTTCAGAGCTCCCGTATGGTCAGTCGCAGGATAGGCCACCGTATCAAAGTCCAGTCCTCCGGAATTGAGCAGCACGAGGTCGCTGAGCTCCGAATATGTATGGCGTGAGGTATTCAGCTCTCCCAGCAGGCAGCTCAGGAAGGAAGCCATCTGAAGCTCCTCCTCAGAAAGTCCCTCCGTATCAAAGAGGGCTCTCACATAGGCTATGCCGTTTGAATCCACAGCTGCATGTATGAAACGGCCGGTCTTCGTGGTCCTGGTCACTGCAGCCTCGGGAGTACTTTCAGGTATGTCGCTTATATGCAGGATCGGTATCCTTTCCAGGGCCTCAGGGCCGTCCTTTTCATCCTGATAGGCCTTGAGCTCTATGGCCTCCCGGCCTATGGCCTGAAGCTCCTCAGGGGACAGGCTTTCCCTGAAGCTGCGGAGCTTCTCTGCGGTCTTCCTTTCATTTTCTGCAAGCAGGCCCTTCTTCGGTACTATGTCCACCGATGCGGAAAAGCGGTTGTCCAGAAGGTACCTCTCTATCAGCTCCTCAAAGTACCTTCCCTCGGCCTTTTCCTTGAGCTCTGAAAGCACTCTGAGGCTGTGCAGATGCATCATGGGATCTGCATCATAAAGCCAGGAATCGAAGGCGTTGAGTCCGTATACCAGGCCCTGAGGCGTCCTGCCATAGTCAGCCTCCCTGGTCTTGAATTCCAGATAATTTATGGCGGCATAGAGGCTCTGCTTGCTTATGCCCTCGGCACAGAGCTTCCTGAGGGTGGAATCTATGATCTCCTCGAAGCGCTGCCTGTCCTCCTGGTCTGCATTTTTAGCCACTATGGAGAAATAGGGCTGGCGTATGCCGTTCTGATAGCCTCCCAGTATGTCCTCTCCTATGCCCGCCTTTATGAGGGCCTCTGAAAGAGGCGCGCCCGGAGCATCCAGGAGCAGGAAGCCCAGTATCTGAAATGCCGTATTGAGCACCGGATCCAGGGCTCCTCCTACCACGTAGTTCCTTGACAGATAAGTGTGCCTTGCCTCATCCTCCCCATCACTTATGGGATAGTACCAGGTCTCCTGCCTGGGCTCCTCAAAGGGCTCCTGCAGCCTGAGAGCTGAGTCCACATCCCTGTGCTCATAGCTGCTGAGATAATGCTCATCTATCCAGAGCAGCCTCTCCTCCATATCCATGTCTCCGTAAAGGTAGATATAGGAGTTTGAAGGGTGATAATAGGTCCTGTGGAACTCCAGGAAATCCTCATAGGTAAGAGAAGGTATGTCCTCCGGGTCTCCTCCGGACTCAAAGCCATAGGCAGTGTCCGGGAACAGGGCATGGGTAGTGCGTCTCTCCAGCACTGCATCAGGACTGGAAAATGCACCCTTCATCTCGTTGTACACCACTCCGTTGTATATGAGCTCTCCCTTGTCATCGAGCTCATAATGCCAGCCCTCCTGCTCAAAGATCTTCCTTTCCCTGTATATATTGGGATCCAGGACCGCGTCCAGATACACATCCATAAGGTTGCGGAAGTCGGCCTCATTGCAGGATGCCACTGGGTATACGGTCTTGTCCGGATAGGTCATGGCGTTTAGGAAGGTGTTGAGAGAGCCCTTCACGAGCTCCACGAAGGGATCCTTGATGGGAAATTTCCCGGATCCGCAGAGCACGCTGTGCTCCATGATATGAGGCACTCCCGTGCTGTCCTTGGGAGTAGTACGGAAGCCTATCATGAACACCTTGTTTATGTCATCATTTTTGATGGTGAATATCCTGGCTCCGGTGGCCAGGTGCTCATAGACAGTGCCCACTCCGAGGCTTCCCTCGAGCTCCTGTCTGTCTGTCATCCTGTAGATCTCATCAAAAGTCTTCAATTCCCTTATCTCCTTGATATGCTAACTGTTTTATGCAGACTGTGCATTTCCTCAGAGGCGGCCCGTCAGCATGTCTCCCACCAGAGCGCAGGTCTCCCTTACGCATTCATGGGGGTAGAGCACCAGATCGGTCCTGGTGCTTATGCCATAGACCTCAGGGTAGCCGTCCTTCCTTGCATATCTCATGGATCTGTACATATTGAAATCACTTGTCAGTATGCCTATCCTGAGATCCTCCGGCTTCCTCCTGAGTCCGGGAAGCACGTCCCTGTTCCTCCTCTGAAGGTCCTGCTCTATGATATCCAGGGAAAATCTTATGTTTTCTCTGGTATTTTCCGAATCCATCTCCATGACCATGTTCTGCTCCGGCACTCCCCGGAAGCGAAGATAGTTGTACATGGCCAGGGCCTCGGGCACAGGATCACCCTCCTGCTGCCCTCCAGACAGCACAAGTATGGTCCTTCTGTTCTCCACAAAATACTGCACCGCCCGGTCCAGCTTGAGCCTCAGTGCTGTGGATATGCCATCGGCATAGACCCTGTCCCCCACTATGACCACATAGTCAAGGTCAGCCTCCGTTCTCCTTTCCCTGCCCGATATGACCAGGGACATGGCGGCTATGGACACTACCATGGCGAGCACGAAGCTCGTATATACAAATATGGGAAGCCTCCTGGGCATGCCGTCCTTCCTGCCGCGGCTCCTTGCCCTGAAGCATCCCATAACTATAAATACCGCAGCCAGCAGAAGCCAGATACCACAGTAGGCCGTGGATATCCCGCTATAGGCTACGATGATGATGAAGTATATGAAGCATATGCCCGCAAGGGAAAACATGATGAGCTCCATGATCCCTTACCCCCGGGCCTCTGCTCTCAGGAGCTCTCCTCTTTCAGGAAGCTCCGAAAGCCTTACATAGATCTTCTGCTTTGCATGGGGGCATGAGTCCATATGCTCTCCGGTCTCCGCATCGAGGATGTCCAGTACCCTGACGGTCTGGTCCCTGAGGCCTCTGTGCATGAGCTCTATCTCATCTCCCACTGAAAACTTGTTTTTCTGTACCAGGGCAAAGTAGCCTTCCGGAGCCTTAGGAAGCCCCAGCTCTGCCGCCTCCGCCACGGTGCCCAGATATACATGATCCCTTACATAGGTGCTGCTGTCATATATCTGAGCCTCAGCACCCGGGTAGCCGAAAAAGAAGCCGGTGGTATATTCCCGGTGTGTGCATTTTCCTATCTCTTCCCTGTAAAGGGGCAAATTCTGTCTGTAAAGCTCCGGATCCTCATAATAGTCGTCCAGCGCCCTGCGGTAGCAGCGAGCTGCAGTGGCCACGTAGAGCTCCGTCTTCATCCTGCCCTCTATCTTGAAGCTGTCTATACCGGCCTCACAGAGCTCAGGTATATGCTCTATCATACAGAGATCCCTGGAATTGAGTATGTATGTGCCCCTGTCATCCTCCTCTATGGGGAAATACTGGCCCTCCCTCTTCTCCTCGCAGAGGGCGTATTTCCAGCGGCAGGGATGGGTACATGCGCCCCTGTTGGCATCCCTCCCGGTCATGAAGGCTGAAAGCAGGCATCTGCCTGAATATGAGATGCACATGGCTCCGTGTACGAAGGTCTCTATCTCCATGTCCTCGGGTATGCGCTCCCTTATGGTCCTCAGCTCCGAAAGGCTCAGCTCCCTTGCGCTGACCACTCTCTTTGCTCCAAGCCCGTGCCAGAAGAGATAGTCCCTGTAGTTGGTATTGTTCATCTGGGTGGAGACATGAAGCTCCAGCTCAGGCGCAAGCTCCCTTGCCATGGAAAATATGCCAGGATCCGAAACTATGATCGCATCCGGCCTTACGTCTGAAAGCAGCCGAAGATACGGCTCCACTCTCTCTATATCTGAGTTGTGTGCAAATATATTTACGGTCACATATACCTTGGCCCCATGCTCATGGGCATAGGAAACAGCCTCCCGAAGCCCGGCCTCGTCAAAGTTGTCGGCCTTGGCTCTCAGGGAAAATGCCTCTCCGCCTATGTATACCGCATCCGCGCCATAGTATATGGCTGTCCTGAGTGTATCCAGATTTCCCGCCGGCAGCAATAGCTCCGGCTTCCTTCCTGATCTCATAATCATCTCCGTACCGATATGCTCACCCCGTCTCCTATGGGGAGCACCGAGCTTTCAAGTCTTTCATCATGCTTTATGGCATGAAGGAACTCTCTCATGCGGCTGTGGGTCGTCCTCTCCCTGCGTTCCACCGTAAATCTCGACTCCAGCACCGTAAGGTCCTGAAGCACGTTGTCCGCAAAAAGTATGGCTCCCCGATCCATGAGCCTCACTATGTCCGGGAGCCAGTTTATATACTGGCCCTTGGCCGCATCCAGGAAGATAAAATCGAAGCTTCCTGAAAGTCCCGCAAGCAGCTCTCCCGCGTCGCCCTCCATAAGCCGTATACGCTCAGAAAGGCCTGCCCTCTCTATGTTTGACCTGGCTATGGGGATACGCTTCTCGTAATTTTCCATGGTCAGTATATCGCCGCCCGTGCAGCCCGCCATGACCAGAGCACTGTAGCCTATGGCCGTGCCTATCTCCAGTATGTGCTTCGGATCCCTGGCCCTTATGAGTGTCCGAAGGAGGCTCTCCGTCTCCCGTCTGATGATGGGCACTCTTTCCGCCTTCGCATAGGCCCTCAGCTCCTCAAGCCGCTCATCGGGCTCAGGCTCCAGGCTGTACAGATAATCCCTTATCCTTCCGTAGTCCATGTCTCTTCCACGCTTTCTGTGGCAGCCAGGGACTCGGCCTCGCTCTCGCTTATGATATCGGCCTCATCACCGCCTCCGATCACGTCGGGGCTCTGTGAGGTCTCTGCAGCCTCGCTGGCTGCAAGCCTTCTCTGGTATTCCTCCTCAGAGATGTTGAGCTCGCTCAGTATCTCCTTCGTGGTCATGGAGGTGTTGAGGGTATACTCTCCGGGATAGACATTTACCTCGTAGAGCTCCTCCTGTATGGCAAAGGCACTGCCATCCCTTATGATACCCTCCTGCTCAAGGAGCTCCGCCACGCTCTGGGCATCGCTTCCCTCAGGTATGGTTATGACTATGTCAGTGCCGGGCTCCGTCTCCATGGGCTCCTGATAAAATATGGAACGGCCGAAGCTGAAGCAGAAGCTGCCCAGCTCAAAGGCTATCAATATAAGGAGCGCCGCCACGATCACTCTTCCGGCGGCGCCTCCCAATATGTCTGCTGCTCTCCCTATGAAGGAGCTTTCCTTTTTATCCATCAGACCTCCGATATGACTGGAAGTATCATGGGATTACGCTTCATTTTCTTCCATATGAAGTCGCTGAGCGTGTCCCTTATGACATTTTTGATCTTACCCCAGTCGCTCACATGATGTATGAGACAGTCATCCACTGCGTCTGCCACCACGACCCTTGCCTGATCCATCAGATCCTCGCTCTCCCGTACATAGACGAAACCTCTGCTGACTATGTCCGGTCCGGACACGAGCCTGCCCGAATACTTCTCAAGAGCCATGACGACTATAATGATACCATTCTGAGCCAGGTTCTGTCTATCTCTCATGACGATATTGCCCACATCGCCTATGCCAAGCCCGTCCACCATGACAGGTCCTGCCTGCACATGTCCGCTTATGCTGTAGCCATCGTGACAGAGGTCTATGACATCACCTGACTGAGCCATGATGATGTTGTCCGGAGACACACATACATCCTCCGCTATGGTCTTCTGGGCAAGCCTGTGCCTGTACTCACCATGGATGGGTATGGCAAACTCGGGACGTACCAGGGCATATATGAGCTTCAGATCCTCCTGACAAGCGTGTCCTGATACATGGGTATCCTGATTTATGACCTCAGCCTGCCTCTGGACCAGCTCGTTTATGATCTTGGCCACTGCCTTTTCGTTGCCGGGGATGGGGGTGGAGCTGAGCACTACCACGTCATTGGGGCCTATGCTCACCTTCCTGTGCTGTCCGCTGGCCATCCTGGAAAGGGAAGCCATGGGCTCTCCCTGACTGCCGGTGGTGACCAGCACCATCTTGTCGTCAGGATAATTTTTTATCTGATCTATGTCTACCAGTGTGCCCTCTTTTATGCGTATGTATCCCAGCTCTGCTGCCGTGCCTATGACATTGACCATGGACCTTCCGTCTATGACCACCTTACGGCCGTACTTCTCCGCATCGTTTATGATCTGCTGTACCCTGTCCACATTTGATGCGAAGGTAGCCACTATGATCCTCTTTCCCTGGTGGGCCGCAAATATGGCATCGAAGGTCCTGCCCACGGTGCGCTCAGACATGGTGAAGCCGCTCCTCAGGGCATTTGTGGAGTCGGCCATAAGGGCCAGCACGCCCTCCTTTCCGAGCTCAGCAAAGCGCTGAAGATCTATGGGATCTCCGTAGACCGGAGTATAATCCACCTTAAAGTCTCCCGTATGGAGTATGGTGCCCGCAGGACACCTTATGGCCAGGGCCGAGGCATCCTGTATGGAATGGTTCGTCTTTATGAATTCCACACTGAAGGCTCCCGCCTTTATGACATCCCCGTGCTGTACCACGTTCAGCTTGGCGCTCTCCAGGAGCCCTGCCTCCCTGAGCTTGTTGGATATCAGGGCTATGGTCAGCCTGGTGCTGTATACGGGAAGGTTGAGATTGCGAAGCACATAGGGCAGTGCTCCTATATGGTCCTCGTGTCCATGGGTTATGAAAAATGCCCTTACCTTTGATTCGTTTTCACGCAGATAGGTGATATCCGGGATGACCAGGTCTATGCCCAGCATCTCCTCCTCTGGAAATGACATGCCACAGTCCACGACTATGATATCATCACCATACTCAAAGGCGGTGATGTTCATGCCGATCTCCTCAAGTCCTCCCAGTGGTATGATCTTTACGTGCTCTGCTGCCTTTTTCTGTCCTCTCTTAAGGAAGCCTCTGGTCTTTTTGGCCGGAGCCTTTGACCTCTGTCCGCTCTGGGCTGTCCTTCCCTGAGTCTTTCCCTGATCCTTCGTACGGGACTGAGACCTGGTCTCAGGGCTCTCACCGGCCTTATCTGCAGGAGCGGAGCTCTTCTTCACGTCCCTGGTCCTGCCCTCCTGCTTCGTCTCGGTCCTCTTCCTGGGCCTTCCGGCCGTCCTGCTGTCCTTTTTCTTTTCCGTTCCGTTATCCTTTTTCTTCTCTTCCATCGTTCCTCTTTTACTGTTTCTCAATACTTATCTCGTCCTTCAGCATCTCTTCAAATATATTCATGACTGCCTCACGCTCCTCTTCGTCCTCCACGTCCACATAGAGAGCTTCTTCATCCTCGGGCTCAGACATATCCTTCATGAGGTAGCATTCTCCGTCCTCATCCTCAGGAGCATCAGTCACAAGTATATAATCCACTCCTCCCAGAGAAGTGGTCTCAAGCACCGTAAACTCTGCCTCGGTGCCGTCATCCATGATCATGATTATCTTATCTTCCATCCTTCTTGTCTCCGTTTTTCATATAATCTTCCAGTATCAGCGCTGCCGCTATCCTGTCCACATAGGTCTTGCGCTCCTGAGCAGGCACCCCTGACTCAGAGAGTATGTCCATGGCCTCCATCGTGGAAAGCCTCTCGTCCCACAGCACGATCCCGGGGCTCAGCCCCTCCGACTCAAGGCGCGAAAGGAGCAGGTCCCGGAAATCCTCGGTCTTCCTGACCCTCTCTCCCTCGGTCCCATCCATATGAAGCGGGTACCCGAGCACTATCAGCTCCACTGACTCCTCCCTGCATATCTCAGTGATACGCCTGAGGGTAGGTCTCAGCTTCCCTTCCTTTTCTCTTGTGATAGTCTCATACGGCGACGCGATAAGTCCGAGGGCATCGCTTAAAGCCACTCCGACTGTCCTGCTGCCATAATCGAGGCCCATGATCCTTCCCATATGACACAAAAACGACATGCCGGCAGATACCGGCATGTTGAAAAAATCAAATATATCCCGCTCACATCCTGCCTGCAGCAGAAGGGCCTTCCGGGCGTCACGCCCTGTCCGGCTCTCAGGAGAGCCTGCTCTCCACGTATGCTGCCATCAGCTCCTCAAGGATCTCGTCACGCTCTACTTTCATTATGAGGCTCCTTGCGTTTTTATGGCTGGTGATATAAGTAGGATCTCCCGACATGATATATCCAACGATCTGATTGATGGGGTTATAGCCCTTTTCAACAAGAGCACCATAAACCTGCGCAAGCACATCGCTCACGTTGGGCTTTGCTACTTCCTTTATCTGACCTATGATCTGTGTGTTCTGAATATCGCTCATGTCATCACGTCCTTTTTCCAACTGAAATAATTTTAAACCAAAACTATATATTCGTCTATAGCTTTTTCATTAAATATTTCTTTCGCAGTTCCGGATATGAGTTCATTTTGACCAATGTCTCCCGCCTCCATGAGGCATCTGAGGTACTCCCTCGTATATCCGCTTATGTACTGACGGCCTCCTATGCAGACCTTTTCCTCCGTCAGGATCTCAAGCCTCCTGCCAAGGAACTGCTCCCTGTAATCGTGGGAAAGCTCATCCGCTATGGCTATGAGCCTTTCGCTCCTTCTGGTCTTTATGTCCTCGGGCACCTGGCCCTCCATCCTGTCAGCCCTGGTCCCTGCCCTTCTTGAAAACTTGAATATGTTTGCCTCATAAAAGCCCATGCGTCTCATGAAGCTCTCTGTCTCGCAAAATTCCTCCTCGGTCTCTCCGGGAAAGCCCACTATGATGTCCGTGGTTATGGCAGGATCCCTGAAATACTTACGGAGCAGGCCGCAGCTTTGCTCATATTCTGCCGTGGTATAGTGTCTGTTCATGCGTCTCAGCACGCTGTCCGAGCCTGACTGAAGGGACAGATGGAAGCTGGGACATAGCTTTTCTATGCCCGAAAGCTCACGCACGAAGCCCTCGCTCATGAGCCTGGGCTCGAGAGAGCCAAGGCGTATGCGTCTTATGCCCGGTATCCTGTCAAGCTCCCTCACCACCGAGATGAGCGGTGCATCAGGACCGCTGAGTATGTCGTCACTCATGCGTCCGGAGACATTTTCCCTGCCTGACTCCTCCGAAGGCGCGCCTGCAAGCAGATCCTTGCCATAGGAGCTCAGATGTATGCCTGACAGCACGATCTCGCTTATGCCGCTGTCAGAAAGCCTCCTGGCCTCCTCCACTATGTCCTCAAGAGGCCTGGTATGTATCCTGCCCCTCACATAAGGGATGATGCAATAGCTGCAGAACTGGTTGCAGCCGTCCTGTATCTTCATGAAGGCTCTGGTATGTCCGCTGATCCTGGATATGCCGAAGCCCTGCTCCGCTGCCACAGGCTCAGGAGCTGCCACAAAGCTGCCGCAGGCCCTGTCTCCGAGCCTCTGTTCTATGAGCTCAGGTATGGAGGCCTTGTCCTTGTTTGATACGAAGATGTCCACCGAGCTGTCTGAAAGCAGGCTCTTCATGCTGTCATTCTGCAGGGCAGCATTCACATAGCAGCCTGCCGCCACTATCAGGGCGTCCGGATTCTTCTTCCTGGCACGGTGGAGCATCTGCCGGGATTTTTTGTCTGCCACGTTCGTCACGGTGCAGGTGTTTATGATATATACATCAGCGCTTTCGGAAAAATCCTTCTTTACGAAGCCCCTTTCCTCCAGGGCCTCGCATATGGCGTCTGATTCATAGGTGTTGACCTTGCACCCGAGGGTGTGTATGGCATAGGTATGGTTCATGATATTGCACCCGTTTTTGTCCATAATAAAATGTTGACTTTACCCCTCTACATGGTAAAATTTAGTCAGGTAAAGTTTTTCAAAATACTTAATAATGCACGGAGGTAAGACATGAAAACCGTTAAGATCTCACTCAACTCCATCGATCGTGTAAAGTCTTTCGTTAATGATATAAATCGCTATGACTGCGACTTTGATCTTGTAAGCGGACGTTATATCATCGATGCCAAGTCGATCATGGGCATTTTTTCACTGGATCTCTCCAAGCCCATATCACTCAACATACACGCTGACAAGGAGCTCGATGAGATCCTTGAGGTGCTGAAGCCCTACATCATAGAGTAAGACTTATTTATCGCACCAGATGATCTCATCGCTTTCTATAGCCTTTTCAAAGAGTTCGTCGATACGCTCGGCGAGCTTTTTTTCTGACTTCTGGATGGACTTGAGGTTCGGCTTCGTCACGGGATGCTTGGCCACAAATATGGTACAGCAGTCCTCGTAGGGCAGTATGCTGGTCTCAAAGGTCCCTATCTTTTCTGCCAGGTCCACTATCTCCTGCTTGTCAAAGCCTATGACGGGTCTGTATACGGGAAGCTCGCAGACCTCGTCCGTGACACGGAGCGAAAACATGGTCTGGGATGCCACCTGTCCTATGGATTCACCGGTTATGAGGCCTATGCAGTCATCTGCCTCTGCCAGACGCTCCGCTATGCGCATCATATAGCGGCGCATGATGATGGTGAGCTCGTCATGGGGGCACTGCTCATATATATAGAGCTGGATGTCCGTAAAGTTGATGACATGGAGTTTGATGGGGCCTGAATACCTGGCCACCAGCCTTGCCAGCTCCACCACCTTTTCCTTGGCTCTCTCGGAGGTGTAGGGCGGAGCATGGAAATATACGGCCTCTATGACCACGCCCCTCTTGGCTATCATATAGCCTGCCACGGGGCTGTCTATGCCTCCTGAAAGCAGGAGCATGGCCTTGCCGTTGGTGCCCATGGGCATGCCGCCGGCTCCGGGTATGACCCTGGTATAGACATTTATCTTCTGCCTGACCTCGATATAGACTATGAAGTCCGGGTGATGCACATCCACCCTCGCCTCAGGATAGGCACAGAGTATGTCATAGCCCACATCCGCATTTATGATATCGGAGTTGACCGGATAATGCTTATCAGCCCTCCTTGCATGGACCTTGAAGCTGAAGCTCTGCTCGGGATGCTCCTCCTTCACGAACTCCAGCACCCTCTGTCTGAGCTCCTCATAGTCGCATTTGTCTATCTGCATCATGGGGCAGATGGAGGTTATACCGAAGACCCTCTGGAGAGCGTCTATGACATCGCCGTACTCATATTCTGTCTTGGCATTGACGTATATGCGTCCCTGCTCCTTCTGTATGGCAAATTCTCCCTCTACCTTGTCAAGCTTATGCCTGATGTCATGCATCAGCGCATCCTCAAAGATGTAACGGTTCTTGCCCTTGGTGCCTATCTCGGCATATTTGATCAAAAAGCTGTGATAAAACATATGTCTCCTATCTTCTTACAAATCTGCGAAGCATGGGCAGCAGCTCCGAAAGCACGTCTGCACATATATCCGCATCCTCAGGCTCGCTGTAAAGCCCAAAGGAAAATCTGAGGGTACTGTCCAGCAGACTGCTCTCCAGTCCTATGGATCTGAGAGTGCCGCTGACTGCCGGGTGATTTGAGGAGCAGGCCGAGCCCGAGGACACGTATATGCCCCTGTCCTCCAGGGCATGAAGCAGCACCTCTGCCCTGACCCCTGAAAATGAAGCACTCACTATCTGGGGCGCAAAGCCCTCGTCCTTTCCGGTATTGACCCTGACTCCCTCCATGACGGAGAGCCTGTCTATGAGCCTGTCCCTTACGGAAATCAGCCTTTTCACATTTGCATCATGCTCCCTGTAGTAAAGCTCAGCAGCAAGTCCGAGACCCGCTATGCCGGGAACATTTTCCGTGCCCGAGCGCATGTCCCTCTCCTGCCCGCCTCCGAGTATGATGGGATGGAGCCTTGCCTTGTCACTTATATAGATGAAGCCGGCTCCCTTGGGCCCGTGGATCTTATGGGCGCTTACGGACAGCATGTCTATATGCTCCTCCCGTGGCCTTATCCTCAGCTTTCCATAGGCCTGTATGGTGTCCGTATGGAAATAGCACTCCGGGTTGGCCTCCTTTATGATCCGTCCTGCCTCAGCTATGGGCTCTATGCTGCCTATCTCATTGTTGACATACATGAGGCTGACCAGTATGGTATCGGGCCTGATGGCAGCACGAAGGTCCTCAAGGCTTATATGTCCCTTTTCATCCACAGGGAGTATGGTCACCTCAAAGCCCTGCTCCCTCAGAAGATCCAGAGGCTTATAGACCGCCGCATGCTCTATGCCCGTGCTTATGATATGCCTGCCCCTCCTCTGTCTTGACAGGGCAGTGCCTATGAGGGCCAGATTGTTTGACTCGGTGCCTCCGGAGGTAAAATATATCTCCTTCGGATCCACCCTGAGGGTCCTGGCTATCTGCTCCCTGGCAGTCTTTATATACTTTTCCGCTTTAAGTCCCATGATGTGTCTCGCCGAAGGATTTCCATAATCCTCGGTCATGACCTTCATCATAAGCTCCGCGACCTCAGGTCTTACCCTGGTGGTCGCGGCGTTGTCAAAATATATCTCTCTCATCTATGATATATCCTCTTTCCTGCAGTCCCTGGCCCTTGTCAGTCCTCATAAAGCGGGTACTTTGAGCAGAGGCTGTGGACCTTGGCTATGATCTCGTCCTTGCGGTCAAAATCAGTTATGACCATACGCATGCACTCAGCTATGACCGGCATATCCTCCTCCACGAAGCCTCTGGAGGTCACTGCTGCGGTACCTACACGCACTCCGCTCGTAACGAAGGGCGAACGGGGCTCATTGGGGATGGAGTTTTTGTTGAGGGTTATATGCACCTCATCACAGCGGTTCTGCATATCCTTTCCGGAAATGTCAAAGTTCGTCAGATCCACAAGTATGAGATGATTGTCGGTGCCGCCGGACACGAGCCTGAAGCCCTGCTCCTTAAGTGCATCCGCCAGAGCGCTGCAGTTTTTAAGGAGCTGTGCCTGATACTCCCTGAAGGAGGGCTTAAGGGCCTCGCCGAAGCATACGGCCTTGGCCGCTATGATATTTTCCAGGGGGCCTCCCTGGATACCGGGAAATACTGCCTTGTTGAAGTTGAACCTCTCATTTGTGGCAGCATCAGAAAGTATGAAGCCGCCCCTGGGTCCCCTGAGGGTCTTATGAGTAGTGCTGGTCACCACATGGGCATAGGGTACCGGCGAGGGATGAAGTCCCGCAGCCACCAGACCTGCGATATGAGCCATGTCCACCCACAGCACTGCTCCGCACTTGTCCGCGATCTCCCTGAACCTCTTGAAGTCTATGACACGAGGATAGGCTGAGGCTCCGGCACATATGAGCTTGGGCCTTTCAGCCATGGCTATACGCTCCACCTCATCATAGTCTATGTAGCCCTCCTCATCTACTCCGTAGGGCACTATCTTGAAATACTTTCCGGATATATTTACAGGAGATCCGTGAGTCAGATGTCCTCCGCAGTCCAGGCTCATGCCCATCATGGTATCACCGGGCTCCAGTATGGCAAACTGGACCGCCAGATTTGCCTGAGCTCCGGAATGGGGCTGTACATTTGCATAGTCGCAGCCAAAAAGCTTCCTGAGCCTGGCTATGGCCAGATCCTCGATCTCGTCGATAAATTCGCAGCCTCCATAGTAGCGCTTTCCGCTGTAGCCCTCCGCATACTTGTTGGTGGGCACAGTGGCCATGGCCAGCATGACCGCCTCTGATACTATGTTTTCGGAAGCGATGAGCTCGATATTGTCTCGCTGCCTCCTGCATTCCCTCTCAACTGCTGCACCCAGCTCCTCATCACAGGACCTGACATAATGCATGATATCGTCGATTCTGGACATTGATCACTCCTCCTTATTGAACATGTTTTCCGCTATCTCAAGCCTTATCATGACCAGAGAAAGCACTGCTATGGCTGCGGTCTCCGTGCGCAGTATGCGCTTTCCCAGGGACACGGGCAGCACCCCCTTATGCTCTGCAAGCTTTATCTCAAGCCTGTCAAAGCCTCCCTCCGGGCCTATAAATATGCCTATGCGCCTTCCGGGTATGAAACCAGTTATGGCCTCGCAGAGGCTCTCTATGCCCTCCTCATGCTCGTAGGGTATGACAGAGACCTCAAAGCCCTCTGCAAGCTCCAGCGCCTCCGTAAACTTCATGGGCCCATGTATCTGCGGTATGACCGAGCGCTTTGACTGCTTGGCTGCCGCCTCTGCTATGGAGCTCCATCTGGAAAGCTTCTGGGGCAGCTTTCGCTCATCCAGCTTCACCACTGTATTTTTGGTCATGACCGGAACTATATGGCTGACCCTCAGCTCCGTGGCCTTCTGTATGATGAGCTCCAGCTTGTCGGACTTTGGCATCCCCGGAAACAGCCAGACCTCAGAGGACAGCTCATTGTCCGACCTGAGTCTTTCCC
>CALWHG010000010.1 GCA_944380315.1 uncultured Lachnospiraceae bacterium
CGCAGGGAGGACTGCTTCATACTCATGCCTCACCCCGACACCAAGGCAAATGACGGACTCCCCTACGACTGCAAAAATGAAGCCTGGTTCAATGACGAGCGCTGGTTCGGCATAGGCTGCCGCATGCTGCCTGCCGATAACTCAGTGCCCACCATGATCTCCGGACGTACGGACAGGGTATGGAACGATATCAACAACTGGAGCGACAGGCCCAGGTATATCATAAGCGAGCTGGATACCTACACAAAGGTAGACGAGAGCGAGGAGGACTGGGAGATGTATCCCATGACCAACTGTACCTATGTACAGCTTGACGAGCTCCCCGGAGCAGACAACTGGCAGCCGCTTGTAGATGCACTCAGGGCAGGAAAGCACTTCTACTCCACAGGAGAGATACTGCTTGAGAAGCAGGACATGAAGGACGGCTCCTGTGATGCCACCTTCAGCTGGACCTACCCGCTGGCTTTCGTACAGCTCGTATACTCTGACGGAGAGAATGTCTCTACAGTAGACATAAAGACGGACGAGTCAAAGCCCTATGGCAAGGAGACCTTCCACTTTGACTTCCCCGCTGGTATGAAATGGGCGAGAGTGCTGGCCACCGATATAGCAGGCAATTCAGCATTTGGCATGCCCGTATTCCTTCGCAAATAAACAGATCTGAACAAGACCCGGTCATATCCGGTGGGCCCTTTGCCCCTGCGGGGCGGCAGACACCCACTCGGATATGACCGGGCCTTTTTATTGTATCGGCTTTTGAATGGAGTCTTTCGGTAGCTGGATAGCGATCTGACATAAGTATATATGAAGCTCTCCGGCTGTGCCCGGCGGGTGTCTGCTGCCTCGTAAGAGGCAAAGGGCCCGCAGGCACAGCCGGGGAGCTTCTTATATATATGTGTTATTTGGCAATAGTGCAACATGCATAAAAATCTTCGATAAAAATTGTATAATTGTACAGAACTTTTATAAAGCATATTGACAAAAGCCTCTTCCGGAATTACCATGTCTGCAGAAAGTACTTTTATAAAACATATTTATAAAACCATTCAAAAAGGAGAGGAACTATGAAAAAAGCATTGACATTCATCATTGCAGCAGCTATGGCACTGAGCCTTGTTGCATGCAGCGGCGGAGAGAAGGAGACAGAAGCTCCTGCCGAGACTGCAGCAGAGACCGCAGCTGAGGGAGAAGCAGCAGAGGCAGAGACCTCAGATGAGCCCCTGACCGTAGGCTTCGTGCTCAACAGCTTCGACAGCACCATGTCTACCATGAAGACACTTTTTGAAACAGCATGTGAGGACCACGGCTATGAGTATGTGACCCTTAACTCAAACAGTGACGTGAGCACCGAGATGAGCAACATGGAGTCCATGGTCACCCAGGGTGTGGACGTGGTAGTCATCATGGGCTGCGACGGCGAGGGCAGCGCAGCAGCAGTTTCCTACGCTGCAAATGCAGGCATCCCCGTCATCATCTGCGGACGCAGCATCGCTGCTGAGGAGTCAGACTACTACCTGTATCTTGCAGGAGACCATGAGGAGGCTGGAAGAGCTCAGGGCGAGTATATCAACAATTATCTGGCTGAAAATCCCGACGCTGTACTTAATGTCTGCGTCATAAGAGGAACCAGCGGAAATGCTGCAGTAGAGAGCAGATACCAGGGCTTCTATGACTCAGCGCTTACCGGAGAGTATGCAGACAGGATCAACGTGCTCGTAGATCTTTACGGTGAGTATGATGCTACCAAGGCAAACAGCATAGCAAGTGATGCCCTCATAGCAAATCCCGATATCAACTGCTTTGTTACCATGTCCGATGATATGGCCGGCGGCATAGTAAGCGCCATCTCAGCAGCTGGCAAGGATCCTCAGGACTACATGATCCTTTCCATAGACCTGAGCAACGTAGGACAGGGACTCCTTGAGGATGGCACCCTCACAGGTACCGTCATGATGAACATGAAGTCCATGGCTGATCAGGCTATAGGATTTGTGGAGTCTGCAGTTGCAGGTGAGGCTCCCGAGAGCAAGAACATGACAGTTGAAGGCTACTATCAGATGGCACTTCCTGATACCTACAAGCAGATGCTTGAGGATGCAGGCATGGCCGAGTGATAAGGACCTGGACTGAAGCCATTGAATCTGTGGCGGGGCATAGCTGTCCCGCCACAGTTCTTGAAAGGGACATATCAGATGAAAGTATTTGAAGCGAAAAAGATATGCAAAAACTTTTACAGGACCCATGCGCTGACGGACGTGGACTTTGACCTTGAGGAAGGCGAGGTCATGGCCCTGGCGGGAGAGAATGGCGCCGGCAAAAGCACCCTCATGAAATGCCTCCTGGGCATACATGAGCCCACCAGCGGAGAGATGTATCTCTTCGGAAAGAAATATGAGCCCAAGTCACCCTATGATGCTCTTATGCAGGGCATAAGCATGGTCCATCAGGAGCTCTGCCTGGTACCCAGCATGACAGTCTCAGACAATGTCTGGATAGGCAGAGTGAAGAAATTCTCCAAAAACGGACTTTACGATCCTGAGTTGGCAGTGGCAGCTACCAGGAAGCTTTTCGACGAATATGGCATAAATGTGGATCCCAGGGCCACCGTAAAGACCCTGAGCACGGCTCAGATGCAGATGGTGGAGATAGGAAGAGCCATAAGCTACGATCCCAAGGTCATCATACTGGATGAGCCTACCAGCGCACTCAGCGAAAGCGAGGTAGAGGTCCTTTACAAGGTCATAAGGAACATGACAGCCAGGAAGACCAGTATCATCTTCATTAGCCACAAGCTGGAGGAGGTCTTTGAGGTGGCAAACAGAGTCACCGTGTTCCGTGACGGACATTCCATAAGCGTAAGGAACGTTGAGTCCCTGACCATGGACATGCTCATCAACGACATAGCTGGCAGAGAGGTCGGAAACATCTATCCCAAGATAGACGTGAAGCCCGGTCAGGTAGAGCTGGAGGTAAAGAATCTTTCCAAGGCCGGAAAGTATAAGGACATAAGCTTCAAGGTCCATGCAGGAGAGATCCTGGGCTTTGCGGGACTTGTGGGAGCCGGACGTACCGAGATCATGGACGGCATCTACGGCATAGACCCTGTTGACAGCGGCGAGATCCTGCTGGAGGGAAAGAAGGTAGTAAACAAGACTCCCAGACATGCCCTCAACAACGGCATAGCCATGGTGACTGAGGACAGGCTCAGGAGAGGCGTCAACAAAAAGATGAATGTCAAGATGAACATGACACTGGCTTATCTATACAGGATCTGCAAGGGCATATTCATAGACATGAACAGGGAAAACACCGATGCCGAGAACATGGCAAAGAGGCTGAAGGTCAAGACTGCAGGCATACAGATGCCAATATGGTCGCTTTCTGGAGGAAATCAGCAGAAGGTCATGGTAGGAAGGGCCCTGCTTACGGATCCCAAGGTGCTCATCATGGATGAGCCCACCAGAGGCGTGGACGTGGGAGCCAAGCAGGAGATATATGAATATCTCAATGAGCTGGCAGCCCAGGGACTGGCCATACTGCTCATATCCAGTGATCTGCCCGAGGTCATGGGCATGAGTGACCGTATGCTGGTGCTCAGGGAAGGCAAGATCGTAGGAGAGCACATCAGAAATGACGGAACCAGCTCAGACAAGGTCATGAGCGAGATGTTCGGACTCACATCATCTGTTTCGGAGGAATAAAAAGATGGAAGCAAAAGCAAAGAAGAAATGGTCAAAGGATGACCTGTTGATATTTTTCCTTAAGAACAGAGCACTGACACTGGTACTCCTGTTCGCACTGGTACTGACGGTACTGGAGGAGACCTTCCTGACCACCGGCAACATGCTGAGCCTTGCAAGGCAGATAAGCGCAAACGGTATCATAGGTGTAGGATACACACTGCTCCTTGCCAGCGACAGCGTAGACCTGAGTGCGGGCTATACCATGTGTCTGGTAGGCATAGTCAGCGGACTTCTCAGCCAGGCAGGCATGCCCTTTGTAGTCATCCTTATAGTATGTGTGCTGGTAGGCGTGGTATGCGGCATGTGGAACAGTACCATCATCACGAAGTTCGGACTGGCACCCTTCCTTGTTACCCTTGCCATGCAGCAGATATACAAGGGAGCCATGATGCTCCTCTGTAACGGTACTCCCATAGGCAACCTCAACGACACCATAGTATTTATGGGTCAGGGCTATGTGGGTCCTATTCCCTTCTGTGTCATACTCATGCTGGCCTTCATCCTCATAGGAGCAGTAGTGTTCAACAGGACCCAGTTTGGCAGGGATGTCATAGCCGTAGGCGGAAACAGTGAGGCAGCCAGAGTATCCGGTATAGACGTGGCTAAGACCAGGCTCAAGGTAGGTATGGTGCTCGGATTTACCATATCCATCACAGCTCTGGTAAGCTGCGGACGTGTAGGCAGCGCCCAGACCAGCCTTGGACAGGATACTGTCATGGATATCATAGCTGCGGTAGTCATCGGTGGCACTCCCATGGGAGGCGGAAGCGGAACAGTAGTAGGTACACTGTTCGGATGTCTCGTCATAGGACTTATAAGTAACGGCCTAAATCTGATGGGAGTAAACAGCTATTGGCAGATGGTATCAAAAGGAGTCATCATCCTGGTGGCAGTCATACTCGATGTCTACACCGAGAGGATCTATGACCGCATGAGGAACAGAGACTGATAAAAATGGATAAAAGGAGATGATCGAATATGATAGATCTTAAGGCAAAGCCCTTTTATCTTGACGATGAGGGCGTAAGATGGGTCGAGGATACGCTTAAGAGCATGAGCACGGAGGATAAGGTGGGACAGCTGTTCTGTGATATCCTCTGGGACAAGCCCGGTTCGGACCCGCTGAAGCTTTTTGACAACGTACAGATAGGCGGCTTCATGTACAGGCCCTTCCCGGGTAAGCGCATGAACGAGGTATCGAGGGAGCTGCAGAGCAAGGCCAGGATACCTCTCCTCATAGCCTGCAACCTTGAGAGAGGAGGCAGCGGCGGAAACGGAGGCCTGACGGACGGCACCTATGTCTCCAGCCCCATGGGCGCAGCAGCTACCGACGATCCCATGATGGAATATAAGCTGGGAAAGGTGGCTGCAGAGGAAGGAGCAGCCTGCGGCATAAACTGGACCTTTGAGCCTATCATCGATATAGACATGAATCCTGAAAATCCCATAACCAATGTCAGGACCTTCGGCTCCGACCCGGACAGGATCATAGCCATGGCCAAGGGCTATATCGATGCCTGCAGGGAGAGACATATAGCTACCACCATCAAGCATTTCCCCGGAGACGGAGTGGATTACAGGGACCAGCATCTCATGAGCACGGTCAACAGTCTTTCCGCTGATGAGTGGTACAGCACCTACGGACGCATATATAAGGAGCTGATAGACTACGGAGCGCCTACGGTCATGTCTGCACATATCAGGCAGCCCGCTCTCACAAGGTCCATAGCTCCTGACATAAAGGATGAGGACATACTTCCCGGAAGCCTGAGCAGGGAGCTCAATGAGGGAGTACTGAGAGGCAAGCTGGGCTTCAATGGAGTCATAGTGAGCGATGCTACCCAGATGGTAGGCTTCACCTGCAGCATGCCCAGATACAAGGCCGTTCCCACAGCCATAGAGCACGGAGTCGATATCTTCCTGTTCACAATAGATCAGAAGGAAGACATAGGCTACATGCTTGACGGACTTAAAAACGGGCTCCTTTCCGAGAGGAGACTTGACGAGGCCGTGACACGTATACTGGCCCTCAAGGCAAGCCTCGGACTCAATAAGCCTGTGGAGCTTCCCGATGAGGAGGGACTTAAGAAGATCCTCAGATGTGAGGAGCATCTGGCCATAGGCAGAGAGGTGGCTGACAAAAACATCACTCTCGTAAAGGACAGACAGTCCCTGCTTCCGCTGGATCCCGCAAAGCATCGCAGGATCAAGCTGATACAGTGTACGAATGAGCGCATACCCAAGGGCGATTATCTTCCCGAGGTCAAGCTTTTCAAGAGCCTTATGGAGAAGGAGGGCTTTGAGGTCTCATATTTTGACGACTGTCCTTATCCCGGAAATGGAGTGAGCCTTGAGGAGTACAAGCAGGAGACAGACCTGATCCTGTACTTTGCCAACATGAAAGTGGGAAGCAACCAGACCACCATAAGGCTCGTATGGGATGACTTCCTCGGGGAGGATTCGCCCAAGTACGTAAAGGACATACCCACACTGTTCCTGTCCTTCTCGAATCCTTATCACCTTGTGGATGTGCCCATGGTACAGACCTATGTAAATGCCTATGCCTGCAATGAATTTGCGGTGGAGGCCATGGTGGAGAAGCTGATGGGCAGGAGCGACTTCAAGGGTGTGAGCCCGGTGGATCCTTTTGCGGGACTCTGGGACACAAGACTGTAAGAGGCGTCCTATGATATTTGAGATACTGATGATAGTCTGCTTTGGCTTCGCCTGGCCCATAAACCTGTACAACAGTGTGAGGACCAGATCCACCAAGGGAAAGAACCTGCTGTTTCAGTGCATGATAGTGCTGGCATATTTCTTTGGAGTGGTACACAAGCTCTTTTTCTCCAGGGACATAGCGTTGTATTTCTATCTGCTCAACTCAGCCATGGTCATAGCAGACCTGATACTGTACTTTATAAACAGGAATGGAGAGATAAGGAAAGGACTGATAGGAAACTACCATTCGGTCCTGGTGTGATCAAACTTCCCCCTGTGCATTGTACATTTTCAGCTGGATTTGTTATATTATAAATATACTTTTACAAATCTGATTTATAAATGAATACATTGTCAGGGGGATACTATGACATTTGGTACGGACATCCTGAAAAATGATCAAATAAATACGATGGCTGTCAAGCGCATAAACGAAAGCAGGATACTCAAGCTTTTGTATGATGAGCAGGAGCTGACCCAGATAGAGATAAAGGAGAGACTGGGGCTCAGCGCTCCCACCATAAATCAGGCGCTCCAGCTCTTTAGGCGGGCCGGGATCTTTGTGGACGGAGAGGAGCTCAAGTCCTCGGGCGGTCGGAAGCCCAGGAAGATAGCCTTCAATTACAGTGCCTTCTACTCAGTGGGGGTAGAGATACGTCCCCATCATGTGGACATAGTGGTCATAGATCTCAAGGGAAATGTTGAACGGACGAAGACATTTTCGTTGGATTTTAAAAACAGCTCAGCCTACTGGTCCGGTATAAATGACCGGATACTGGAGCTGATCTCCGGATCCATGGACAGGGACAGCATACTGGGAGTGGGCATATCGTTCCCGGGCGAGGTGTCCTTCAGCGGCGACATGATAGAGAGAGCCACTGTACTTGGACTTTACAATGTGTCCCTCGACAACATAAAAAGGTATTTTGATTTCAATGTCTATATAGAAAATGGTGCCCGGGCGGCGGGCTTTGGAGCTCTCTGGAGGAACGAGTCCATAAGCGATGCGGTATATATAGTCGTGACCGACGATGGAGTGGCAGGTGCGGTCATACTCAACGACCGGATATTCAAGGGGACCGGCAAGGCCGGAGCCTTCGGACACATGACCCTGGATCCAAACGGCAAGCGCTGCTTCTGCGGAGCCAGAGGCTGCTGGACGGCCTACTGCGCTCTGTCAAACCTTTCGGAGCTTACGGATGGGGACCTCAAGGAGTTCTTCCGGAGGAAGGATGAGGGAGATGAGCTCTGTCTCAAGGCCTGGGACCGATACCTTGATTATTTTGCACAGGCCCTCGATACCATACTGCTCAGTATGGACCTGGATATCATCATAGGCGGAAAGCTGGCCAGATACCTGAGGGACGACCTCCCTCTCCTCAAGGAGAAGATGAGGAGGCACCCGGTGCTCAGCAATGAGGAGGCAAAGGTCAGCATAGATGATACCTACAGCAACGCTCTTGCAGTAGGGGCCGCACTGATCTTCGTATCCAAATTCCTCAACGGGGATATGAGAGCACTGCAGGCAGGCTGATACCGTACCACATGTCTCATTTTAAGGAAGGGACATGTTATGAAGTTTAAGGCGGTCATATTTGACCTTGATGGCGTGATATGCTTTACGGATGAATATCATTATCTGGCGTGGAAGCAGGTCGCCGATGAGCTCGGCGCATATTTTGACAGAGACATAAACAACAGGCTGAGAGGCGTCTCCCGTATGGACAGTCTGGACATAATCCTTGAGAACTATCATGGGGAGCCCCTGTCAGCGGAGCGAAAGCAGGATATAGCGGAAAGGAAGAATGGCCTTTACCGGGAGTATCTTAAGAAGATGAGCACTGCTGATCTGTCGGATGAGGTCAGGGATACCCTGATAAGGCTTCGGGAGCTGGGACTTAAGCTGGCCATAGGCTCCTCCAGTAAAAACACGAAGCTCATACTCGAGCGAATAGGCCTGTCGGGCTTTTTCGATGCTGTCAGCGACGGCAACAACATCAGCCGTTCAAAGCCGGACCCGGAGGTGTTCCTTAAGGCAGCAGACATGCTGGGAGAAGCCCCTGCAGACTGTCTGGTGGTCGAGGATGCGGTGAGCGGAGCACAGGCCGGGCATGCGGGCGGCATGCAGGTGGCCTGCCTCGGGGATGCATCTGAGAAGAAGGCCGGGGACTACAACCTCTCGGCATTTTCACAGCTTTTGGATATCATCTGAACAAGACCCGGTCATATCCGGTGGGCCCTTTGCCCCTGCGGGGCGGCAGACACCCACTCGGATATGACCGGGTTCTTTTTTATTGTATCGGCTTTTAAATGGAGTCTTTCGGTAGCTGGATAGCGATCTGACATAAGTATATATGAAGCTCCCCGGCTGTGCCCGGCGGGTGTCTGCCGCCTCGCAGAGGCAAAGGGCCCGCGGGTACAGCCGGGGAGCTTTATGTACTTGTGTATAGAACGCATGATCATAGCCTGCAAAATATTTGAGTATATTGTTTCCGGAACTTATGTTATAATGTCTCTGAATCGTGAAGATATAAACAAGGCGTCCGTCGGCGCCGCATCACATCAGGAGGTATTGAGATGTCTCAGATGCTGAGCCTTGATTATTCCAAGGCATTTAAGTTCATTTCAAAGGAAGAGATCGACAATTTTGAAAAGATCACTGAGGCTGCCCGCAGGGAGCTCGTAGAGGGCACCGGAGCAGGCAGTGATTATATCGGATGGGTGGATCTTCCCGTCAACTATGACAAGGAGGAGTACGCCCGCATAAAGAAGGCTGCTGCCAAGATCCAGTCTGATTCAGAGGTGCTGGTGGTAGTAGGTATCGGAGGCTCCTATCTGGGAGCCAGAGCTGCCATAGAGTTCCTGACAAACAGCTTTTACAATGTGCTCGACAAGGGACAGCGTAAGTTCCCTCAGGTGTTTTTTGCAGGCAATTCCATAAGCTCCAAGTATCTGACAGACCTTCTTGAGGTCATAGGAGACAGGGACTTTTCTGTCAACATCATCTCCAAGTCAGGCACCACCACTGAGCCCGCCATAGCCTTCAGGGTGCTCAAGGAGAAGCTGGAGGAGAAGTACGGCAAGAAGGAGGCTGCCTCCCGTATATATGCCACCACTGACAAGGCCAGAGGAGCACTCAAGAGCCTTGCAGATGAGGAGGGCTACGAGGAGTTCGTGGTACCTGACGAGGTCGGCGGACGTTATTCAGTGCTTACTGCCGTAGGACTTCTGCCCATAGCAGTAGCCGGAGTGGACATAGATCAGCTCATGCTGGGTGCTCAGGACATGCGTACAGCCTGCCTTGAGAAGCCCTATAAGGACAATGATGCCATGCTCTATGCTGCCATCCGCAACATGCTCCATCGCAAGGGCAAGATGGTGGAGATACTTGCCAACTATGAGCCCTCCTTCCATTATGTGGGAGAGTGGTGGAAGCAGCTCTACGGAGAGTCCGAGGGCAAGGACCGCAGAGGCATTTTCCCTGCTGCAGTAGACCTTACCACTGACCTGCACTCCATGGGACAGTTCATCCAGGACGGCTCACGCATACTCATGGAGACCGTGGTCGACATAAATGAGAGCCCTGCAGAGGTAGTCCTCAAGAAGGAGGAGAAGGATACCGACGGCATGAATTATCTTGCCGGCAGGACCGTGGACTTTGTCAACAAGTCAGCCATGAACGGCACCCTCATCGCCCATACAGATGGCGATGTGCCCTGCATGAAGATAAACATGCCCCTTCAGGATGCCCGCAGCCTTGGCCAGCTCTTCTATTTCTTTGAGTTTGCCTGCGGAGTGAGCGGATATATCCTCGGAGTCAATCCCTTCAATCAGCCGGGCGTTGAGAGCTACAAGAGGAACATGTTTGCACTGCTTGGAAAGCCCGGATATGAGGAGCTTTCCGCAGAGCTTGCAAAGAGAGTATGAGCTCAGGATGCCCTGCTGGGCGAAGGCCCCGGGGCGTCTTCAGTGATAAAGTAAATTTATAAGGATCCAGGAGGTATAATTATGGGAAGGTTAGTACCCGCAAAGGAGATGCTCGATAAGGCGCTTGCAGGAAAGTATGCCATAGGTCATTTCAACATCAACAATCTTGAGTGGACAAAGGCTATCCTTATGGAGGCTCAGGAGCTCAACACCGCAGTCATCCTCGGAGTTTCCGAGGGAGCCGGCAAGTATATGTGCGGCTTCAAGACCATCACCAACATGGTGAACGGCATGCTGGATGAGCTGGATATCACGGTGCCCGTAGCGCTCCATCTTGATCATGGAAGCTATGAGGGATGTCTGAAGTGCATCGATGCAGGATTTTCATCGATCATGTTCGATGGTTCACATTTCCCCATCGACGAAAACATCGAGAAGACCAAGGAGCTGGTAAAGCTGGCGCATGGGCATGGTATGTCCATAGAGGCCGAGGTAGGCGCCATCGGCGGAGAAGAGGACGGAGTAGTAGGCAAGGGCGAGTGCGCAGATCCCGATGAGTGCAAGCGCATAGCCGATCTCGGAGTGGATTTCCTGGCTGCAGGCATAGGCAACATCCACGGAGTATATCCCGAGAACTGGCAGGGACTTTCCTTTGATACCCTGGCTGCCATCAAGGAGAAGATAGGAGATCTTCCTCTGGTGCTTCACGGCGGTACAGGTATCCCTGAGGACATGGTAAAGAAGGCCATCTCCCTCGGAGTATCAAAGATCAATGTCAACACCGAGTGCCAGCTGGCATTTGCCAAGGCCACCAGAGAGTACATCGAGGCAGGCAAGGACCACGAGAAGAAGGGCTTTGATCCCCGTAAGCTCCTCAAGCCCGGCACCGATGCCATCATGGCTACGGTCAAGGCTAAGTGCGAGATGTTTGGCTGCATAGGAAGTGCTGCAAACTAAGCCAAAAGCGATATCGATACTTTTAAGTGGGCAGGAACAGGCTTCCTGCCCGCTTGTATATGAAAGGAGTCAGGTCATGAACATAGATTTCAGGAAGATGGAGGCAGAAAAAAAGGAAAACTTCAAGGGAGGAGAAAAGACTCTTGTCATGAAGGCCTATGATGACGGCCAGAACCGTGTGATGGAGCTCTGCCTGGAGCCCGGAGCAAGCATAGGACTGCATACTCATATAGATGACAGTGAGATAGTATATATCCTGAGCGGTACCGGCAGGGCCATATATGATGGGGGCGAGGATAAGCTTGAGCCCGGCGTCTGCCATTACTGCCCTACAGGACATACCCACAGCATCATAAATGACGGCACGGAGGAGCTCCGCTTCTTTGCCGTGGTGCCGAAGAACTGACAGCTGGCATAGAGCTGACTATGCTGCGATTTATTAAAGCCTGCAGACCTAAGGAGCTGCAGGCTTTTTCATGTCATCTGAGTGCCGGCTGCTTACGGAGCAGCTTAACCAGGGGTATGGCTACGGTGGCCACGACTATGGCAGTTATGATGCCTATGACGAAGCGGTAAGCCATGCCTCCGAAGATGAGGGCGGGAGTATAGTAGTTGAAAAGTATGCTGTCCAGCCAGTTGACCAGAGTGTTGCCTATGGTGGTCAGGGTAGCTGCTATGGAGCATACCACATAGAGTATCCATCTGTACTGCTCCGGACGCTTACCCTGCTTTTTCATGGCCAGGGTGAAAAGCCCTATGCAAAGGCCTCGCAGTGCCGGAGGTATGAGATAAAATACTGTGGTATAGGTTATGCCATAGGTTAGCAGCTGCTTGCAGAACTCGCCTATGAGAGCTGTGGACACGGCATCCACCGGCCCGAAGAGCAGGGCCATGACCACGGTGGGCAGGGATGCAAAGGATATGCGTACCGTGCCTATATTGACTGCAAGGTACATGGACATGGGCACGTACATGGCTGCACACAGTGCTACGCAGCAGATCCTCAGAGTCTTATTTTGTTTTTGTGACATCAAAAAAACCTCCTTTCATAACGGCAGCTATGCCGCATAGAAGGAGGCCGCATCATCCGATCCGAAACTCCATGAATGCGGCAGCGGGATGCGGGATAGATACTGCGCGGCTCTGTCACATGCCCTGCGATATCATGAGATATCCTATGGCGCTGAGCCCCTTCGTCCGGAAAGCAACTCCCCGTCTTTCCGGCACTTTTACACATATATCCCTACTCTGCCAAGAGCTCACCAGTGGTGAGAAATGATATTGTTGTCGATATTATAGTCCAAGTCGGGAGGAAATACAACATCAAAGAGCTTTTTTACTGTAATCCTTAAAATACCGGTACATCTTGAGGGTGTAATCCGTGAACTGTACCCCCAGGTTTTCCTTATACACTCCCCAGAGGGCCCACAGGAGGCCGCCAAGGGCCATGTAGGCGTAGACCAGCCTTCGCTCCTCGTCCTCGGGCTCTCTCCCGAGATACCAGGAAAGCAGGCGATCGGCGCCCGCCTGATCCATATAGGAATAGATGGCGCACATGCCTATGTCCATGAGAGGATCGCACATGCCTGCATATTCCCAGTCTATGAGCTTGATCCGGCTCGGATCCCGTTCAGTCTCAGATATGTCTGCACCGGGAAGGAAGAGGAAGTTGTCCTGTACCGAATCTATGTGGGCCAGCACCTCAGGCCTGTGCTTTGCCCGAAGCCATGCACAGAGCCGATCCTTAGCTTCCCTTATATCCATATAGTCGGAAAATGGTATGGCTCCGACAGGGCTGCTCTCCAGGCAGAGGCCCTCATACCAGTCTATGCGCTCGGCTATGTCAAAGTGGTGCTCCACCCGGGCCCCGGAGCTGTGGAGCTCTCTGAGCTTTTCCATGCAGCAGCGCATGTCTGTCTCATTTTTTGAGTCTGCATTTCTGGAGCCCTCATAATAATGGGATATCTTGTATCCGGTCTCCTCATCGAGATAGACGAGCTCCTCGGAGATACATAGCGGGGCTATGGCCTCGTAGACAGCCTTTTCCTGGTGCCTGTTTATGAGCTTTTCCGTGCCCTCGCCCGGTATACGGCAGATATAGTCCCTGCCTCTTACGGAAAAGAGCCAGGAGTTGTTTGTCATGCCGGCCTTCAGCCGCTTTATGCGTACTATCTCCGATTCGGGGACTGAAAGCACCCGGCTCACAAGCCGCATGGCCTCGGAGCCGGAGTCATTTTGATATTTGGGATCGAAGAGACGCAGCTCCTCGAGGTTTTCAAATTCATATACCGTATCATTTGGAAGGAGATTTACATACATCTCCACATCCTTCCAGCGGTCGGAGCCCCTGATGTTGCCAAAGTAAGCAGTGACACGCTTTCGTGCCCGGCCCTCCAGCATCTCCATGAGCACATGCTCCCAGTAGTACTGCTCAGTGCCCGGCATGTCGTGGTAGTATCTGAGCACCGGCATGAACATGGCTGAAAACTCCCGGGAGAAGTATGCAGGGCCGTACATGTAGTCACAGTCCATGCCCCCGGGATAGGTATCAGTGATCCTGCCATGGCCATCGGTCTCCAGCACCCACTCTGAGCAGGAGCCCTCCGCATGCTGGGCGCAGTACCAGGCTGCGGGCTCGTAGCCATGATAGACATTTTCCCTGATCCAGTTATCGGAATTGAGTATGTAGGTGTTGTGTCCCTCAAATTCGGAGGCGGCAAAAAATACGGTGGATATGGTGTTTCTGGTGGAGTACTCGGGATTGTATATGAGCTTCACTCCGTAGAGGTCGGTCAGATATTCAAACTTTTCCTTGAGATAGCCCACCATGATGCTTATGTCAGTGATGCCGGCCTCATGAAGCTGCTTTATCTGACGCTCTATCATGGGCTCTCCGAAGACCTCAAGGAGACCCTTGGGAGTCTCGTAGGTAAGTGGTACGAAGCGGGAGCCGAAGCCCGCCGCAAGTATGACTGCCTTCTCGACCTTATAGGGAGCCAGATAGGAGAGCCCCTGCTCTGTCAGCACATAGCCGAGCCTTGCATCATCCGCAAGGAGCCCCTGCTCACGGCACTGGACTATGAGCTTATTGGCCTTTCCCAAGGATATGCCGGCTTCCTTTGCCAGGTCCCGCTGGGTCAACTTCCCTTTGGAGCTGCCTGAGCTGTCTGCATTTTCATATATTTTTCTCAATATATATACTTTTCTGTCCATGATCCTTCTGTCTGCGGAGTTTAAGTGTAAAACCGATCCTGTCTTAAACAGGTTTCGCCCTAAACCAATTTCGCCGTAAACTGATTTTACCTTAACCGTTTCCGCCATAGTTATACGCCAAAGTATAGCACGGACAATGTCTCTTTGCCATAGTTTCTGTTCAAAAATTTGACCTTGACGGGAAATATGAACACGACTTGTAAATAAATATTTATAAAAGCTACGGAAAAAAGATATACATTATGCAAGATGTTGTATTATAATATGAAAATAGTGAGATATACCATCATTATCATGTGATCGGGGGACTTTTAAGGTTATGAAAAAAAGGTTCAGAGTCCTTGCAGCCATATTGGGCCTGTCCACTGCCATGCTCATGACAGTGCCGGCTACAGCTGCCTGGCAGCAGGACGCCAACGGATATTATTATCTTAATGGCAATCAGCGCGTCTATTCAAACTGGCTCCGCATGGCAAACAACAGCGGAGGCTATACCTATTATTATATAAATGCCAACGGCTACATGGTCACCGGCTGGCAGAAGATCAACAACGTATGGTACTATTTCAACGGTGACGGTACCATGGCTACGGGCTGGAAGCAGGTGGACGGACAGTGGTACTATCTGGACACCCAGAGCGGCCAGATGAAGACCGGTTGGCACAACCAGCAGAACAACGGAGTGACCGAGTACTACTATCTCAAGGAGTCCGGTGCCATGGCAGTGGGCTGGAGACAGATAGATGGGGCCTGGTACTATTTCCTTGACGACGGCGTATGCGTCATCAATCTCTGGGTACAGGTCGGCGGCAAGTGGTATTTCTGCGGCACGGACGGCAAGATGAAGACCGGCTGGCAGCAGATAAACGGCAACTGGTACTACCTGGACAGCTCGGGCGCCATGCAGACCGGCTGGCTCCGCAACAATACTGACAACACCATGTACTACTGCGACACCCAGACCGTCACCATGGCCAAGGGCTGGAAGCAGATAGGCGGTACCTGGTATTATTTCAATGATTCCGGAATCATGCAGACCGGCTGGATCAAGGACAACTCCACCGGAGTATACTATTATCTCCAGTCAAACGGAGCCATGGCCGCCAACACGACTCTCAATATCAACGGTATCAATTACAGCTTCGATCAGAACGGAGCCTACAGCGGTACGGTAAGCAACACCGGCGGCAGCGTGACGAACACCACATCGCCCTCAGGCAATGTGACGAACAGCAACACACCTACGGGAGTGACCGGCTCAGGCACTGCGGCCACAGGTCCTTCAGGGGCAGTGGGCAGCAACGGCGGACCTTCTTCCTCACCGGTATATACGGGCGGAAACAACGGAGGAGCTCCTTCCTCCAACTATGGTCCCGGCTTTGTAAACAGCGGCAGCATAGCCTCCAACGGCAGCTCCGTCATAACGGCTACATCGCCTACGGTGAGCAGCAGCGGATCTCAGATCATCACAGGCTCAAATGTGTCAAATGCCTATGATTCCTTTGGAAATCTGATACCCGGACTCACCAGCGGACCTCCGGCCTGATCCGGAAGCCGGAGCATATCATATTTGATCAAAAGGTTGGGATGAGTATATCGTCCCAACCTTTTTAAGATAAGGAGCGGCATGTACGACTTTATCCTTGGAGGGGCAGCCTCCGGAAAGACCACACATATCTATAAGGAGCTCATAGAGGAGAGCCTGAGATGCCCGGGGCAGTCCTTTTATCTGTTCGTTCCCGAGCAGTATACCCTGAGGGCACAGCAGGCCCTTGCCGCCATGAGTCCCAGAGGAGGCATCCTCAACATAGACGTCCTGTCCTTTACCCTGCTCAGCTACAGGGTATTTTCAGAACTTGGGGTGAAAAAGCCGGACATACTGGACGACATGACCAAGTCCCTGCTCATAAGGAAGGCCATGAGGCTCAAGAAGGATGAGCTCAGGATCTATGCCAGGAAGACCGACAGTCAGGGCTTCATGGAGGAGATCAAGCAGGCCATAGCAGAGTTCTGCCAGTATGACATAGATACGGACAGGCTGAGGCAGCTCTCCGGGGAGGGCGTGTCCAGGAGGCTTTCAGACAAGCTCTCTGACATAGCAGCCATATATGAGTGCTTCAGTGACCTCTTAAGGGAGGGAGAGTGCATACCTGAGGAGCTTCCGAAGCTGCTCCTTTCCCTGCTGCCCCGCTCAGAGTATCTGAGAGGGAGCCGGGTGTATTTTGATGGATTTACGGGCTATACCCCCATTCAGCTGAGGATCATAGCTCACATACTTGATCAGGCGGAGCGGGTCAGCTTTGCAGTGACCATACCGAAGGCAGAGCTGGGCCCCGGAAGGAGCCGGGACGCGGGCTCTGACACGGACATATACTGGCTCAGCCGGGACAGCATAAGCAGCATAGGAGAGCTGGGAGACCGGGGCGGCATAGCCCATGGAGAGGATCTGATCCTCGATGGGACTAGGACCTCGCCGGAAGTACTGGTCCGCGACTTTGAGGATCCCCTGAGAGAGACCGAGGAGCTGGCACGTATCATAAAAAAGACGGTACTCATGGATGAGAGCTGCAGGTACAGGGACATAGCAGTGGCGGTATCCGACCAGTCCACATACAGGGACCTGATCAGGAACGCCTTTGACCGGGCCGGCATCCCCTTCTTTATGGATGAAAATGCCTCTTCCGATCAGTCTGCCTCCGCATCCCTGCTTCACGCGGTGCTGCAGCTTGTGATCAAGGGATACAGATACGATGACCTGAGCAGATACATCAAAAATCCTCTCATAAAGAGGGCTGTGGACAGCTCAGGAGTCTATACGGATATATTTGACAATTACATAAGAGCCAGAGGCATAAGAGGAAGGCGGGCCTGCGAGGCTCCCTTTACCGACACCTGGAGGGGAGCGGAGGGGCTGGATCTGGACGGACTCAATGCCTACAGGGAGACGCTCATGAAGCCGGTGCTGGAGCTTCACGACAGGCTTCGGGAGCAGAGGACCATAGGGGACTATGCCATTTCCCTTAAAAACTATATGGATGCAGCCGGAGCGGAGACGGCGGACCGGGAGCTTTGTCAAAGGCTCAGGAGCTCAGGCTATGTAAATGAAGCCGCAGCGGAGGAGAGCTTCATGGAGCAGTGTCTGCTGCTCCTTCAGCGCATGTCAGAGCTCATGGGAGAGGAGCGGTCCTCCATAAAGGCCTTTGCAGAGCTTCTGGATGCGGGACTGTCGTCCCTCAAGGCAGCCCTGATTCCCCAGAGCATGGACATGCTGACCGTGGGAGATATCCGCAGGAGCCGCTTTGACGGCATAAGGCAGCTTTATGTACTGGGGGCAAATGACGGACTCATACCGAGGGCCTCTGAGGTGAGGGGCATATTTACCCAGCAGGAGAGGGACGAGCTCACTGCCCTGGGGCTCAGTCTGGCACCCCAGTCAGCAAGGCTGGTATCATCAGAAAACTTTTATCTCTACCTTCTGCTCCATAAGCCCTCGGACAGGCTTTATATCTCCTGGCCCAGGGAGGACCGGGAGGGCAGGGAGCTTCGGCCCGCAGGCTTCATAGGAGAGCTTGGGGAAAGGCATGAGCCCGCTGATGGAGAGACATTTTATGCATCCTATGAGGATGCCATTTCAGCATTTTCCGGACTCCTCATGAAGGAGGGAGAGGACATGGAGGAGCTCAGGGCACTCTTTGATCTCCTTTCCGGTGATGAAAGGACCAGGGACAGGGTCGGAACACTGCTTAAGGAGGCCCTGTTCAGGTATGAGGGAGCGCCCATGGATGGAGAGACTGCCAGGGAGCTCTATGGTGGCGTGCTCTACGGCTCGGTCACCCGTATGGAGAGCTTCGAGCGCTGCGCCTATGCGCATTTCCTCAGGTATGGCCTCAGGCTCATGGAGAGGCAGGAGTATGATGTGGAGGCAGCCGACATGGGCAACCTCTATCATGCAGCCCTGGAGCTCAGCTTCCGAAGGCTCAGTGAGCAGGGACTTGAGCTGAGGGATGTGTCTGAGGAGGAGCTTGAGGGCATAGGCAGGGCTGCGGTCGAGGAGGTCAGCAGCGAATACAACGGCAGCATCATGAATGCCAGCGCCCGCAATGTATTCCTTAAGGAAAAGGTGGGCAGGATAACCAGACGTACTCTCTGGGCCCTGCGTACTCAGTCAAGGAAGGGCAGCTACCGGACCCTCTCCTGTGAGCTTCCTTTCAGGCTCAGGGATGAGGGACTTGAGCTTCATGGACGCATAGACCGGGTGGACGTGTGTGATGACAGCATCGATACCTATGTAAGAGTCATAGACTATAAATCAGGCAGGACACGATTTGACCTTTCCCTCATATATCATGGACTTCAGATGCAGCTCATAACCTATATGGATGCTGCCATAGGTGAGGCCAGACGGAGAGGAAAGGGAGGCAGGGTGCTGCCCGCAGGACTTTATTATTATAATATCGACGACCCGGTGGTCAGCTATGAGACCGCAGGGGAGGGAGACGGAGCGGAGGACCGGGCAAAGGACGGCATACTGTCTGAGCTCCGCATGAACGGGCTTACAAACTCGGATCCGGACATACTGAAGAGCCTTGATGAGGACCTGGGCCCTGAAAGCACGGCTACCTCAGGCGTAGTGCCAGTGAGGCTCAAGGAGGGCAGCATAGTGCCCTCGTCCTCCATGGTCTGCGGGACCGAGGGCTTCCTGCGCCTCATGGAGAGGACGGAAAAGAGGATAAAGGATGATACCAGGGACATACTTTCCGGAGACATAGATATCAGGCCCTACAGGCTGGGAGGCAGGACGGGCTGTGACTACTGCCCGTATCACAGCGTATGCGGCTTCGATACCTCGCTGCCGGGCTACGGCTACAGAAGACTTGGAAGCATCTCTCCCGACAGGCTTCGGGCTGAGCTTTTCGGGGAGGACGGAGAAGGACATGCAGTGGACTGAGGAACAGAAAAGAGTCATAGAGGAGAGAGGCAGCAACATACTGGTCTCGGCAGCTGCAGGCAGCGGCAAGACCGCCGTGCTCTGCGAGCGCATCATAGAGAGGCTGACTGACAGTGAGGCACCCCTGAGCCTTGATCGCCTGCTGGTCATGACCTTTACCAGGGCGGCTGCAGAGGAGATGAGGGACCGTATATCCAGGGCCCTCCTTGCCCGCATGGATGGCATGGAGGAGGGAGATATGCTTCAGCATCTGAGACGGCAGAGACTGCTCCTTAAAAATGCTGACATCTCCACCATAGACAGCCTGTGCAGCAGGCTCATAAAGGAATATTACCAGGACCTGGACATAGATCCGGGCTTTCGGACTGCCGAGGAGGGGGAGCTCAAGGTGCTCAGAGCCGATGTGCTTTCTGAGCTCCTGGAGGAATGCTATGCCTCGGGAGACCGGGACTTTATGGACTTTGCCGAGAGCTTTTCCAGCAGGCGGAGCGAGGAGAAGCTTTCTGACATGATAGAGTCTGCATTTACATTTATACAGGGAGACCCCTGGCCGGAGCATTTCCTTAAGCGCATGCTGGAGGAGAGCGGGTCTGAGGCTGAGGGAGCTTACGAGGAGCTCCCCTGGTTCAGATATCTCCTGGAGTCCATAAGGAAGGACTCGGAGGAGAGGATCAGGCTCCTTGAGCAGTGCCTTGAGCTGTGCTCAGAGGAGGACGGACCTCAGGCCTATGGGGATACGATATCGGAGCTCATGGCAGTATATGGAAGGCTGGCAGGGGCGGGGGACTACACCGGGCTCTATGGCCTGATGCATGGCTATACGGCTCCACGCCTCAAGGCAGTGCGCGGAAAGGATGTGGATCCCTGGAAAAAGGATACCGTAAAGCAGTGCATAGACTCCGCCAGGGACAGGCTGAAGGCCCTCAGGGAGGAGCTGGCCCTGTCGCCGGAGCTCCTTGGGGAGACCGTAAAGGGCTCTGCGGCTTACATAAGGGAGCTGGCCCTCCTTACCTCCCGCTTCATGGAAAGGTATGAGGCGGAAAAGAGGGAGCGCGGCATAGTGGACTTCAATGACATGGAGCATCTGTGCCTCCGGGTCCTTTATGATGAGACCGATGAGGGCATGCGTCCCTCTGCCATAGCCGATGAGCTGGCGGCACGCTATGACGAGATACTGGTGGACGAGTACCAGGACTCCAATCTGGTGCAGGAGGCTCTCCTGCAGGCCCTTTCCGCAGAGAGGTTCGGAAGGCCTGACGTATTTATGGTGGGCGACGTAAAGCAGAGCATATACAGATTCAGGCTCGCAAAGCCGGAGCTCTTCATGTCGAAGTACCACAGCTACGGAAGGGGACAGGGCGGCATACGCATAGACCTGAACCGCAACTTCCGCAGCCGCCCGGAGGTCATAGCCTCGGTAAATGATGTATTTTCAGGCATCATGGGAGAGGACCTGGGCGGCATAGACTACGATGACAGTGCCAGACTCTGGCAGGGGGCGGCATTTGACGAGGACAGGACTGACTGCGGTACGGAACTTTTGCTTCTTGAGACGGGAGATGAGGAGCAGGACGCAGACACGGACGAGCTTGAGGCCACTCTCATAGCAGCCAGGATCAGGGAGCTGGTAAATGAAGACGAGCCCGATAAGGGCTTCATGGTCACGGACCGCGAGCATGGCGGACTGCGGCCGGCATCCTATAAGGACATAGCCATACTCCTCAGGGCACCCGGCAGGAGGGCAGACACCTATGTGGATGTGCTCAATGCACACGGCATACCTGCATATACGGAATCCTCCCACGGCTATTTTTCCGCCCCTGAGGTGGAGACCATGCTGGCCTGCCTGAGCGTCATAGACAATCCCCGTCAGGACATAGAGCTGGCTGCGGTCATGCGCAGCACCATAGGCGGCTTTTCTGACGAGGAGCTGGCAAGGATCAGGATAGCCTTTGATGAGAGGCTGAGGAGCAGGGATCTGGAGGAGAAGAGCGAGCGGCTTCCCGGAGAGACGGGACTTGCGGATCTTTATAAGGCCCTGAGATACTGTGCGGGCCAGGCGACCACGTCCGCCGGGTCGGAAGGAGCTGAGCTATACAGTGCAGAAGGAGCTGAGCTATACAGAAAATGCGGCAGCTTCCTTTCAAGGCTTATGGAGCTTCGGGAGCTCTCGGATATGCTCCCGGTAAACCGGCTCCTGGATCGTATATACGCCATGACAGGCTACTACGATCAGACAGGGCTGCTGCCCCTGGGCAGGACCCGCAGGAGGAACCTGGACATGCTCCTTGAGAGGGCAGAGGCCTATGGAGCTACCGGGGAGCGCAGCCTGTCCGGCTTTGTCAGATACATAGAGATGCTTAAGAGATACGATACTGACTATGGCGAGGCCGGTGAGGCCTCAGGAGCGGAGGATACGGTACGGATCATATCCATACACCGCTCCAAGGGACTTGAGTACCCCATAGTCATACTGGCAAACATGGCCAAGCTCTTCAACCGGGAGGACCGGAGGGATGATGTGCTCATGGACAGCGAGCTTGGCATGGGAGCCGACTACATAGATACCGAGAAGCGCATACGCTACCCCGGGCTCAAGCGGACTGCCATAAAGCAGAAGCTGACGGAGGAAAGCCTGGCCGAAGAGCTGCGCATACTTTATGTGGCCATGACCAGGGCCAGGGAAAAGCTGATCATGACGGCGGCAGCCAAAAACATGGACAGGAAGCTGGAAAAGCTGGGAGCCGCGGATATGGGGATCGGAAACCAAGGAGGCATGCCCTCTGCTGACAGGAGGGTGCCCAGGAGCGTACTGCTTTCAGCAGGCTCCCTGCTTGATCTGGTGCTCATGAGCGGGGCAACGGGTGGTGACAGCATGGCCCTCAGCTTGCGGACAGTATTTGAGCTCCAGGATATCCAGACTGCCAGGGCTCATGATGAGCAGGGCAGGAGAGAGGCGCTCATAAGGGAGCTTCTGGCCGGAGACTGTGGCGGGACCAGAGCCGAAGCAGGGCAGGAGGAAAGGACGGAGCGCATAAGGAAGGCCCTGGGCAGGACATACCGATTTGCCGCAGAGACCGGTCTTCCGCCCAAGGTATCAGTATCCGAGCTCAAGAGGGCGCAGGCGGACTACGATGATGACGCCATGGAGGGTGAGGGCCTGGATCCTGAGAGGGAGGTGCTTCCCCTGGGACGCTCCGGAGGCGGTACTGCCTACGGCAACGCCTTCCATCGCATGATGCAGCTCCTTAGCTTTGCCGACCTTCCGGAGGGGACGGAGGTGGGGGCCTACCTGACCTCAGAAAAGGAAAGGATAAGGTCTCAGGGACTCATGTCAGGTGAGGAGCTTTATCTCATATCTGATGAGGAGCTTAAGGCCTTCCTTTTGAGCGATACGGCGAAAGCCATGGCGGCAGCGGCCCGCAGAGGTGAGCTTTGGAGAGAGCAGCGCTTCATGGCTACATTTCCTGCAGATGAGCTCATGCCCGAGGCAGGGAGTCATGAGCCTCAGCTCCTTCAGGGCATAGTGGATGCTTTCTATGCCGATGAGGCAGGGGAGCTCAGCATAGTGGACTATAAAACGGACCGGCTGTTTGACAGAGAGGCCTTCATAGAGAGGTATGGGCTCCAGCTTGAGCTCTATCGCAGGGCCCTTCAGAAGCTGACCGGCAGGAGGGTCAGGAGCACGGTCATATACAGCACTGCCATGGGCTGTACTATTTTATGTACACATGAGGAAGAGACTTGAAAGACGATATAGTTTGTGATATCATTAACACAAATGTTAAATTATTAACACTTTATGAACAAAGGTAACATTTCCTCATATTTTTTATATTTGACAGGAGGTCAGATAACATGAGCAGATTTACATTACCCAGAGACGTATATCACGGCGCAGGCTGCCTTTCCGAGCTTAAGAACCTTCCCGGAAAGAAGGCTATAGTAGTTACCGGCGGACATTCCATGAGAGCTACCGGCTTCCTTCAGAAGACCATCGACTACCTCAAGGAGGCAGGTATGGAGGTCATCACCTTTGAAGGCGTTGAGCCCGATCCCTCAGTTGAGACAGTCATGAAGGGCGCCAAGGCCATGCAGGACTTCCAGCCCGACTGGATCGTAGCCATCGGCGGCGGCTCACCCATAGACGCAGCCAAGGCCATGTGGGTATTTTATGAGTATCCCGATGCCAAGTTTGAGGATCTGATCACACCCTTCAGCTTCCCCACACTTCGTACCAAGGCAAAGTTCTGCGCTATACCTTCAACTTCCGGCACTGCTACAGAGGTAACGGCATTTGCAGTCATCACTGACTATGCAAAGGGCATCAAGTACCCTCTGGCAGATTTCAACATCACTCCCGATGTTGCTATCGTTGATTCCGAGATAGCTGAGACCATGCCTCAGGAGCTCTGCGCAAACACCGGTATGGATGCATTTACCCATGCAACAGAGGCATTTGTATCCACACTCCACTGCGAGTACACAGATCCTCTGGCTATCAGGGCTCTGCAGATCATCAACGAGTACCTTGTTAAGTCCTATCATGGCGACAAGGAAGCCCGCGAGAAGATGCACGATGCACAGTGCCTTGCCGGTATGGCATTTTCAAATGCACTGCTTGGCATAGTTCACTCCATGGCACACAAGACCGGTGCCGCATATACAGGCGGACACATCGTACACGGTGCAGCAAATGCCATGTATCTTCCCAAGGTCATCGCATACAATGCCAAGGATCCCGAGGCTCTCAAGAGATATGCCATCATCGCACGCTACATCGGACTCAAGGGAGAGACCGATGAGGAGCTCAAGGATGCGCTCATCGCACGTGTAAGAGAGCTCGACAAGGAGCTCAATATAGCGCTCTGCATCAAGGACTACAAGGGCGGCATCATCGATGAGAAGGAATTCCTCGACAAGCTTCCCGAGGTTGCCAAGAATGCAGTAGGCGATGCCTGCACAGGTTCCAACCCTCGTGCCATCACACCCGAGGTCATGGAGAAGCTGCTCAAGGCATGCTACTACGATGAGGAAGTAGATTTCTGATCGTTGAAGTGACAGAAAAATGAAGCTGCGGTAGGATCGCAGCAGGAGAAGGTCTATATAAGCCCCGGCGGCTGTTCAGTGATGGACAGCTGCCGGGGCTGTTTTACCGGGAAGTCTTCCCACCTTATATGGGTGCCTCCGGAATGATATAACAGCTTTTATATGAGACTGCAGGGGATAAAGCAGTTTTTCTGATCTATGGGTATCACTTCCTCACACATGCAGATGATGCCACCGCTGCCTCGCTGCAGACTGGTCTTGTCAAGGACCTCATATTTTTTGATCTCTCTGCGATCAGGACTTGCAGCTTTCTTGATCTCCAGTGGATGGACATATCCATTTTCCTCCACTATCACATCTATCTCCTTTGAATTTGAATCCCGATAGTATGTCAGATTTGCTTTGTCTGAAGAGTATGAAAAGCTCTTCAGGAGCTCGACTACGACATGGTTTTCAAAGTAATGTCCACTTACGGCACCATTCATCAGCGTGTCACGGGTAAGCCACATGGACAGATAGGCACACAGTCCGGTGTCGCAGAAATACAGCTTGGGAGTCTTTGTCAGACGCTTCAGCTCATTGTTCGCAAATGGCGGCAGAAGATAGATGATCCCAAGGCCCTGGAGGATGCGTAACCATTCCCTGGCTGTAGGCTGTGAGATCTCAGCTGCTTCAGCCAGAGCCTTATAGTTTACCTGTTCAGCGGTCAGGGCAGCACAGGCATTAAGAAATCTACGGAAGCGAATGGAATCGGTTATACCTCCTGCCTCTGCCACATCCCTCATGAGATAAGTCTCGATATAGGAATTGAAATATTCCTGTCTTTGCTCAGAGTCTGCTTTTAATACATCAGGCATCCCACCTCGCCAGATATGCTCAAAGATATCCACTATATCGGGCTTTTTGGCCGATCGTTGCCTGTCCAAAAGACACTGAAGAGAGAAGTCAAGCTTATCAGTAAAAATGGTCCCATCCACTTCAGCCTTTGATAAACTGTACAGTTCAAGTATGCCTATCCTTCCTGCCAGAGTATCACGGATGTTTTTCATCATCTGATACTGCTGAGAGCCTGTCAGCCAGAAAAGCCCTTTTTCTTCGGTCTCATCACATATGAGTTTTATTTGTTCAAAAAGCTCAGGAGCCTTCTGGATCTCGTCAATGATGATCGGAGGCTTATAGGTCTGGAAAAATAATACGGGATCAGATTGGGCCAGGGCCCTTGCCATGGTGTTGTCCATGGAGACATAGGTGCGTCCCTGCCCCTCTGCCAGATGCTTCAGCATGGTGGTCTTTCCTACCTGGCGTGCGCCAGTCACAAGTACTGCCTTGAAAAAGGAAGACATACGCATAAATTTACGTTCCAAAGCTCTTTCGATATATGGCATAGCAACGCCTCCTCAAATTTACGAAATTATAAAGTCTACTTTATTTTATCCTAAATCCTCTGCCGGTGTCAATCCGGTGAGATAAACATTTCTGCGTGATAAAACCATTTAGAAAGCACGTTGCGGTCGATATCAATATATTATACAATGATCCCATCATCTGAAAGGGAAGACAGCCGTATGAAAAGATATTTTCCGCTGATAGCAAATCTGGCGTCCCAGGTTATATTTGGCTTTGCCGTACTGTTCATCAAGATGGGCATGGCAGTAGTGGATCAGGATACGATCAAGTTCCTGTCCTTCCGCTTCGGGCTCGGGTTCCTGGCACTTACAGTAGTGCTGCTCCTTGGCATACAGAAGGCCCACTATCGGGGAAGGCCCGTGGGTCTCATACTGCTGTGCGGACTGTTCAATCCCATGATCAGTCAGATCATAGAGACTACCTCGACAACCTATGCGCCCTCATCCCAGATAGCTATGTACAACAGTCTGCTCCCGGTGATCATGCTGATATTTTCTGCGCTCATAAATCATGAGTACCCCACCAGGAGACAGCTCATGTTCGTGCTGGTGACCGTGGCAGGAGTGTTCGTCACCACGCTGGCGGACAAGTCAGAGAGCGGACTTACCAGTCTGGGGCTCATACTCATCATAGGCACCATGATAGCAGTATCCATAAACAGGGTGCTGGTGCGCAGGGCCTCGGCGGAGTTTTCATCCTTTGAGATCATATATCTGACCACAGCCATGGGAGCGGTCTTCTTCAACATACTGTCCATAGGCAAGCACCTGAGCACATCGCCTCTCAGCACCTACCTGGCAGGACTTGATGACCCCGGGTTCCTCATATCACTTCTGTACATGGGCATAGGCTCCTGCGTCGTAGCCTTCCTGCTCATGACCTATGCCTCAGCCAACCTGCCCTTTGCAGTATATTCCTCCACCTGTACCCTCAGCACTGTGGTGGGCATACTGGCGGGAGTGTTCCTGCTCCATGAGACCTTCCATATGGTGGAGGCAGTTGGAGTGGTCATCATACTCATAGGCATCATAGGTGTCAGCCTGTCCTACGACAAGGGCGATGCCGAAGCAAATCGCTATCACGCCAAATAAGACGACAAGGACCCGCTGTCACATGGCCTTTGGAGGCCACGGGATCAGCGGGTCCTGATAAAAGTAAGCCCAGCTCAGAACTCCCGGCTGTCGAGGTCCTCGTCATCGAGGAGCCAGTTGTCTCCGTCTGAGTAGTCTATGCCTATGCCGGGCTGCACGTTGTAGCAGTATATGCAAAACTGCAGACTATCTCCGTCATCGCTGACGGACTTTGCCTCCATCAGCACGCCTGAGGCAAGCAGGTCGTCCCCCTCAAAGTAGGGAGTGACACGGTAAAGCACATAGTCGTCACTGTAGCGCAGATAGTCGGCCACCTCCTCCTCATAGGGCAGCATGCCGGTGGCATTCATATAGCGGGTGCCGGTGATCAGATTGAGAGGATTGGCTCCCTGACCCGTAAACATGAAGGCTATGAGATGACTGCGGTTATAGAGCAGCTCGCCGTCTATGAAATCATAGGTGTCCCTGTGCCAGGCCGTGGGCTTTACGGAGGAGATATTTTCCCTCTCCCAGTCAGGCATCATGTCCCGATGCAGCATACCCATGGCAGGGCCGCAGCGCCCAAGCTTGTCGAGCTCCGAAAAGCTCTCGTAGGGCTCATCCTTTATGTCGTTCTCCGTAAAGAAGGGTACATCGTCATTGACTATATATACCGGGCTTCCGCTGTAGGGAGGTATCTCAGAAAAGGAAAATATCTCCGCGCTGAGCTCACCGCCCGGCCCAGAGTCCGCATCGCCTCCGGTATGGGAGGCATCAGCCTCCTGCGATACTGCGCCTGCATCGTGGCCGGCACCCCTGTCCAGGCTGTCCCAGTCAAAGCGGGAAGCAAAAAACAGCAGGACCAGGATTATGAGAGTTACTATCTGTTTTGATCTGTACTTTTTCATAAGTGCTATTATATACGGCAGTAGTAAAACTGCAAACAACATTTGTAACTGATAAAATGATATAAAAACAGGATTATATAAGTTATAACTGATAAAAACAGGAAAATACGCTTGTTTATAAGCTGTAACTGATGAAAGGAGCATATATGAGACCTGAAGAGATGCTGGATATACTTAAGAGGGCCGGGAGGCTAAAGACCATGACGAGGCACTGCTATACGGAGCCGGACCGCAAGGAGAGCGTGGCCGACCACAGCTGGCGCATAGCTCTCATGGCCATGCTGCTTACCGGAGAGGGAGACCTCAGGGGAGTTGACATGGACAGGGTCATACGCATGTGCCTCATACACGATCTGGGGGAGGCATTTACAGGGGATGTGCCTACCTTCATGAAGAGCGACGGGGACGAGAAAAAGGAGGAGCAGCTCTACCTTGAGTGGGTGGAGACATTTCCGCAGGCTCAGAGAGAGGAGTGGCTGGGTCTGCTTAAGGAGATGATCGAGCTTGAGACCCCGGAGGCCAGGACCTACAAGGCCCTGGATAAGCTGGAGGCCCTCATAGCCCACGACGAGTCGGACATAGATACTTGGCTGCCCCTGGAGTACGAGCTCCAGCTCACCTACGGCAAGGACGCCGTCTCCTTTTCCACATACCTGACCGCCCTTAGGGAGGCCATAGACCGCTGGACCCTGGAAAAGATCGAAAAGGAGGGCCACGGCGGGCCTGACAACGGCTGATATGATGACTATACCCAATTATCCCACAAGCTTGAATTTATGGGATAATTGGGTATAATAATATATATCTATCTATAATGAGGAGGTGGCGGTATGAGATCGGATCAAGACCATATGAGTATAGATGAGCTGAAAAAAAAGATAGCTGCGCTTCCTAAGGGTTCGGTTTCAAAAAAGGATATCAATGGGAAAACATATTATTATCACAGGTGGCAGGAGGATAAAAGACGTCATGAAAAGTATGTACCCTTTGATGAGGTGGATGAACTGAAGAGGAAGATAGAGTCAAGGAAACAGCTGGAGGCAGAGCTCGAAAAGCTTGGCCGTGTATCTGGATCTATGGGACAGGAGAATACCACGGACAGACAGGAGCATGCTTTTGAGACTCACGTCAGGATCGGGAAAGAGCTCAGGACATATGCATTTTCAGTTCGTAATTATAAAAAAAGAGAAGGCTATAAAAGGCTTAAGGAGTATGTTTATGGCGATAGCTTTGATAAGGTGTTCGTACTTTATGGGCTGCGCCGTACCGGAAAAACGACGCTTATAAGGCAGATCCTCTGGGATATGTCAGATGAGGACATTGAAAAAGCTGCATTTATACAGATAACGGCAAGGGACGATCTGGCCAGAGTCAACAGGGATCTTCGTTATCTTGAAAAGGAAGGTTTCAGATATGTCTTTATGGATGAGGTCACTCTCATGGAGGACTTTATAGAAGGAGCAGCGCTTTTCTCGGATATATTTGCCGCCTGCGGCATGAAGATAGTACTTTCAGGTACTGATTCGCTGGGCTTTTTGTTTACGGAGGATGAGCAGCTGTACGATCGCTGCGAGATGCTTCACACTACATTCATACCTTACAGAGAGTTCGAGACTGTGCTGGGCATAAAGGGTATAGACGAATATATACGCTATGGGGGGACCATGAGCCTTGGAGGTATGCATTACAATGAGACCTCTACCTTTGCCAGTAAGGAGAGGGCGGATGAATATGTAGATACAGCCATAGCTCATAATATACAGCACAGTCTCAGATGCTATCAGGGTGGCGGACATTTCAGGGCACTGCAAAGATTATATGAAAAGGATGAGCTGACCAGTGCCATAAACCGAGTAGTAGAGGATATGAATCATCGGTTCACCATGGAAGTGCTTACAAGAGACTTCAGATCATCAGATCTTGCCATATCTGCAAGAAATCTGAGAAGGGACAGAAGCGAGCCTACGGATATACTTGATCGCATAGATGTAGATACAGTTACATCCAGACTTATGCAGCTGCTTGAGATCAGGAACAGGGACGAGCAGAGCCTTGAGCCTGATGATGAGTGTGCCTGGCAGATCAGAGAGTATCTCCATCTGCTTGATCTTATAGAGTACATAGATGTTGCAAGCCTGCCAGAGGTGAATCAAAGAGGGAGCAGGACAGTCATAGCGCAGCCCGGATTGAGATATGCTCAGGCAGATGCGCTGATAAAGAGCCTTATGGAGGACCAGCTGTTCAGTGAGCTCTCCCTGACCGAAAGAAATGCTGTGACAGAACGGATAAGAAGTGAGATCAGGGGACGTATGATGGAAGACATAGTACTGCTGGAGACAAAGCTTGCATACAAGGAAAAGGACATCTTTGTGCTTCAGTTCCCAGTAGGAGAATTTGATATGGTGGTAGCTGATCCGCAGAAGGGTGTCTGCAGCATATATGAGATCAAACACAGCAGGGAGGCTGTGCCTGAGCAGTACAGACATCTGAAGGATGAAGAAAAATGTGCAGCAGTCGAGCATCGCTATGGCCCTATCGCTTCCAGGGCTGTTATATACCGGGGAGAGGACCAGAAAGTAGATGATATAACTTATATAAATGTAGAAAAATACCTTAAGGGATTAATAACAGTCTAAAATCTGTCATATTTCTGACAAAAATCTTACAAAACACCGATCTGACATATAAATGTGTCCGGTCGGTGTATTTTTATTGCTCAAAAACCTCCATAATTATTGACTAATAACAAATACCGAACTAAAATTTTTAGTAAATACGATGGTTTATTGTCTATTTTGAGTAATAAGCATTAAACCTGGGTTATGGAGGAAAGGATATGAAAAGGATAGTAAAGAGAAGCCTGGCCATGTTCCTCGCTATGGTCATGCTGCTCAGCAGCACCACGAGTGCGCTGGCTACCGTGCCTCCCACAGATGAGACAACAAATGTAGAGACAACAGAAAATGTGGTAGAAAACGAGGAAGGATCCGAGGAGGATACGGAGGAGATAAAGGAGCATACGGATGCTGCCTCTCCCGGCAATGCGAAGGATCCCGACGCCTCAGATGATGATGGCAACGAAAACGACGAAGGAGACGGAAACGGAGGAAATGACGATGAGACCGTATACGTCAGCGTCTCCTATGAGCTGACTCCTGAGGACGGTGGAAGTATCTCCGTAAAGGATGAGATAGAGGCAGGCGATAACCTCAGCTTTTCAGTCACCTCTGAGGATGGCTACGAGATAGCCTCCGTCACGGTAGACAGTGAGGAGCTTGAGCCCATCAGTGAAAACGAGTCTACTGGTGCGTGCCGCTATACCATAAAGGATGTCATGACCGACACCCACATCGATGTCGAGTTCGCCGAGGTGGAGGACGAGGCTGAGATAGATGAGGATGAGGATCTCACTGGTGAGCTTGAGGGTGAGGAGCTCTTAGGTGAGGATGAAACTGAGGAGGAAAAAGAGACAAAATCTCATAGCTTCAATTATAAGAAGACTATAAATGGAGTAACTATATCCATTTATGCTGAGGCAGGAGTCCTTCCTGATGGAACTACTGCTGAGATAAAAGAGATAAAGGCCGAGGACGTTGAAGGCGTATCTGAGGAAGAGTTAGAGGAGTATGAGGAAGTTTATGCATACGACATAACTCTTTATGATGCAGACGGTGAAGTCCTTCCAAATGACTGGGCAAAAAATGGCAGTGTTTCTGTAGAGTTTTCCGGAAAAAGGATAGAGGATGTATCTGAGTCTGCTGAAAAGATAGACATCATTCATGTAGATCATGAGACTAACGATGTAAACGTAGAGGAATTTGAGCCGGCTGAGGAGATAGTTTATGAAGCTGATCACTTTTCGAGCTTTTTGATCGGTGTTAGAAAGCAGCAGGCAAGGATAGCAGATGCTGGTGTCATAGAGCTTCAGGTAAGGGTTGAAGATCGTATAGTAGGTAAAGATTTTGGATTTTGGTCAGATACCGAGCACTCATGGGAAATAATAGATAATGATAATGAAAACGTTACTTCCAAGCCTTCCTGGATTGAGTTAGATAATACTGATAAAAAAACTTTAACTGTCAAAATTGTTAATGATAACAGTAATAATATTAAATCAATATATGAAGAAATAGAGAAAATTGCTTTAAAACATACATATTCTAATACTTTTTTTGGATATGTAACGGAAACCAAAGAAGAAAAATTCTCTCTTGAATTAGTAGGCTCACCTGTTTATTTTTATGTAGCTAAGGATCCTACTGTTACGGCATTAGGAAGCACTAATGCTGAGGACTGTATTTACTGGGGCAAAGGAACTATTCCCTTTGGCCCTGCAAGCGAATATGAGTCTGGCTTCAGAGGGGAAATAGCTAATTCCTGGCGTGGCCTTATAGATTTTGGAGAAGAGCCTTATTTCTCCAATAATCAGGACGTTTATGATGAAGAAGGCTGGCCTATGCTCACCATAGATAGTGAGAAATATTATAATGTAGAATCTCCTTACTATAAGAATTTGACAGAAGAAGAAAAAAAGTCAACCAATACGTATGAGACTTTTTGGGAGATATATACTATTGCTTCTGGAGCTGTAGATGAGAACTACCAGCCGATAGAGGGTACTGTCGATCGCAGCGGACAAAACCTTCCTACCTGGCATATAGATGCAAGAGTTGAAGTACATAAGAAGGATATGATTCAGATAGATGTTCGTTATCAGAATCCTGATAAAATAGGACAGAATCCCTATGAATTCGAGCACGTTAGACTGACAGAACTTGTAAACAAAGAAAATGTTCAGGCAGAATGCGATGCATATCTGAATGAAATGGAGTCCAAGATATTTAAAGATACTAAACTTGACTCTACTAAGTATGACATAATCTGGTATGTTGGAAACCCGAATGATGGTGGAACGCGTTATTCAAGAGTTGATTTGAATGAGCTCATTCAGTCATCAGGTGATGACCGGATAGAGATTTATGCCATTTTTGAGTCTAATGTACCAGAGGAGACCATAAAGCTTACATATCATCCCAATGGTGGAAGAGGTGAAGTTCCTAATCAGCAAGAATATAGTAAGGATTATGCTGAACCAATAACCCTGGTAGATGTAGAGGAAGTTTCTCTTACTAAAGATAAGGCTGTCCTTATAGGTTGGAGTGAAGAGTTACATGATCAGCCCTTTGCAGACAAAGAGGATGCAGAAGAAGCCAAGGTTTCGACTGTTACTTTAATAGGTGAGGATAAGACAGTATATGCTCTTTGGGCTGAGGATAATAATTCAGATAATATCCCTGACTATGAGCAGATACAGATAGTATTTGACCTCGATAAGGCAAATCATCTGGATGCTTCTTTTGATGAGTCAACTATTATTGGTGGCGCATATCATGACGAGGCTAATGGTACTGTAACATATTATTATAATAAGAAAGACATATTTGATTTTGATGAGATAGAGGATTTTGTTTATAGTAATCATCCTGATGATAAGGAACTTCTAAACTTTATCAACGAGAATGTTAAAGAGGCTCTTTTTGAAGCGGCTCCTCAGGTAGAAGCTGATTCAGAAATATTTGTTGATTGGATAGGTGTAGATGGACTCAGTTATGATGCATTTAAAGGTACAACTAATGTAACAAATGCAGAACCTGGAATAAATACCTTTACTGCTGAATATAAGAAAGCAGCCATAGAAGTCAACTTCATTATTAAAGATGATGAGAAGGACAGAGGCTATTTCGAAGCAAGTGAAGATCCCTATAAGGCTACATATACGAGGCAAGCAGGAGATACTCTTACTCCTCCTAATGTAATAGATACTCCTAAGGATGGATGGATACCTGATGCCTGGGAGCCTTCGCTGCCTGCTACAGTACAGGGTGATGAGGAGTCCTATACTTACTATGTTACATGGGCAGAGGACAAGAACAATGATGGTGTCAAGGACGACGCTCAGGTAAGGGTAACATTTAAACTTACCGGTATTGACGGCGAAGACCACGGAGCCCAGTTTACTTCCTTTGATGATGGCTCAGTTACCATTAGTGATGATGGAAGGAAAGCTATCTTCTGGTATGCTTTAGATAAGGGAGAAACATATAAGCCGGCACCTTCCATGGACAACATTTCCGTAGACGGTTGGACAGTTACTGGCTGGCAATATGGTGGAGCTGATTATTCCGATACCCTTGAGGGAGCAGAGGTAACAGATGACTTTGCAGCATTTGACAATTACTTCTCTGCCGTATGGGCAAAGGATGAAAACAACGATCATGTTCCCGACTCTGAGGAAAGGGTGGTCACACTCAGACCTTACGAGACCTCTATCTACTTTGGTGGATCTAATGATGAGGGAGAGACCACGGGACTTCCTAATCTTGAGCTTGAAGTAGAAGAGCTGAATAGAGCTGTAATAGAGTCAAATATCAACAAAGTAACTCTTAATGGACACTCTTTCAGTGGAGCAGAGCTTGGATACAGTCTTAGTACGCTTTTCAAACCGATCTATGTCTATGCCGATGAGGCTACAGAGGATTATGTTCTCGTAAATAATGACGAGGAAGGTCTTGGACATGAGGTCAAGATAGTTATAGCAGTTAAAGCAGCCGCCATGCCTGCATTTGAAGGAAAAGGCAACTATAAGGTGGATGCAGAGACTGGCCTTATTAAGAATCCTGATAACGGAGACCGTTATGTAACGATCAATTCTCTTAGTAATGCTGAGATAAACAGCATAGGTATCAATGCGGTTGATGACGAGACAGGAGAGGATGTTGATTACTTCGTAAAGGTAGAGTCAGGAGACCTTACCGTAAGAGAGGTGACAAATGATACGGACACTACCAGAGAACTGGTAGATACCGAGGCCGAGGCAGTGGCTCAAAATGCCTCTGACAGAGCAGCTGCCATGCCTGGAGAGGATGGCACTGTTCAGTTCTTCACAAATGGAGACGAGGACAGAGCTACGGCTGATCCCGATCATGTTAGGCTCTTGGTGGATGATGTCAAGGACGAGGATAACAGGATCACACTTCTTGAGGACAGAGCATTTGCAAAGGCCTATGGCATGACCTCTGAACAGGCAGAGGCCCAGGGTTATGATTCCCAGCTTAAGTTCCTTGATCTGGTAGATACGCAAAACGGCAACGCCTGGGTAAAGAGTGCTACAGGAACCTATGTATACTGGCCTTACCCCGATGGCACAGACCAGGATACTGAGTTTAAGCTCGTTCACTTCATGGACCTTGACAGAGAGACCAACTACGACGGTGCAGAGGCAGTAGCGACTGCCATATCGGGAGCAGAGCTTCAGGACCATGTGGACCTTAAGATGGAAAAGACCGCTGAGGGCATAAAGTTCTTTACCAAGGGCGATCTGGCATTCAGCCCCTTCATGCTTATGTGGGAGACTGACGATACTACCACCGATCCCGACCAGCCCGGCACCGACGATCCCGGTACAGGTGGCGATACACCTACCACTGGCGGCAGCACCCCTGTAAGCGTAAGCTCTGATTCCAGCGACACTGGCTATTACTATACCGTAGGTGTCAATGGGCAGTGGGTACACATGGACAATGTCGATGTCAACCAGCCTCTGGATGAGGATGTTCCTGCAGGAGCTACTGCAGTAGACTTCCCTGAGTGGCACCGCTGGAAGTTCTTCCGCTCAAACGGCCTGATGCTCAACAACCAGTGGGCTCATATCGAAAATCCTTACGCAGTGGACGGACAGCCCAGAAGCGGATGGTTCTACTTCGATTATGACGGACTCATGAGGTACGGCTGGTATCTGGATGTAAGGAGCGGAGACTGGTACTACATGCATTCAGTATCCGATGGTATGCTGGGCACCATGATGACCGGATGGCATTATGATGACCACGACAAGAGATGGTATTATCTGGATCCCGCTACAGGAGCCATGGTCACAGGCTGGAAGCAGATCGACGGCAAGTGGTATTATTTCAATCCCACACCCTTCGGTGAGACCTGGACCCTGGACCACAGCCAGAGCGTATGGAGATTCAACGGCAACACCGTAAGGCCCTTCGGTTCCATGTATCAGAACGAGATGACGCCTGACGGATATTTTGTAGATGAAAATGGAGTCTGGGTACAATGATCCAGGTCAAAAATGCAGCTTCGGCAGATATGAAGCTTGGAGAAAGAGTCAAGAAACAGAGGCTCTCAAAGGGCATGACTCAGACTGAGCTGGCAAGGCGCCTGGGGGTCACCCCGGGTGCAGTGTCCAGGTTTGAGGCGGGGGAGACCATGATAGGCGTCCGTACTCTCCTTGACATAGTGGAGATACTAGGCATAGGCATAGAAGACCTCCTTCCGGAGTACAGCCTCAAGACAAAGTACAGCTACCTCTATGAGCTCATGGAGGCCATACCTGAAGCCAAGCGTGACAAGCTGGTCGAAGGCTTTAAAACAACATTGGAGGCAGTGACTGACTGAGACACTGCTGTCAGGCCCCGGGCCGCCGGATACACGGCCCCGGGGCCTTTTTATGTCCTGACATCCTATCATGAGGCCTGTCGCCACCTGCCTTCGGGCCCTGAGGGCATATGTTACAAAAATGGGTGTCTTGTTTCAGTGGAAATGTCAATGGACTTGAACGGTCTGTATCGGCTATACTTTACTCACTTTCATCGGAATTCTTCTGAAACATATCTTTTAGACATATCTGTTCATTCATGTTAAAATCTAAGGAGGGATCATCTTGAACATTACCCGGAAACAACAGAAAGAGCACAAAGACGCACTTTCAAGGCTGAGCCTCATGGATGATGCATTCATGGCCAAATGCTTTGAAGACAACATCACCTGTACAGAACTGGTCATAAGTATCATACTTGATCGGTCGGACATAAGGGTAAAAAGTGTCCATACACAGCATCAACTGAAAAATCTGCAGGGAAGGTCAGCCATATTGGATATCTATGCAGAAGATGAGGATGGAAAGGTCTATGATATAGAGATCCAGAAGGCAAAGGAAGGAGCAACGCCAAAAAGGGCGAGATACTACAGCAGTCTCATGGATGCCAATATCACAGAACCTGGAGATGACTTTGAAAAGCTGCGGGAGAGCTATGTGATATTCATAACTGAGACAGACGTATTAAAGAATGGAAAGGCCATATATCACATAGAAAGATATATAGAAGAGGCCAGTGAAAGGTTCAAGGATGGAGCCCATATCATATATGTAAACGGAGATAACAGGGACGGGAGTCCTTTGGGGCTCCTTATGCAGGATCTGAGATGCAGTGATCCTGACAGGATGAACTATAAGGAGTTGTCGGAAAGGACCAGATATTTCAAGGAAGATAAGGAGGGAATGAAAAGAATGGGAAGCGTTATAGATGAGCTTATACAGGAAGGGAAAATGGAAGGCCTTAAAGAAGGCAAGCTTGAAGCAGCCCAAAGCACTGCCTGTAAGCTGCTTAAAAGCGGCAAGTTCTCCGTAAAGGAGATAGCGGAATATGTTTCACTGCCTGTAGAGGAGATAGAGGAGCTTGCGAAAAAAGGAGATGGACATATATGCTGATCGAAAACGGTAAGGAGATACTCAGGGCCTTTGATGACAGGGAGCACAAGTCACAGGAGATCCTGGAGGTCACGGACGGAGTATGGTTTGCAAGAGGCGTGGGCCACAGCAATGCCATATTTGTGGAAGCGGATGAGAGCCTCATACTTATAGATACACTGGACACTCTTGAGAGAGGCCAGAAGCTTCGCTCAGCCATAGAGGAGAGGTGCCGTAAGCCTGTACGGACTATCATATATACCCATGGACATCCTGATCACAGAGGAGGAGCGGGTGCCTTTGAAGACACTGTCTCTGAGATCATAGCCTTCAGCGCCTGCAAGCCTCAGCTTGCTGGTATGGAGAGGCTTAGCGGTATACAGGGCCTGAGAGCCCGCAGGCAGTTCGGCTATGGCATGAGCGATGAAGAGGCGGTATCTCAGGGCCTTGGGCCCAGAGAGGGCATGAACTATGGCGAGCATAAGGGAACTCTTGATCCGACTACGGTCTATGATCAGGAGCTTGTCGTCAGGACCATAGATGGAGTGGAGCTCGAGCTTCGCAGGCTTCCCGGAGAGACCGATGATCAGATAGCAGTGTGGATTCCAAAAGCCAAGGTGCTTTGCTGCGGCGACAATTATTATGGCTGCTTTCCCAATCTTTATGCCATCAGAGGCGGACAGTACAGGGACATAGCCTCCTGGATAGAAAGTCTGGGACAGGTCAGGGACTATCCTGCAGAGTATCTGCTTCCGGGACATACAGGGGCCATAATGGGTCAGGAGCATATCAGGGAGGTCCTCGAAAACTACAGGGCTATGATGCAGTATATACTCGATGAGACCCTCAGGGGCATGGATGCTGGAAAGACTGCCGATGAGCTTGCGGAGGAGATCAGACTTCCCCGGGAGCTTTCAGAGCTTCCCTATCTGGGGGAGCACTACGGCTGTGTGGAGTGGACCGTCAGGGAGATATATGCTGCTTATATGGGCTGGTTTGATGGGGATCCCGCAAAGCTCCACCCCATGCCTGTAAGAGAGCGCAGCTTAAGGCTCACAGAGCTCATGGGAGGTGAGGCGAAGGTCCTTGAGGCGGCAGAGGCTGCTATGGACAGAGGCGAGGCCCAGCTTGCACTTGAGCTCTGCAGCATGGCAGAGCAGAGCCTTGAGACCGACGTGCTGCAGGCTGAGACATTCTCACAGTCAGAGCTCAGGAAGGCCCTTGAGCTCAAGGCAAGGGCTCTCAGGACACTTGCGGATATGGAGACCAGCGCCAACGGAAGGCATTACTATATAGCCTGTGCAAAGGAGATAGAGAACAGGATCGTTTAAATTTTACTTATTGTTGACAAAAGTGATTCGTGTCCTGTATACTGAAGGCGGTTAAGGTATAAAAAAGGGGTAGCTGACAGAGTCAGACTGCCCTTTTTTATTTTTTATTTTAATCACATAGGAGGAAAAGTTGTGAAGAAGAAATTGCTGGGTTTACTTGTTGGCGTAGCGATCATGGGTGGCATCCTTGCAGGTTGCGGATCATCCGGCAGCAGTACAGAGGCGGAGACCAGTGCGGAAACCGAAGCGGCAGCAGAGGCAGAGGGCACAGAGGGAACTGCATTATCTGAACTGAAGGCCGGATTTATTTTTTTGCATGATGAGAATTCTACCTATGACCTCAACTTCATGAATGCAGCCAAGGCTGCCTGTGAGAAGCTCGGAGTAGAGATGGTTTCAAAGACCAACATCCCCGAGGGACAGGAGTGCTATGAGGCTGCCTGTGAGCTTGCTGATGCAGGCTGTGACTTCGTATTTGCTGACAGCTTTGGACATGAGGACTACATGATAGAGGCAGCCAAGGAGTATCCTGAGGTGCAGTTCTGCCATGCTACCGGTACCAAGGCTCACACAGAGGGACTCGACAATTTCCACAACGCCTTCGCCTCCATCTATGACGGCCGTTATCTGGCTGGTATAGTAGCCGGACTGAAGCTCAATGAGATGATCGAGAACGGCGATATCACTGAGGATCAGGCAAAGATGGGCTACGTAGGCGCATATACCTATGCAGAGGTCATCTCAGGCTACACCTCATTCTTCCTGGGAGCACGCTCTGTGTGTCCTTCAGTCACCATGGAGGTAACCTTCACCGGATCCTGGTATGATGAGACAGCTGAGAAGGAGGGCGCAAACAAGCTCATCGAAAATGGCTGCGTGATCATAAGCCAGCACGCAGATTCCATGGGCGCACCTACTGCCTGCGAGACTGCAGGAGTACCTAACGTATCCTACAACGGAAGCACCATAGACGCTTGCCCCAACACCTTCCTGGTATCCTCCAGAGTGAACTGGGAGCCTTACTTTGAGTACTGCCTCAACTCCATAGCAGAGGGCACACCCATAGCTGCTGACTGGTGTGGATCACTTGAGACCGGCTCCGTAGAGCTCAGCGAGTTCGGAACCGCTGTTGCAGAGGGCACCGAGGAGGCTGTAAATGTTGCCAAGGAAGCTATCATCGCTGGAGAGCTTCATGTATTTGACATCTCCACCTTTACAGTAGACGGCGCAGAGCTTACAAGCTACATGGCTGATGTCGACACCGATGCAGACTACACTCCCGATCACGAGGCAGTGGTAGACGGATACTTCAATGAATCCGGCGACGGACTTCGTTCAGCACCTTACTTCGATGTACAGATCGATGGCATCGACCTGCTGGATACAGCATTTTAACAAGTAATACAATGAATGCCTTGCAATAAAGATCATGATTTTTGCAGAGGGCGGCATAGCGAGCATCGCCAGGCCGCCCTCTTAAAATTTCACACAGGCGGTCTGGATAAGGGGGACACATGATGGAAGCTGGAAACGCTGCTGTTTCCATGAGGAACGTATCAAAATCCTTTGGTGCCGTAAGGGCAAACCATAAGGTGGATCTGGACATATATAAGGGAGAGATACTGGCTCTCCTGGGAGAAAACGGCAGCGGAAAGACTACTCTCATGAATATGCTCTCGGGCATATATTTTCCGGATGAGGGACAGATATATATAAATGGGACGGAAAGGATCATCAGATCTCCCAGGGATGCCCACGCTCTCGGTATAGGCATGGTGCATCAGCATTTCAAGCTGGTGGATGTACTGACTGCCGCAGAAAATATCACCCTCGGACTTCATGAGAGACTCAATATCCGTGAGACTACGGAAAAGATCATAGACATTTGCAACAGATATGGCTTTGATATAGATCCTGAACAGAAGGTATATGACATGTCTGTTTCACAGAAGCAGACGGTCGAGATAGTAAAGGTACTGTACCGTGGTGCGGACATACTCATACTGGATGAGCCCACTGCAGTGCTGACTCCCCAGGAGACGGAAAAGCTTTTTACGGTACTTCGGAAGATGAGGAACGATGGCAAGGCCATAGTCATCATCACCCACAAGATGCATGAGGTGGAGGAGCTTTCCGACAGAGTGGCAGTGCTCCGCGGCGGAGAATACATAGGCAGTGTAAGGACCTGTGACATGGATGTGTCTGAGATGACCAGCATGATGGTTGGCCATGCGGTCTCACTGAACATACACAGGGAGGAGCCCAGGGGAGTGAAGCCCCGTATAGAGGTGAAGGGACTCACTGTCAGAAACGATGAGGGTGTGCTCAAGCTCAGGGATGTGAGCTTCACTGCAAACACGGGCGAGATCCTTGGCATAGCAGGCATATCGGGCTGTGGCCAGAAGGAGCTCCTGGAGGCCATAGCAGGGCTTCAGCCTGTGGAGTCAGGTGAAGTGGTATATGTGGAGGATGACGGCAGGAGAGAGTCCCTCCTCGGCAAGGATCCTCTGTCCATATCGGAGATGGGGGTATCACTGTCCTTCGTCCCGGAGGACAGGCTGGGCATGGGCCTGGTAGCCAACATGGACATAGCCGACAATATGATGCTCCGTACCTTCAGGAAAGGTCGGGGACCCTTTACGGACAGGAAGCCCTCCAAGAAGCTGGCTAAGGAAGTGGTAAAGAAGCTGGAGATAGTTACTCCGGGCATCACCACGCCGGTCAGAAGGCTTTCCGGAGGAAATGTACAGAAGGTACTGGTAGGACGTGAGATAGCCTCCGAGCCTACCGTGCTGCTCACGGCATATGCGGTGAGAGGCCTGGACATCAATTCCTCCTATACCATATATGACCTTATAAATGAACAGAAGAACAGAGGTGTGGCCGTCATTTTCGTAGGTGAGGACCTGGATGTGCTCCTGGAGCTCTCCGACCGGATCATGGTGCTCTGCGGAGGAGAGGTCAGCGGCATACTGGATGCCCGGACAGCAGACAAAAATCAGATAGGCATGCTGATGACAAGGAAGGGAGGAAGCGAGCATCATGAATGATAAGATAAAAGAGCCCCTTTTCCATATAGTCAAGAGAGATGCTCCGCCCATAAGCAGGGCGCTGGCAGTAAGGGCCGTGGCCATAATCCTTGCCATGATACTCTGCGGGATAGTCACCACAGTGACCACGGGCCTGGATCCCATACAGGTCTATGAGTCCCTGTTCGTGGGAGCCTTCGGAAGCAGGAGGAAGATCTGGATCACCATGCAGAATGTCTCCATCCTGCTCCTTATAGCAGTGGCCCTGACCCCTGCATTCCGCATGAGGTTCTGGAACGTAGGAGGAGAAGGTCAGATACTGGCAGGCGGACTTGCTGCGGCGGCATGCATGATATGCCTCGGGGACAAGCTTCCAAATGCGCTGGTCATACTGTGCATGGTGGTCGGAAGCCTGGCGGCAGGAGCCCTGTGGGGCTTTATCCCTGCATTTTTCAAGAGCCGCTGGAATACCAATGAGACCCTGTCCACCCTCATGATGAATTATATAGCTACCCAGCTGGTGGCCTTCTTTACCATAGTATGGGAGGTACCCAAGGGCTCAGGCAAGATAGGCATCATAAACCAGGATTCAAATGTGGGCTGGCTGCCTCAGCTTTTCGGCTCCAGATATATACTGCCCATACTCGTGGCGGTAGTCATCACTATCCTGATGTACGTCTATCTCAACTATTTCAAGCATGGCTATGAGATATCGGTAGTGGGAGAGAGTGAAAAGACCGCCCGCTATGTGGGCATAAAGGTAGGAAAGGTCATAGTGCGCACCATGCTCCTTTCCGGAGCCCTCTGCGGCCTGGTGGGGCTGCTCCTGGTAGGCGGCATCAACCATACAGTCACCACCACCATAGCCGATGGTCAGGGCTTTACCGGTGTGCTGGTGGCCTGGATGTGCAAATTCAATCCGCTGACCATGGTGTTTTCCAGTCTCCTGATCATATTCATGAACAGGGGAGCCAGCGAGATATCCACGAGCTTCGGACTCAATCAGTCCTATGCCGATATACTTACGGGCATCATCCTGTTCTTCATCATAGGCTGTGAGTTCTTCATAAACTACAAGGTACAGTTTCGTAAAAAGTCCGCAAAGGAGGTGCAGTAAGCATGCTGAGCTTTTTGACTACTTTTATCCCCAGGGCTGTGGTACAGGGCATCCCCCTGCTGTTTGGCTGTACTGGTGAGATAATCACGGAAAAATCCGGCAATCTCAATCTGGGTATCCCGGGCGTCATGTACGTAGGTGCCATCTGCGGCGTCATAGGCTCATTTTTCTACGAGAGGTCAGTTCCGGATCCCTCCATGATGAGCCCCGTGCTGGCCATAATGATACCTCTTTTATGCTGCCTGCTGGGCTCGCTCCTTATGGGACTTCTGTATTCCTTCCTGACGGTGACCCTCAAGGCAAATCAAAATGTGGTCGGCCTCGCCATGACCACCTTCGGCGTGGGCTTCGGCAACTTCTTCGGTGGCTCGCTGATCAAGCTGGTGGACAGTGATGTGCCCTCCATAGCCCTCACAAATACCAGCGCATATTTCAGCCGGAAGCTGCCCTTTGCAGAGGACCTGGGCTGGTTTGGAGACCTGTTCCTTTCATATGGCTTCATGACCTACCTGAGCGTGGCCATAGCCCTCCTTGCCGCATATGTGCTCAGGCATACCAGGGTGGGCCTTCATCTGAGAGCCGTGGGAGAGAACCCCTATACCGCAGATGCGGTAGGCATAAGCGTATCCAGATATAAATATGCGGCCACCTGTATAGGCTGTATGATAGCCGGCCTCGGAGGCCTTTACTATGTCATGGACTATGCCACCGGAGTGTGGTCAAACAATGCCTTCGGGGACCGCGGCTGGCTGGCCATAGCCCTGGTCATCTTTACCGTCTGGAGGCCTGTGCTGGGCATATTTGCCTCCTTCCTTTTCGGAGGCCTGTACATACTTTACCTCTACATCCCCACGGGCATGGACCATATGGAGCTTCGTGAGCTTTACAAGATGATCCCCTATATCGTCACCCTCGTGGTGCTGGTCATAACCAGCATACGCAACAAAAAGGACGATCAGCCCCCTGAGAGCCTGGGACAGTCCTATTTCAGAGAGGAACGCTGATTGCGAGGGCTTATAAGAAGATTTCCGCCTATCAAATCAATAAAAAACTGAAAATGCTTCAAAGCCTTATCTTTTTACAAAATTCCTTGACTTAAGAGGGGTTTTAGGATAAAATGAATAGGCTTTAAGGCGACATAGCCAAGTGGTAAGGCGTGGGTCTGCAACACCCTGATCACCAGTTCGAATCTGGTTGTCGCCTTTACGGAGGAGTCGGTATGGACCGGCTCCTTTTTTTGTACCTGTCGATTTTACCAAAGCAAAGCGTTAAAACGATAAAATATTTTGTGAAATATTCCATCTTTTCAAATGCGGGATGCAGCGATATAATGAACGAGTTTTTTTAAAAAAGAAGGTTCGGGAGGAGCTTTGGATCTGTGGATGCTTCCCGAAGGAAGAGGACTATATGCTTAGCTTTATACCAAAAAAGTCCATAAGCTTTGCACAAAATAGGGAGCTTTGAGCCGCCTGGCTTAGAGCCCCCTTTTTTAGTGATAAAAATACTGAAGAAAAGGAGGAATTGCTATGTGTACTGTATTTGGATATTGGGGGAGGAGCATAAATAATAACGACGTCAGGCGCTGTATCGATACTACCATATCCCGGGGACCCGACGACTACAGGATCAGGGACCTTGACGGCAAGGGCTTTCTGGCATTTCAGAGACTGGCCATCATGGATCTGTCTGACAGCGGCATGCAGCCCTTTGAGCTGGATGGCAGCGCTGTGGTCTGCAACGGCGAGATCTACGGATTCCGCCCGATCAAGGAAGAGCTTATAAGGAAGGGCTACAGCTTCAATAGCGATTCCGACTGTGAGATACTGCTTCCCTTATATAAGGAATATGGGAGCGACATGTTTGCAAGGCTTGATGCGGAGTATGCTCTCATCATATATGATGCGGAGACCGACAGCCTGGTGGCAGCCAGGGATCCCATAGGCATCAGGCCCCTGTACTATGGCTATGGAGAGGACGGAGGCATAGCCTTTGCATCCGAGCCCAAGGAGCTTCTGACGATCTGCAAAAACATCATGCCCTTCCCGCCGGGACATTATTATATGAACGGAGCATTTCACTGCTACATGGACATGACCAGGACCTATCCTGAGCTTCGGAGCGACGATGAGCAGGTCATACTGAAAAACATCAGGGAAAAGCTCATAAAGGGCGTGGAAAAGAGGCTGGATGCGGATGCACCGCTTGGCTTCCTGCTTTCCGGAGGACTGGACAGCTCCCTGGTATGCTCCATAGCCGCCAGATCGCTTGGAAAGCAGATCAGGACCTTTTCCATAGGCATGACCACCGATGCCATAGACCTCAAGTATGCCCAGGAGGTGGCAGACTATCTAGGTACGGAGCACCATGTCATATACATGGATGAGGAGGAGGTGCGAAGCACTCTCAGGGAGCTCATATGGGTGCTTGGGACCTATGACATCACCACCATCAGGGCCAGCATGGGCATGTACCTCATGTGCAGGGCCATACATGAGACCACCGATGTGAGGGTGCTCCTGACAGGTGAGATATCCGACGAGCTCTTTGGATACAAGTATACGGACTTTGCACCCAGTCCCGAGGCCTTCCAGGAGGAGAGCTGCAAGCGCATAAGAGAGCTCCATGCCTATGACGTGCTGAGAGCGGATCGCTGCATAGCCTCGAACAGCATAGAGGCCAGAGTGCCCTTCGGAGATCTGGACTTCGTAAGGTATGTTATGTCCATAGATCCGAAGTACAAGATGAACACCCATGGCATGGGCAAATATCTGCTGCGCAAGGCCTTTGAGGGAGACTGGCTTCCGGAGGATATACTCTGGAGGGAAAAGGCAGCATTTTCAGATGCAGTGGGACACAGCCTGGCGGACGATCTGAAGAAGCTGGCTGAGGAGACCTACCCGGGGGACGGCTGGAAGGAAAAGTGCAGGAAGTATACCTATGCTCCGCCCTTTACAAAGGAGTCCCTTATGTACAGGGAGATATTTGAGGAGCTTTATCCGGGACAGGACGAGATGATACCCGGCTATTGGATGCCAAACAGGGAGTGGGAGGGCTGCGATGTGGATGATCCCTCCGCCCGTGTACTGTCAAATTATGGAAAGAGTGGGGAATGATATGGCAAAATATGTATTTGTGACGGGTGGAGTGGTGTCCGGACTCGGGAAGGGCATAACCGCAGCCTCCCTCGGAAGGCTCCTTCGGGCCCGGGGCTTCAAGGTGGCTGCCCAGAAGCTGGATCCCTATATCAATGTGGATCCAGGCACCATGAGCCCTCTTCAGCATGGAGAGGTATTTGTCACCGAGGATGGGGCGGAGACGGACCTTGACCTGGGACATTATGAGAGGTTCATAGACGAGGATCTCAACCGCTTCTCGAACCTGACCACAGGCAGGGTCTACAGCAACGTCATAGAAAAGGAAAGACAGGGCGCTTACCTTGGCAGGACGGTCCAGGTCATACCTCATATCACTGATGAGATCAAGAGCTTCATCTATGGAGTCCGGGACAAGACCTCTGCTGACGTGGTCATCACGGAGATAGGCGGCACAGTGGGAGACATGGAATCCCAGCCCTTTCTGGAGGCCATCAGGCAGGTGGGCCGGGAGCATGAGGCCGACTGCATCTACATACACGTGACCCTGATACCCTATCTGGAGGCCTCAAAGGAGCACAAATCAAAGCCCACCCAGCACAGCGTCAGGGAGCTTCGGTCCTACGGCATAAGCCCGGACATCATAGTGTGCCGGAGCGACAGACCTGTAGCTCGAGAAGTACTTGACAAGATCGCACTTTTCTGTAATGTTAAAAAAGATTGTGTCATGGAAAATGTCACCCTGGATTCCATATATGACGCACCCCTGGCTCTTGAGAGGGCAGGACTCTGCAGGATAGTGCTGAGAGAGCTAGGCATGGATCCGGATATCCCGGCTGATCTCAGGGATTGGGAGGAGCTTTCCTACCGCATACACCATACTGAGAGCAGTATAAGGATAGCCCTGGTGGGAAAGTATACGGCACTCCATGACGCCTACCTTTCGGTGGTGGAGGCCCTTCACCACGGAAGCTGGCAGCAGGGCTGCAGCCTGGATCTTGGCTTTGTGGACAGTGAGGACATAGAGAGGAGAGACGCCGGGACGATGCTCCAGGGCTATGACGGCATCATCATCCCCGGAGGCTTTGGAAGCCGCGGCACGGAGGGTATGATGGCAGCAGCCTGCTATGCAAGAGAGCAGGGAGTGCCCTATCTGGGACTCTGCCTTGGCATGCAGATAGCGGCCATAGAGTTTGCCCGCGATGTGCTCGGACATCTTGGAGCCAATTCCACTGAGCTCTATCCGGATACGGACTACCCTGTCATACATATCATGGAGGATCAAAAGGCCGTGGATAAAAAGGGAGGCACCATGAGGCTGGGCGCCTATCCCTGCAGGCTCATGACGGGCACCAGACTGTGTGACATCTACTCAGACATAAGCGACGATGACGGTATCATATATGAAAGGCATCGCCATCGCTATGAGTTCAACAACGCCTGCAGGCAGGAATTTGAAGCCTCGGGCATGCTGCTTTCCGGCAGGTCCCCTGATGACAGGCTTACGGAGGCCATGGAGCTCAAGGGGCATCCGTTTTTCATAGGAGTGCAGTACCATCCGGAGTTCAAAAGCAGACCAAACAGGCCGCATCCGCTGTTTTCGGCATTTTCAGCCGCAGCGGTGGCATATAGATCAAATAAAAAAGAAAAGGAGGAAGCAAGATGAGCAGCAACATTACGGAATATTTCGGCAGCATGGTGTTCAATGAAAAAGAGATGAGAAAAAGTCTCCCCAAGCATGTATTTTCCGAACTTCAGAAGACAAGAAAGGAAGGTAAGGCGCTTAACCAGGATATCGCTGATGCAGTGGCTGCTGCCATGAAGAGCTGGGCATTAGAAAAGGGTGCGACTCACTTCACTCACTGGTTCCAGCCTATGACCGGCTTTACGGCCGAGAAGCACGACTCCTTCGTAAATCCTGATGAGGGCGGCAGGGTCATAATGGATTTTTCCGGAAAGGAGCTCCTGAGAGGAGAGCCTGATGCCTCAAGCTTTCCCTCCGGCGGCCTTCGCGCCACCTTCGAGGCCAGAGGCTATACTGCCTGGGACCCTACCTCAGATGCCTTCATAAAGGATGATACCCTCTGCATACCCACGGCCTTCTGTTCCTACAACGGAGACATCCTGGACAAGAAGACCCCGCTCCTTCGCAGCATGGACGCCCTGAGCATACAGGCCTGCAGAGTGCTGTCACTCATGGGCAAGCATCCCAAGAGGGTGTCGGTATCCCTTGGATGTGAGCAGGAGTATTTTCTTATAGATATAAAGGATTATGCAAAACGTCCGGATCTCAAGCTTTGCGGAAGGACACTCTTCGGAGCACCCTCACCCAAGGATCAGCAGCTTGGAGATCACTACTTTGGCTCCATACGTCCCAGGGTCAAGGCCTTCATGGCAGATCTTGACGAGGAGCTGTGGAAGCTGGGCATATATGCAAAGACTGAGCACAACGAGGTTGCTCCCTGTCAGCATGAGCTGGCTCCCATATATACCACCTGCAACCTGGCAGCGGATCAGAATGAGCTCATGATGGACATCATGAAGAAGGTGGCTGAAAGACACGGGTTTGCCTGCCTGCTCCATGAGAAGCCCTTTGAAGGCATCAACGGCTCCGGCAAGCACAACAACTGGTCCATGTGTACGGACGAGGGCGAGAACCTGCTCAAGCCCGGCAAGTCACCGGCAGACAACCGTCAGTTCCTGCTCGTGCTTGCGGCAGTGGTCAAGGCAGTAGACGATTATGCTGATCTGATCAGGGTATCCGTAGCTACCGCAGGAAACGACTGCAGGCTTGGAGGCCATGAGGCTCCTCCTGCCATAGTGTCGGTATACCTGGGCGAGACTCTTGAGCGGGTGGTGGATTCCATCATAAGCGGAGATGTCTATAAGGATGTGGATTATGGAAAGCTCAACACAAAGACCCTTGCGCTTCCTGAGATCCCCAAGGACAACTCTGACCGCAACCGTACCTCTCCCTTTGCATTTACAGGAGAAAAGTTTGAGTTCCGTATGCCCGGCTCCTCGATGAATGTCTCCTGCATGAACATCATGCTCAACACCGCAGTGGCGGAGAGCTTCAGGCAGTTTGCGGATGAGCTTGAGAAGGTGGAGTTCGATAAGAGAGCCGATGAGATAGACCGCATAGTCAAGAGGGAGTTTACGGATCACCGCAGGATCATATTCAACGGCAACGGCTACGGTCATGAGTGGATAGAGGAGGCGGCCCGCAGAGGACTTCACAACCTTCGCAACACTCCAGAGGCCCTCAGGTATTTCATGACGGACAGCAATCTGGAGCTGTTCCAGAAGCACCATATATATAACCGCACGGAGATGCAGGCCAGACATGACATCACCCTCGATGAATATATCAAGGTCAAGAGCATAGAGGCGGAGACCATGATATACATGTCTGACAAGCTCATCTTTCCTTCAGTGCTCAGGTACACCACTGATCTGGCCGCAGGGCTCAAGAGGATCAAGGAGCTGGAGCTCATAGGCAATGAGGATCTGGAACTCATCAAGGGCTATGTCACCAGACTGAAGGCGCTCAAGAGGGATACTGATCTGCTTTCAGAGAAGCTTGACAAGGTGCCCTCGGATGATGTGGTGGAAGGCAGTGACTACATCATAAATGAGGTGGTGCCTCTCATGGACAGCATCAGGGAGTCTGCGGATGCCCTTGAAAAGAAGGTGGCCAAGGACTACTGGCCTTATCCTGATTATGCTGATATACTGTTCTATGTATGATAAGACCTCTTAAGGTACTATATGGAGGATAAGATTTGAAGCTATACAACAGATCAGAAACAAGGATCTGCAGAGCGTGGGGCTGTCTTCGGATGGCCCTTGTCTGTCTCTGCACGATCGGCATGGTGGCATGGGCCCTTCCTATAACTGCCCTTGCCTCAGGCTATGTGCCCGGACTATCCCAGGTGGAGATAGGCCCCGGAGCAGGACTTACGGAGGCCGACGGCCAGCCCAGTAAGCCGGAGCAGTCAGATGCGGCAGCCGGTCAGCCTGGCAGTACAGGTGCTGCCCAGGGCCAGGTTCTGGATCCAGCCACGCTCCCTGACATAGCAGTCAGCTACAGCGCCTATATCCATGGAGGCACCTGGAGTGCGGAGACTCCTGACCATACGGTGGTCAAGGCACCCACGGGAGGGTTCCTTACTGCCTTCAGGGCCAGCCTGGAAAAGCCCGAGGGCTTTGACCTGGGAGTGGCCTATGCGGTAAATCTCAGCGGCTCCTGGTGGCTTGCAGAGTCCAGGGATGGAGCTGAAAATGGAGGCGCCGGAGGTGATTCACCTCTGGAGGGAGTGCGCTTCTGGCTGACAGGCTCCATGGTTGACTATTATGACATATGCTATCGAGTGCTGCAGAACGGAGTCTGGACTGACTGGGTGCGAAACGGTGAGACCGCAGGTACGGTCAGCGCCGCCATATGGGTAGAGGGCTTTGCGGCTGCTGTAGTAAAGAAGGGAGCCGAGCCCCCGGAGATGGTGGAGAGATCGGTGGATCCCACGAGGCCCATGATAGCCCTTACCTTTGATGACGGACCCTCTGCTACGGTTACCGGACGCATACTCAACGCCCTTGAGCAGAACGGGGGCAGAGCCACATTTTTTGTGGTGGGGAGCCGTGTCCAGTCAAATGCAGCCAGCATACTGAGGGGTTATCAGCTCGGCTGTGAGATAGGTAACCATACCTATGGACATAAATACATAAGCAAGATCGGAGCCGATGCCATACGCTCGGAGCTTGGCACCACAAATCAGCTGGTGGCAGGCATCACGGGAGTATCGCCTGTGCTCATGAGACCGCCGGGAGGCTTCTATGACAGTGCTTCCCTGGGCACCGTAGGTGAGCTTGGCATGTCGGCAGTGCTCTGGTCCATAGATACCAGGGACTGGCAGCATAAAAATGCTCAGAAGACCATAGATACGGTCCTGTCCCAGGTGAAGGACGGAGACATCATACTCATGCATGATCTCTATACGGCCTCTGCCGATGCTGCGGAGGTGCTCATCCCTGAGCTTACCCGCAGGGGCTATCAGCTGGTGACGGTCAGTGAGCTGGCTTCATACAGGGGAGGCCTTGCACCGGGACATATATACAGCCGGTTCAGACCCTGATCGTGAATCAGCTCCTTAATAACAGGCCCGGCTCATGTCCGTCAACCCGGCCCTGAGAAGTTTATGCAAATTTAAGATTATTTTTATTTGAAAGAGGCTCCGGAGCTGTTATAGTAGATAGACTGGAGCTTTATTTTGCGACGGAGGCATTTTCATATACAGACTTTGAGATCAGGAGGAAAAAAACATGGAAGTTTTGACCATAACCAAGGATAATTTTGAAGCAGAGGTAGTCAAGAGCGATAAGCCCGTGCTCGTTGATTTCTGGGCTGAGTGGTGCGGCCCCTGCCGCATGCAGCTCCCCATAGTGCATGAGCTTGCGGAGGAGCTTACAGAGGCTGAGGCGAAGGTAGGCAAGATCAATGTAGACGAGCAGCCTGAGCTTGCAAGGAAGTTCATGGTCATGAGCATACCCACCATCATCGTTTTCAAGGGCGGCGAGGTATACAAGAAGGCTGTGGGAGTACAGCAGAAGGAACAGCTCAAGGAGATGCTCAAGTGATGACAGATAAGAGACTCAGGGTCGGAGCGCTGGCTCCGGCCCTTATCATGGCAGTGCTTTCTGCAGGCCTCCTGCTTGCAGGCTGCTCAGGAAACACCAGCGAGACAGAGACCGCTGCAGAGACGGCGGCGGAAACTCAGAGTTCAGAAGCAGACGGCGCCGGAGAGACAGAGGAGCCTGCCAGAGAGGAGGCGGCTGCAGATGCAGGAGCTGGGACTTCGGAGGCTGAGAACTCGGAGGATGGCCCTCTCCATCCTGTGATAAAGTCCAGGACAGAGTCCGAGTATGACGAGGACGGCAGCCTCCTGTGCTCCGTATCCTGGCAGGAACCCGGCATAAGGGACGAAGGACATGAGGAGCTTCGGGCAGCGCTTGAGGCCTATGCGGCTTCCAGGGCTGAGTCTGCAGCCGCAGCTCATGATGAGCTGCTTCTGGCGGCAGAGGAAGGAAAGGCTGTCATGGAGGAGGGAGCATTTTACGGCTATACCTCTGACAGCAGCATAGAGTTCCTGAGGGCTGACGACAAGGTACTCTCCTTCTCAGACACTACCTACAGCTTTACGGGCGGAGCCCATGGCAACGGTGGCTCTGAGCAGAGGGTCTATGATGTCAGGACAGGAGAGGAGCTTGGCCTTTCAGATGTAGTAGCTGACAAGGCTGCCCTTGAGGCATTTGTGGTGGACTATCTGGAAGAGAACTATGGCTCAGAGGACATGCTCCTTGAGGGCTGGGAGGATGCGGTGGCAGCTGCATTTTCCGAAGGCCTGAAGCACAGCTTCGGACTGACTCCCGAGGGGATCAGGATCAGCTTCGACCCCTATGAGATAGGACCCTGGGCTCTTGGCACAGTCACGGTGGACGTGCCTTATACTGCAGAGGGCATAGGCTTCAATGCCGATTATATGCCGGCCGGGGAGCAGACCGTATGGTCCATAGAGCCCTATGAGGATATCGCCCTTGATGTGGATGGGGATGGTACCAAGGAGAGCGTAGGCATCAGCTTCCAGGTTCAGGAGGATCAGAGTCAGTCTACCTACACCCTGTATGTAGCTTCAGGAGAGGGAGAGGACATAGCATCCATAAACGGCGTCTGCGGCTACGGCATGGAAAAGGCATATATCATGAAGGCACCGGACGGGAGCTATGAGTTCTATGGCGAGTGCAGGTCCGACAATGACTGGCGCTATCTTACCATGGCAGATCTTACGGAGCTGTGGACCAGCAGAGCAGATGGAGAGGCTAAAGCTCCTTCGGAGTACTACGAGTCCTTCTATGACAATGTGCCCACCTCCGCAGACAGCTTCTATCTGTCCACCAGAGGAAGCCTCATATCCACAGTATCCATAAGCCGTGAGCATCGTGTGGGTGAGAGTGGATTTCCGGAGGCAGTACAGGAGGATTTCCTTTTTGACGGGCTTGAGCTCACTGCAAAGCAGGACGTGCCCGGTACTTCTGTGGATGATGACACGGAGGAGATCATCATACCTTCCGGCACCGTACTCAGGGCAGTGTCGACTGATGAGTATAGCTATGTCATATTTGAGCTTGCAGGGACTGGCGAGATGGTCAAGGTAGCCATAAACGGCGAGAGCTGGCCTCATACTGCAGGAGATGTGGACATAGAGCAGTGCTTTGAGGGCCTGATATTTGCAGGCTGAGCCAGACATGTTTTAAAATTAAACCATTTTTAGATCAGGCAGGGGGTTTATTTGCCCCCTGCTTTGTGTTATATATATGTCTTGTATTAAGATAGTATTAAGATGTAGGATCTCCGGGCCCCAGGGCATAAACGGAGACAAAGCTGGAGGCAGGATATTATGAACGCTGTGATCGTGGGCTGCGGCAAGGTAGGCACGGAGCTGGCGAAGACGCTGGTCAATGATGGCCACAATGTATCTGTTATCGACAGAAATGAAAAGGCACTTGCTCTTATCACTGAAGCAGTGGATATACTGCCTGTGCTGGGAAATGGAGCAGACATAAATACCCTGAGGGATGCGGGCATAGACGGGGCTGATATCTTCATAGCCGTAAGTCCTTCGGACGAACTCAATCTTCTGGCCTGTCTCATAGCCGGAAGCGAATCAGAAAACATAAAGACCATAGCCAGAGTACGCAATCCTCTCTATTCAAAGGAGACGGGATTCCTGAAGAACAGGCTGGGACTTTCCAAGATCATAAATCCTGAGTACATGGCGGCATCCGAGATATTCAAGCTGCTCCAGTATCCGGCGCTTAGCCGTATAGACACCTTTGCCGAGGGCAGA
>CALWHG010000011.1 GCA_944380315.1 uncultured Lachnospiraceae bacterium
CGTTCTTTGCTGCGTCATCGTCCGCAGTTTCCGAAAGGTCTCCCTGTTCCCTAGCTACCTTTATCTTCTGAGCCACTTCCTGTCTTCTTACTACCTTCAGTTCATGAAGCTCGTCCTCATATCTTCTGAGGCCCGCAAGAGTAAGCATCGTCTTTGCTGATGTTGCCATTTTATGCTTTCACTCCTTTAAATGCAGAATTTGTGCCGATACATTATAAACTTATGTTTCGATGCTGTCAACTACTGCCCTGAGATCATCCAGGGTACACATGTCATTCATGGCTCCCCTGAGCCTTGCCGAGTTGGTCAGGCCCGCTGTATACCAGCTCAGATGCCTGCGCATCTCCAGTATGGCAGTGTGCTCTCCCTTGTGCTCACACATGAGCTCTGCATGCCTGAGCATAATGGCCTTTTTCTCAGCTATATCGGGCTCGTGAAGCAGCTCCCCTGTATCTATATAGTGCACGGTCCTCCTCATGAGCCAGGGGTCTCCCTTCAGGCCCCTGCCTATGGCGACTCCGTCACAGCCGGTCTCCTTCATCATGCGCACTGCGTCCTCGGGACTCTCGATGTCTCCATTGCCTATGACAGGTATGCCCACCGCAGCCTTGACCTGTCCTATGATGTCCCAGTCGGCCCTGCCGCTGTACATCTGGGCCCTGGTCCGTCCGTGGATCGTGACCGCAGCCACACCTGCGGACTCAGCCATGCGGGCAAACTCCACTGCATTTACATGAGTGTCATCGAAGCCCTTTCGGAATTTGGCCGTCACAGGCTTCTTCAGCACCCTGCACATGGTCTCCAGTATCCTGTAGGCCAGGTCCGGATCCTTCATGAGGGCCGAGCCCTCATGGTTGCCCACTATCTTGGGCACCGGGCAGCCCATGTTCACATCCACTATGTCAAAGGGCCCATATACCCTTTCCGCCATGGAGGCCATGATGAGAGGGTCTGAGCCGAAGAGCTGTACAGCCTGAGGTCCCATGTCCTCATCGGTCCTGAGTATGGTATCATTTCCCTTGTTGCCGTAAAGTATGGCCTTGGCAGACACCATCTCAGTCACAGTAAGTCCGGCTCCCATGTCATGCAGTATGCGTCTGTAGGAGTAGTCCGTCACTCCCGCCATGGGAGCAGCCACCACCGGGCTTTTCAGCTCCACATCACCTATCCTCAGCTTCAATCTCGTCCTCTCCTCCAAAAAACTTCCTGGAAAACTCCTCCAGCATGGAAAAGAGCTCCTCGTTGTCCCTGCGTATCTGCTTGACCCGAAGCTCCGCCCCTATCTCATCTATGGGCTCTATGGTGGAGATGAGCAGACGGTGCTCATCGGAGAAGCTCATGGTTATGATGCCGCCCACATCCGCGCAGTAGAGCACACATATGATCTTCAGCTCCTTCTTCACGTCCTCGGGCAGTATACCGTATTTTTCCTCATTGAAATAAAACAGCATGTTCGCGGAATTTGCCGCGCAAAGTATATTATCCATCCTTACATACAAACAGGAGTTATACAGCCTGTAAAGTCATATAACTCCTTAAAAATCTGAAACTATATGAAAATGTCTCCCCGATCAGTTGATCATCTTTGCGATGGTGTACTGATCCTCGAGTATGTCCTTCTTCATCTGCAGGGCCTCCTGGATGTCGAAGTCCACGAACTTACCATCCTTGTAGGCCACGAGCCTGTTGGAAGCGCCCTGTGCCAGGAGCTCAGCTGCCTTTGCACCCATGATCGAAGCATATACCCTGTCCTTGCAGGTAGGGGATCCGCCCCTCTGCATGTGACCCAGTATGGTAGCTCTGGTCTCTACTCCCGTAGCCGCCTCTATGCGCCTTGCCATGGAGGTGCTGTGTCCTATGCCCTCTGCATTGATGATGATGTAATGCTTCTTGCCGCGCTTACGAGCCTCAGTGATCCTGTTGACTATGGCCTGCTCGTCTCCGTCATATCTCTCGGGCAGGAGTATCTCCTCTGCGCCGTTTGCTATGCCGCACCAGAGAGCTATGTATCCCGCACGTCTGCCCATGACCTCTATGATGGAGCAGCGCTCGTGGGAGGTGGATGTATCCCTTATCTTATCTATGGCATCCATGGCCGTGTTGACTGCAGTGTCGAAGCCTATGGTATACTCGGTGCAGGCTATATCCAGGTCTATGGTACCGGGCACGCCTATGGTGTTGATACCAAGGGCAGCCAGCTTTCCGGCTCCCATGAAGGATCCGTCTCCGCCTATGACCACAAGTCCGTCTATGCCATGCTTGCGGCATATGTCAGCACCCTTCTTCTGGCCCTCAGCCGTGATGAACTCCTGACATCTGGCAGTATAGAGTATGGTGCCTCCGCGGTTGATGGTATCTGATACGGATGACCTGTTCATGTCCACGATCTCTTCCGCCAGGAGACCTGCATATCCTCTCATGATGCCCTTTACGTAAAGTCCGTGCGCGATGGCTGTCCTGACCACTGCCCTGATGGCAGCATTCATGCCGGGGGCATCGCCTCCGCTGGTAAGCACACCGATAGTCTTTATCTCTTTCTTAGCCATAGCTGTACTCCTTTCTGATCAGTCATTAAGTTTACATCATAAAGGGCTTGCTTTCAATCCTTTTTAACAAAATTTGACATGAAAATAACGATAATTTTTCATATCAGAGGCCTATCTCCTTCACGGCCACATTGTCCCTTCCGAACCTTTCAGACAGAAGCTCCATAAGGCCCTTGTCATAGCTGACCGCAAGGCTCGAGCCCAGCCTCTTTATGGCCTTTTCCTTCCTCAGATACACGACTACCATGGATGAGCCCGCATGCTCAAAGCATATGTCTGAAAGCTCCATAGCCCTACCATCATAGGTCCCTTTATCCGGAAAGGCTATCCATATCTCCTTCTTCACCTGATCGAAGGGCACTATGTCCTCTGCCACCATGGAGGCATTGTCATCCCGTCCTATGTTGATATGGCCGGTGATGTATATCTTTGAGTCCAGGCCCAGATGCTGTCTGGACCTTTCAAATACCTTTGGAAATACCACTGCCTCAAACTGTCCGTAGGGATCCTCCACCGTTATGAATGCCATCTGGGTATTGGTCTTTGTGATCTTTGTCTTTGACTCAGTCACTATGCCTCCGCTGACCACCCTCTGCCCCTCCTTGAGAGGGCAGACCCCGGTCTCCTCGTCAGCCAGATACTTGTCCGAGGTGGCGGTGACTATGCGTCTGAAGCTGTCCATATAGTTCTCTATGGGATGGCCGCTGAGGTATATGCCCACGGCCTCCTTTTCATACTGAAGCAGCTCCTCCTTGGGGAACTCATCAACCTGTGGAAATGCAGTCTTGAAGCTCTTTTTGTCCTCGACGCTTGCCAGGTCGAAAAGGCTCATCTGCCCCTCCACCTCCTGGCGGCGTCTGTCCTGGGCAAAGCCCATGAGCTGGTCGCATACCAGCAGCTTCTGCCTCCGATTCCCGGGCAGGCAGTCAAGGGCTCCGGCCTTGATAAGGTTTTCCACAACCTTGCGGTTTATGCTCCTTGGCAGCCGGTTTATGAAGTCCTCAAAATCCGTGAAGGATCCTCTGCGCTCCCTTTCCTCAACTATCTCCTCCACCGCGGTACGTCCCACGCTCTTTATGGCTGAAAGCCCGAAGAGTATGTTGCCGGCCCTGTCAGCGGTAAAGCCGTAGGAGCCCTCATTTATATCAGGGGCCCTGAGATCCAGACCCATGGCCCTGGAGGCCATGATGTACTCGGATATCTTTGATGGCATGTCTATGACCGAGGTCATGAGCGCAGCCATGAATTCCGCAGGATAATAATATTTCAGCCAGGCTGTCTGATATCCCACCACCGCATAGCAGGCGGCATGGGACTTGTTGAAGGCATAGGAGGCAAAGTCGGTCATCTCATCGAAGATATGGTTTGCCACTCCCTCGTCTATGCCGTTTGCCACACAGCCCTTTACCCCCTCCTGGGGATTGCCGTATACGAAGTTCTGACGCTCCTTGAGCATGACCGCAGCCTTCTTCTTGGCCATGGCCCTGCGCACCAGGTCCGCCCTGCCAAGGGTGTAGCCCGCCAGGCTCTGAACTATCTGCATGACCTGCTCCTGGTAGACTATGCAGCCGTAGGTGCTCTCAAGTATGGGCTTCAGCTCCTCACATTCATATACTACCTCATCCCTGTTGTGCTTGCCCTTTATATACCTGGGTATGAAATCCATGGGACCGGGCCTGTACAGGGATATGCCCGCTATGATGTCGTCCATGGACTCGGGCTTCAGCTCCTTCATGAAGGCGGTCATTCCTCCGGACTCGAGCTGGAACACTCCCACCGTATCTCCTCTGGAGATCATGTCGTATATATGCCTGTCCGTCTCGTCTATGTGATCTATGTCTATCCTTACCCCATGGTTCTTTTCTATCTGGTCGACAGCATTTTTTATGACCGTCAGGGTACGGAGCCCCAGGAAATCCATCTTGAGCAGCCCCAGCTCCTCCAGGGTGACCATGCCGAACTGGGTCACTATGGTACCATCCGGGTTCCTTGACAGGGGCACATATTCGTCTACGTTCCTGGCGGCTATGAGCACTCCTGCCGCATGGGTACTTGAATGTCTCGGAAGTCCCTCCAGCCTGAGAGACATGTCTATGAGATATCTGACCCGCTCATCCGACTCATATGCCTGCCTGAGATCAGGTCCTTCCAGAGCCTTCTTAAGGGTTATGCCCAGCTCCTGAGGGATCATCTTGGCTATCCTGTCACATTCCGCATAAGGGATGTCCAGCACACGGCCCACATCCCTTACCACGCCCCTGGCAGCCAGGGTACCGAAGGTTATGATCTGGGCCACGTTGTCCTTGCCGTATTTGTTTATGACATAGTCTATGACCTCCTCACGCCTCTCATAGCAGAAATCCACGTCTATATCGGGCATGGACACACGCTCCGGGTTGAGGAAGCGCTCAAAGAGCAGGTCATATTTTATGGGGTCTATGTTCGTGATGCCAAGGGAGTAGGCCACCACCGAGCCAGCGGCAGAGCCTCTGCCCGGGCCCACCGGTATGCCCTTCTTCCTGGCATAGTGTATGAAATCCGAGACTATGAGGAAATAGTCCACATAGCCCATCCTCTCTATGACCGAAAGCTCATATTCAAGCCTGTCATGAAGCTCAGGGGCCCTGTCTCCATAGCGATCCCTAAGGCCCTTCTCACACAGGCTCCTAAGGAAGCTGTCTGCCGTATGTCCCTTGGGCACATCGAACTTTGGCAGCTTGGTCACTCCGAATTCTATGTCCACATTGCAGCGCTCGGCTATCTTATGTGTATTGTCTATGGCCTCAGGAGCATAACGAAAGAGCTCTCTCATCTCCTCCTCGCTCTTGAGGTAGAACTGCCCTCCGCTGTAACGCAGCCTGTCAGTATCGCTGACCTTTTTACCGGTCTGTATGCAGAGCAGGATATCGTGAGCCTCTGCATCCTCCTTATAGGTATAATGGACATCGTTGGTGGCTATCATGGGTATGCCAAGCTCCCTTGAAAGCCTTATGATGCCGGGATCCACCAGCTTCTGGTCCTCATAGCCGTGATCCTGAAGCTCCAGGAAAAAGCTGTCCTCTCCAAAGATGCCCCTGTACCTCAGAGCTGCCTTTTTGGCCTCGTCATACATGCCTCTCAGCAGGAACTTGGGTATCTCTCCTGCAAGACAGGCTGAGGAGGCTATGAGCCCCTTATGATATCGCCTGAGCAGCTCCATGTCCACCCTGGGCCTGTAATAATAGCCCTCCGTAAAGCCTCTGGACACTAGCTTCATGAGATTGTGATAGCCCTCGTCATTTTCACAGAGCAGCACCAGGTGGTCGTACAGATCCTCGCCCACATTTTTCTCCCTGTCAAAGCGGGATCCGGAGGTGACATAGACCTCACAGCCAAGTATGGGCTTTATGCCCTGCTTCTTTGCTTCCTTATAAAACTCCACCACACCATACATGGCCCCATGGTCGGTTATGGCCAGGGAATCCTGTCCCAGCTCCTTTGCATGGGCAATAAGCTCAGGTATCCTTCCTGAGCCATCCAGCAGTGAATACTGTGTATGTACGTGCAGATGGGTAAATGCCATTTGTCCTTTTCCTCCGGTCGGCAGGCCCGATCAGTCCGCTGATTCAAGCCTCTTTTCCTCCGCAAGCGGTATCATGCGTCTTTCCCTGGGGAAGCGGCCGTCCCTCACATCCCTGAAAAAGCTCTTCATCAGGGTCGAGCACTCCTCCCCGTATACTCCGATCTCCTTTTCCACCCTGTGATTGAGCCCCTCCATGGAAAACATGTCCATCACTGAGCCTGCACAGCCTGCCTTGGGATTCATGCAGCCTATGACCACCCGTGGTATGCGGGCCTGTACTATGGCACCGGCACACATGGGACAGGGCTCAAGGGTCACATACATGGTACAGCCCTCCAGCCTCCAGTCTCCCATATATCTGCAGGCCTTGTTGATGGCTATGATCTCAGCATGACAGAGCACATTGCCCTTCTGGGTCCTTTTGTTGTAGCCCCTGCCTATGATCTTGCCCTCATAGACTATGACGCAGCCTATGGGCACCTCCCTGATGCCATAGGCCTTCCTCGCCAGCCTCAGGGCCTCTCTCATATATCTTTCGTCATCACTGAGCTTCATGGCTTCTTTTTCTCCAGATAGGGCTTAAGGTACTGTCCCGTATAGCTCTCCTTTACCTGACATATCTCCTCAGGAGTGCCTGTGGCTATGACCGTGCCACCGCCGTCTCCTCCCTCGGGTCCCATGTCTATGATATAATCCGCCGTCTTTATGACATCCAGATTGTGCTCTATGACCACCACTGTATTGCCTCCCTCCGCAAGCCTGTGGAGGATATTTATGAGCTTATGCACGTCCGCAAAATGCAGTCCCGTCGTAGGCTCATCCAGCACATATATGGTACGTCCCGTGCTCCTCCTGGAAAGCTCCGTGGCCAGCTTTATACGCTGGGCCTCACCGCCTGACAGCTCGGTGCTGGGCTGTCCCAGGCGTATGTAGGAAAGTCCCACGTCATAGAGGGTCTGTATCTTCCTTGCTATGGAGGGCACGTTTTCAAAGAACCTGAGAGCCTCCTCCACAGTCATGTTCAGCACGTCGTAGATGGACTTTCCCTTGTATTTCACCTCCAGGGTCTCCCTGTTGTAGCGTTTTCCTCCGCAGACCTCGCAGGGCACATATACATCAGGAAGGAAATGCATCTCTATCTTTATGATACCGTCTCCGGAGCAGGCCTCACAGCGGCCTCCCTTTACATTGAATGAGAACCTGCCCTTGGTATAGCCCCTCATCTTGGCATCAGGTGTGGCCGCAAAGAGCTCCCTGATCATGTCAAAGACCCCCGTATACGTGGCGGGATTCGACCTGGGAGTACGTCCTATGGGGCTCTGGTCTATGGCTATGATCTTGTCCAGCTGCTCCACTCCCTCTATGGAGCCGTGCTTCCCGGCTATGACCTTGGCCCTGTTGAGCTTCCTGGCCAGGGACTTGTACAGTATCTCATTTATGAGGGAGGATTTTCCTGATCCCGACACTCCCGTCACACAGGTAAATATGCCCACAGGTATGTCCACGTCTATATGCCTGAGATTATTTTCATAGGCATCTCTTATGTGGAGCCAGCCCTTGGGCTCCCTGCGGACTCCGGGCACGGGTATGGACAGCTTGCCGGAAAGATACTGTCCAGTTATGGACTCAGGGCAGCTCATGATCTCCTCGGCGGTGCCGGCGGCCACCACATAGCCTCCATGCTCGCCAGCCCCGGGGCCTATGTCCACCACATAGTCCGCCGCTCTCATGGTATCCTCATCATGCTCCACCACTATGACCGTGTTGCCCAGGTCCCTGAGCCGCTTGAGTGTGGCAAGGAGCTTGTCATTGTCGCGCTGGTGGAGTCCTATGGAGGGCTCGTCCAGTATATATGCCACGCCCACAAGGCCTGAGCCTATCTGTGTGGCCAGCCTTATACGCTGGGCCTCTCCTCCCGACAGAGTGGCCGTGGCCCTGGAAAGGGACAGATAATCCAGTCCCACATCTATAAGGAAGTTTATCCTGGCATTTATCTCCTTCAGTATGAGCGCGCCCACCTGCAGCTGGAAGTCGCTGAGCCGGAGGGCCGACAGCTTGTCACGGAATATGCGTATGGAGACATTTGTCATGTCATATATGTTTTCGTCTCCCACCGTCACCGCCAGGGACGAGGCCTTCAGTCTCCTGCCCTTACAGAGCGGACAGGTGTCCTTGCGCATGTACTCCTCATAGGCGACCTTCATGTCCGCCGAATAGGCCTCACGATAGCGGCGCTTTATATTTTCCAGCAGTCCCTCAAAGGCCACGTCGTGTACGTTGCCTCTGCCGAACTGGCTCTCATAGTATACCCTGACCTTATGTCCTCCGGTACCGTTTATGATCACGTCCCTTATATGCTCCGGAAGCTCGCAGAAGGGAGTATCCAGGCTGAAGTCATATTCCTTTGCCAGGGCCTCCAGCATGGCATGGGTATATGAGCCCTTCTGTCCGCTGGACTGCCAGCCCATGACCGATATGGCCCCCTGATTCAGGCTCAGGCTGGTATCCGGGATCATGAGCTCCACGTCAAACTCCATCTTGTAGCCGAGGCCGTAGCACTCCGGACAGGCCCCGTAGGGATTGTTGAAGGAGAAGGATCTGGGCTCTATCTCCTCTATGCTTATGCCGCAGTCCGGACAGGCGAAGTTCTGGGAAAATGTCAAAGGCTCTCCGTCTATGATATCCACGGTCATGAGCCCTCCTGAAAGGCTGAGTACATTTTCTATGGAATCCGTAAGCCTCTGGACTATGCCCGGTCTTACCACCAGTCTGTCCACGACTATGTCTATGTTGTGCTTAATGTTCTTGTCGAGCTTTATCTCCTCCCCGAGGTCATAGAGGCTCCCATCTATGCGTACTCTTACGTAGCCTGAGCGTCTGGCCTGATCGAGGAGCTTCACATGCTCACCCTTGCGTCCTCTTACCACCGGGGACAAAAGCTGTATCCTGGTACCCTCCGGCAGTTTCATGATGGCATCGGCCATCTCATCCACGGTCTGACGCTTGATCTCCCTGCCGCACTTCGGACAGTGGGGTATGCCTATGCGGGCATAAAGCAGCCTGAGATAATCATATATCTCCGTCACCGTGCCCACTGTGGATCGGGGGTTATGGTTCGTGGACTTCTGGTCTATGCTTATGGCAGGACTGAGTCCCTCTATGCTCTCCACCTTCGGCTTTTCCATCTGTCCGAGGAACTGCCTCGCATAGGAGGAAAGGGACTCCATATACCTTCTCTGGCCCTCGGCATAGATGGTGTCAAAGGCCAGGGAGGATTTTCCCGAGCCTGAAAGTCCAGTGAGCACCACCAGCTCATCCCTGGGTATGTCCAGATCTATGTTTTTCAGGTTATGCTCAGAGGCTCCCCTGATCTTTATAAACTGCTTAGCCATGTACATCTCCTGTATACAAAAGGATAAATATAATAAAGCACTGCCGAAAGGGCGGCTCCTGCAGCCACATCCACTATGCTGTGCTGCTTCGTGGCCATGGTGGCATAGGCTATCATGAGCGCTATGACTATACAGTAGGCCTTTGACGTATCCGTAAATATCTCAAGTCTTGAATCCTGTATGACCAGGGCTATGGCTGCTATCGTGGATATATGTATGGAGGGACATACGCCGTAGGGCGTGTCCACGCTCCTTATCCACTCCAGGGCCCTGGAGCATACGTCCGTGCCTGTTATGGGCTCCCTCAGGTCTATGCCATTTGGCCATATGACATATATGGCCAGTGATATGGTCATGCCTGAAAACATGACCACCGCAAGCCTCTTGAATTCCTCAGGAGACCTGAGCAGGAAAAATATGAGCCAGCCCGGGAACCAGGCATACCATATGGCATAGGGGATGATCATATACTGATTGAAGGGTATGTAGTCATCCAGCGGGCAGCTTATGATATGGTGCTCCAGGGGAAGCCTGTCTATGATAAAAAATGCCACAAGGTATATGGGCAGATACAGAAGCAGAAGGCAGTATCTGTGGTCTCTGATATATGCTTCCAAGTCTTTCAGCATCCTGTGATAAATCCTCCGATGATCCGATCATTTGCTCAGACAATTCTATCTTAATATAAATCCCTTTTCAAGACCGGGGACTCAAATTACATCAGCCGCTTGCTAAAGCCCCTCCCTGATGCTAAAATCATAGCCAAATGAAGCTGTTGTTACTTATAAGATATATGGCCCGCAGATTCAGCCGTGATGATATGACCACCCTTGCCAGCTCAGTTTCCTTCTGGCTGATCATATCCGCGGTCCCTTTCCTCATGCTCATCATAAGCATCATCTCTCACGTACCTGGCCTGGGACGTGAGGACGTGACCGACATGCTCTATTCTGCCCTGCCTGACATGATGCTCCTGCACGAGCTGGTGGATTCGATCCTTTCAAATATATATGTCAGCAACCCGGGCACCGTCATCTCCCTCAGTGCCGTACTTACTCTCTGGTCAGCCTCAAGCGGCATCTTCCGTCTTGAGAAGGCCATAAAGCAGATGAACGGCACTGGAATACGGCAGGGCTATGTGAAGCTCCGTATGGAGGCGCTCCTCTATACCGTACTTTTCATGCTCGCCATAGTGATCAGCCTTCTGCTGCTGGTGCTTGGCTCCTGGATCGGTGACATACTGATCCGTGAATTTCCTGTCATATCCGGGACCGTCATGATGTTCCTCAATTTCAGGACCCTCATGACCATGGCCCTGATCTTTGTATTTATGGTGCTCATGTACCGATTCATACCAGGACGTCAGGAGGAGGCCCGTCCCGTGCTTCCGGGTGCGGCATTTTCATCTGCAGCCTGGATACTCACATCCTTTGCATTTTCCATATATTTTACCTATTTCAAAAATATCTCATATATGTATGGGTCCCTTGGAGCCATCATACTGCTCATGTTCTGGCTCTTTGCCATCATATGCATCATCCTTGCGGGAGCTGAGATCAACATCACCCTCTACGAGCTCAACATAAGGTCTCCGAAGGCCCTCCTCGAACTGCTGAAATAAACCTCTTGCTTTTTATACCCTTAGGGGGTATAATCTCTTCTGGCGGATGATATACCCCGTATGGGTATATCGCATGCATCTGCACATATACATTCACATCACATCATAAGAGGTTCGTTTATGGATAATACAGATAAATGTCAGGACAGCATCTGCTGCCCCAGATGCAGCGGCAAGCACAAGCAGCGGTCAGACAAGGAGTACCGCAGCCTCATGAACAGGCTCAGCCGTATCGAAGGACAGGTACGCGGCATCAAAAACATGCTTGAGAGCGATGCCTACTGTACCGATATCATGATACAGGTCTCTGCGGTCAACGCAGCCCTCAACTGCTTCAACCGGGAGCTTTTGTCGGAGCATCTTCGCACCTGTGTGGCAGACGACATAAGGGCCGGCCATGAGGACACGCTGGACGATCTTCTGAAGCTTCTTCCGAAGCTTATGAAGTAAACCAGGCTTCAGCAGACCGTTTCTGTCCGGACAGATAAGGACCAGGAGGAAATATGCAGAATTATAATGTCACCGGCATGAGCTGCGCTGCCTGCAGCGCCCGTGTCGAAAAGGTAGTATCCAAGGTGCCCGGAGTCACCTCATGTGCAGTTAGCCTGCTGACCAATTCCATGAGCGTGGACGGCAGCGCCTCTGAAAATGATATCATAGCCGCCGTTGAATCCGCGGGCTACGGAGCCTCCCTGAGGGGCGCCGAAAAGTCCGCAGGCACATCCTCCGTATCGCAGTACGAGGACATGCTCACGGACAAGGAGACCCCCAGGCTCAAAAGGAGGCTCATCATCTCCCTCTGTCTGCTGATACCTCTCATGTATGTATCCATGGGCGGCGTCATGTGGGGATGGCCCCTGCCGGCATTTTTGCAGGACAACCCCATAGGCATAGGAGTATATCAGATGCTCCTTTCAGGACTGGTCATGGTCATAAACCAGAAGTTCTTCATAAACGGGTTCAGCTCTCTCTGGCACAAGGCCCCCAACATGGATACACTGGTGGCCATGGGCTCAGCCGCTTCCTTCATCTACAGCAGCTATGCCCTCTTTGCCATGACCTATCTGAGCTCCATAGGCCAGTATGATCAGGTCATGCACTACATGCATGAGTTTTATTTTGAATCCGCCGCCATGATCCTGACCCTCATCACCGTGGGCAAGATGCTGGAGGCCAGATCCAAGGGCAGGACCACCGATGCCATAAAGTCCCTCATGAAGCTTGCTCCCAAGACTGCCACAGTCATACGCGATGGTCAGGAGCTTACGGTGGGCATAGAGGAGGTGCTCAAGGGAGATCACTTTGCAGTCAGGCCCGGAGAAAACATACCCGTGGACGGTATCGTGGTCGAAGGGCTCAGTGCGGTAAATGAATCCGCCCTTACGGGAGAAAGCATACCCGTGGACAAGGCACCGGGAGACAAGGTATCCGCAGCCACCCTCAATCAGTCAGGCTATATGGTATGTGAGGCCACGAGAGTAGGTGAAGATACCACATTTTCCCAGATCATAAAGATGGTCAGCGATGCAGCTGCCACCAAGGCCCCCATAGCCAAGATAGCTGACCGGGTATCAGGCATATTCGTGCCCACCGTCATAAGCATAGCCATAGTGACCACCATCATCTGGCTGCTTGCAGGGCAGGAGTTCGGCTTTGCCCTGGCCAGAGGCATATCGGTCCTGGTTATCAGCTGTCCCTGTGCCCTCGGACTTGCCACACCAGTGGCGATCATGGTGGGCAACGGTATGGGAGCCAAGCATGGAATCATGTTCAAGACCGCCGTATCCCTTGAGGAGACCGGCAAGATAGACATCGTAGCCCTGGACAAGACAGGCACCATCACCATGGGTGAGCCCCGTGTCACGGATATATGGACTGATGACGGCATAGATGAGCAGGAGCTCCTGTCCCTGGCCTACGGACTTGAGCAGAAAAGTGAGCATCCTCTGGCCAGGGCCATAGTGGAAAAGGCTGCTGAGCTCAAGCTCTCCGCTCCCTCTGCAGAGGATTTCCAGGCAGTTGCAGGAAATGGTCTTTCAGGGACCATAGGCGGCAGGTCCGCATACGGCGGAAACAGGAATTTCATATCGGAAAAGGCAGAGGTGTCAGGGGACGCGCTAAGAGCTGCGGAGGCCTTTGCGGATGCAGGCAAGACTCCCCTCTTCTTTGCCGAGGAGGGCAGGCTGCTCGGCATCATAGCCGTAGCCGATGTCATAAAGGAGGACAGCCCTGAAGCCGTAAAGGAGCTTCAGAACATGGGCATACGTGTGGTCATGCTCACGGGGGACAACGAAAAGACTGCCCAGGCCATAGGCCGGGAGGCAGGTGTGGATGAGGTCATAGCCGGTGTCCTTCCTGAAGGCAAGGAATCAGTCATAAAGAGGCTCATGTCAGAGGGAAAGACAGCCATGGTAGGAGACGGCATAAATGATGCTCCCGCCCTTACCAGGGCTGACATAGGCATAGCCATAGGCGCCGGCACTGACATAGCCATAGATGCAGCGGACGTGGTGCTCATGAAGAGCAGGCTTTCAGACGTGCCTGCGGCCATCAGACTCAGCAGGGCCACTCTGAGGAACATACATGAAAACCTGTTCTGGGCATTTTTCTATAACAGCATAGGCATACCTCTGGCGGCGGGACTGTTCATACCACTGTTTGGCTGGCAGCTGAACCCCATGTTTGGAGCCGCAGCCATGAGCCTTTCCAGCTTCTGCGTCGTGACGAACGCCCTGAGGCTCAACTATTTCAAGATGTATGATCCATCTCATGATCATAAGCATAAAAAAAGAAAGACCAAGGAGGATACAACGATGGAAAAGACACTCAATATCACAGGCATGATGTGCGGACACTGCGAGGCAAGAGTCAAGAAGGCCCTGGAGGCAGTTGACGGAGTAGCAGAGGCCGTAGTAAGCCATGAAAGCGGTACTGCAGTAGTAAAGCTTTCTAAAGAGGTACCTGATGAGGTGCTCAAAAAAGCCGTTACAGATCAGGATTATGAGGTGACTGCCATAGCCTGATATGGCAGGCCGTCCATATCATAAGCGGATATCAAGCGTGCATCCCCATGCGCGCGTCGCACAAAGCAAGGCCTCCGGAGCTCATGCCCCGGAGGCCTTTTTCCATGGCTCACTTGATACTGTGGCCGTCTCATATGTATGGATATGTCATCACCATGATCTGCTTTTTGACATCCTCCTGTACTCATCATAGGCCTTTTCGAGCATGACCTTCTCGTTTTGGAATTTGAGCAGATGTATGGCCTCATGGTATTTGTAGTAGCCGCTGTCCCTGAAATACTCAGAGCTCTGGGGCCTGGAGTAATAGGACCTGCCCTTCATGAGGAACCAGTGGACATCCTTCTCCACCTTGTCCTCAGGCACCAGAAAGGAATAGGAGCTCTTGCCCACATATTTGACTATGGAGGCATCAGCGCCCGTCTCCTCCTTTACCTCCCTGAGCGCCGTCTCCTCGTAGGTCTCCCCCGGCTCCACGGTGCCCTTTGGCAGGACCCATCCCTCGTATCGGTTCCTTATATTTTTATACAGCAGAAGGATCTTTGCCCGGAAAATGACTATGCCACCACAGCTGACTGCCTCTATCATCCTACATCACTCCCTTCCTGGACCATCCCCTTGTAAATCCATTGGCCTCAAATCGTTTCCTGTCTGAAAGTATAGCCCTTACCTCATCCCCTGATTCCAGGGTGAATTCATACCGCCTGCTCCCATGGTCTATGGAGGCAAGCTCCTTTTCCATGTCATAGAGCTTTGTGGGCACCGAATTATATATGGTATTGCTGCAGGACCGACAGCAGTTTCTGACAGGCAGCCTCCTGCCCGTGCGGTCCGTTATGAAGCGGGTGCCTGAGACCCCGTCGCAGCCCTGCTCCGTGGCCCTTATGCACTGAGCGCTGACCATCATGGGAGCATATCCGTATACCACCAGCTCCCTAAGCCTCTCATGTCCCTGGCTCTCCTGCTTCCTTCCTGCTCTGCAGAGCTCACGAAGCTCCGCAAAGGACAGCTCCAGAGGCAGGCATATGTCAAAGTCCTCCGTACCGCAGAGCTCTGCCAGCACCTGCTCCGTATATCCGTTCATGTCATAGACCTGATGATCCAGCATAAATGGGATCTCAAGGCCCCTGTCCCTCATATATCCGAGGCTCTCAAGGCTCCTATGGAGCATGAGATCAAGGCCTGCGTCCCTTATCTCTGAAAGGTGCTCGTCCATATACCTTTCATCCCTGCTTCTGAATATGGCAGGGAGCCTCAGGCCTATGCCCTTTCCCGCTTCATGGACCCTGTCTGAAAGCCTGACGAGATCCCCGGGATCGAACCAGCCCGCATCTATATATATGATGTCTATCCTTTCCGACTCCAGCAAAGCCTCAAGCTGCTCCTCTGTCTCTGCAGAAGCCCGAAAGGATAAGCTTCCTGAGCTCATCCTGTGCCTTCCTCCTGAGGGCATTGAGCTGCCCTACGCTTACAAATATGTCTCCCTCTGTCTCTATGTCCAGATGCTCAATAAAAAAGCCGCTGTCTCCCGTCCGGGACAGCCTGTCCATAAGCTCCTCCCGGGTCATGGGTCTGTTTTTTGCCAGAGCCACCTCCTGATCTCCAAAGACCGTCACTGAGGGCTCTGTCCCATCGCCCCTTTCAGGAAGCTGTCCCCTGACTGCCGTAAGGCTGAGGCTGGGCCTTTCCCCCGGGATCAGCCTGGCCCGGCCATCCAGCCGAAGCCTCCTGTCTGTCCTGAGGTATCTCTCCTTAAGGGAGTCCATGATGTCCTCGTCCCTGATCCTGAGCTCCGGCCTTTCACGAAGCTGAAGCATATCGGCTCCGTTCCTCCGGTAAAGATATCCATCCGTGCTTCCACCCCTGTCAAATATCTCAGAGAGTATGCGCAGATCCTCCTTTTCAGGCTCAAGCCTCTCCCTTACTGCCGGATCCTCAAGGCAGTCCACTCCGCCCGCGTCCAGCTCCTTATAGAGCCTGTCCAGATACTTCCGGTACACTGAGGTCACGCCCGCCACATATAGGGGAGATTTCATCCTTCCCTCTATCTTAAGCGAATCCACTCCTGCAAGATAAAGCTCCGGGAGGCTTTGCAGGGTGTTCAGATCCTTCATGCTGAGCAGATATCTGTCTCCATCATAGGGGAGCCTGCAGGGTCCTGCACAGCGTCCCCTGTTTCCGGAGCGACCTCCTATACAGGAGCTCATGAGGCACTGTCCGCTGTAGCAGTAGCACAGGGCTCCATGGGCAAACACCTCTACGGAAAGTCCCGGTATGTCTGCTATGGCCCTTATCTCCTTAAGGTCAAGCTCCCTTGCGGGCACCACTCTCTCCACCCCGTAATCCCTGAGCATGCGGGCCATATACGGTCCCGTCACTGTCATCTGAGTACTGGCATGGAGAGGGAGCCCCGGAAAATGCTTCCTTACATAGCCCAAAAGCCCCATGTCCTGGATTATGACCCCGTCAAGTCCTGCCTCATAATATGGAGTCAGATAGTCTCCCACCATCTCCATCTCTCTGTCCTTCATGAGGGTATTGAGAGTCATGTATACCCTTACTCCCCTCAGGTGGCAGAACCCCAGGGCCTCCATGAGCATGTCCTCAGCCCTCTCTGGATCCACTCCGGCTCCCGCAGCCATGGCCCGCCCTGAGGCAGCTCCGTCCCTGGAGCTTTCCGCATAGGCCCGGGCAGAAAAAAGGGGCCCGCCCATATAGACGGCGTCCGCCCCCGCATTGACTGCGGCTCTGGCGGCATCAAAGGATCCTGCCGGAGCCAGTAATTCCATTGTCCTGTGACTTTTCATCAGGCCTTGTTCTTAAGAGGGATGATCCCTCCCCCGTCTCTGTCATGGGCTCCCTCAGCCTCGTCGGTGCTGCTCCTGAGCTCCTCATACCTCTGCTTCCACTCCTCGCAACGGCCCTCCAGCACCTCCTGCTGCTTCAGTGAGGCCTCAAGCTTGAGTCTGGTGCCCACTATGTCATGCTTGACGGAATAAAGCTCCCTCTGCATCTCCTCCATGGAGGCTCTGAGCTTTTCCATCTCCTCCTCTGCCCTGAAGTATTCATCACAGAGATTGAGCTCCAGAAGGAGTGTTCTGTACTCATCAGACATATGGTTATAGCCCTGTACATTCTTGACCTCCGCGAGTTTCCTGTTCATGAAGGCAGCCACCTTCTGTATGTATGCTCCGTCGGCCCCGCTAAGACTGTATACCCTGCCGTTTATAAGGACCTCTGTGGTATCCTTTTCATTTGAAGATCTGTATTCCGCCATGTTTCACCGCCTTAAAATCTGAGACTCTGCTGTCCCATCCTTTCATGTCCGAGATGCGCATAGGCATGCTCCGTGACTATCCTTCCTCTGGGCGTCCTCTGTATGAGCCCATTCATGAGCAGATAGGGCTCTATCACGTCCTCCAGAGTGCCTGCATCCTCACTGAGGGCAGCCGCCAGTGTGTCTATGCCCACCGGGCCGCCTCCAAATTTATCCATGATGCAGATGAGATATTCCCTGTCGTTCTGATCCAGGCCTATCTTATCCACATCCAGTATGTCAAGGGCATAGTCTGCCACATCCGCAGTTATATGCCCGTCATATCTGACCTCTGCAAAATCCCTTACCCTGCGCAGCAGCCTGTTGGCAAGCCTGGGTGTGCCCCGGCTCCTCCTGGCTATACGCAAGGCTCCTTCATCGTCTATGCCCACCTTCAGCACCCTTGCGGATCTCTTGACTATGGTGCACAGCTCCGAGGGAGTATAAAATTCCATCTTCTGGACCACACCGAAGCGGTCCCTCAGAGGGGCTGTCAGCATGCCCACCCTGGTGGTGGCTCCCACCAGCGTAAAATGAGGCAGGTCGAGCCTCACGCTCCTGGCCCCGGCCTCCTTGCCAAGAAGTATATCTATGGCAAAATCCTCCATGGCCGGGTAGAGCACCTCCTCCACCTGACGGTTGAGCCTGTGTATCTCATCTATGAAGAGCACGTCTCCCTCGGCCAGGTTGTTGAGTATGGCAGCCATCTCTCCGGGCTTCTCTATGGCAGGCCCAGAGGTGATTTTGATGTTCACACCCATCTCATTGGCTATGATGCCCGAGAGGGTAGTCTTTCCAAGGCCCGGAGGCCCGTAAAACAGCACATGATCCAGAGGCTCTCCTCTCTTTTTGGCAGCCTCGATATATACGGTCATCATCTCCTTGATCTTTTCCTGGCCTATATATTCCGACAGCCGCTGAGGCCTGAGCTTATCCTCCGTGAGCTTATCCTCTTCTGTTATATCAGTATTTATCAAACGTCCCATCTGTATCCCTGTCAGCCGGCGCTATCCAGGAAGGTCCTGAGCGCCTCGTTTTTGTTCGATTCAAGATAGGCAAAGCCTGCGTACCTTTTCTTTACCGGCATCTTGAGAGGCACCTGTATCAGGGTCCCTTCCTTAAGCTCTGAGAGTACGAACTCCTTTATGACTGCGGAGACTCCCAGTCCTATCTTTGCAAAATCTATGAGCAGATCCATGGTGGATATCTCCAGCATGCTCCTGGGCACTATGCCCTGCTCCCTGAAATACTCATCCACATGCTTCCTGGTTATGTTTTCCCGATCGAGGAGCATGAGGTTAGCCTTCTCAAGCACGCTGCAGTCCTCGCCCTCCCGGAGCTTCAGATTTTTCAGATACTCCGGAGTGCATACAAATACGTCTTCAACATCCATGATCCTGAGGAACCTGATGCCATTTTTGATGCTTGGCAGCACCACGGCCCCCACATCCAGCTTATGGTCCTCCAGCTCCTTCATGGTCCTCATGGAATCCTGGTTGTGTATGCTTATCTTCATGTGGGGGTACTCCTTCAGGTACTCCCTAAGATAAGGTATGAGCAGGAATTTGCAGAGGGTCGTAGAGGAGCCTATGCGGAGATGCCCCATGTTGAACTCACGGAACATCCTGATCTCATCCTCACCTCTGCCTATGGTCTCAAAGGCCTCCTTTACATGCTCAAACAGCAGCTCTCCCTCTGCAGTCAGGCTGACTCCCCTGGAATTACGCACAAAAAGCCTTACGCCAAGCTGTTCCTCAAGCTTGACTATGGACTTGGAGATGGCTGGCTGGCTGATGAACAGGACCTTTGCAGCCCTCGATATGTTTCCGGCCTTGGCGACCTCATAAAATACCTTGTAAAAAGAAAGTGATTGTTCCATAAACGCCCCGCTTTCAGACCATTATACTACATCTTGCCCTTCCGTTGGGCATTAATTTTCGACTGCAGATACCGAAGCACTGAGGCACCATAGCCAAGGAGCCTCTCTCCATCCTCAAGCATGTCCTCCCGAAGCTCCGCATACATGGTGTCTCCCTTATACTCCCTGTAAAGCACCGGTGCAAATATGATCTCCGGCTCCGGAAGGAAAATCCCCTGCCTGCGCTCGTAGCAGTTCTGCCTGGTGGCAGGCTTCCGCTTCGATCTCTCCACAAACTCTCCCACGGACCTGTGTATGGCCCTGTCCTCCATGGGCAGATAATAATAATTTTTATAATCAGCGAAGAAGTACCTGAGTTCCCCCTCATACAGCCTCACGGCTATGTTAAGGAGATCCTTTTCCTCCCCGGATGCACTCAGTGTAAATGTCTCATCCTCCAGATAGAGCTCCCTTGGCAGGGGCCTTGAAAGCCTGTACCTGAGATCCAGTGACCTGGTCCCACCTATATCCACTGTCTGAGCTGAGCTCAGACTGAAGCCTCCCTCCAGCAGGGACTCATAGGCCAGCATGTCACATATGCCCGGAAGGTCCGTGATATCCTCGGCGTTGTGCAGCAGCAGAAGCGCCAGAAGCTCCCGCTGACGTTCCTCGTCCTTCTTCGCCAGATACAGTCTCCGATATTCATCATAGACCGGTATCAGCTCTCCTCCTCCGTATCTGTCCTCCCTTTCCAAGCCAAGGAAGCGTTCCACGGTCTTGAGCTTAAGATCCCGGATGCCAAGCAGCGGCTTTATGCCTCTGAGCCTTTTATATATGTCGAAGCTGAGTACATTTTTAGTGATATCAGTAAGATCATAGGCCCTCTGACAGGATGAGATGAAGGGAAGGTCAAAGCCGTCTCCGTTGTAGCTCACCAGTATGGGCCTCTGAGGGCTGTGCCTCCTGCCCCTCTCCCTGATAAGCTCAGAGAACTCCAGCAGCATGGCCTCCTCATCCTCCATGGACTGGGAAAACCACTGGCGCAGGTGCCAGCCATCCTCCTCCATAAGGAGCAGGCCTATAAGATAAAGCTCGGCCCTTCCTGCCCTGAGTCCCGTAGTCTCTATGTCGAAAAACATGAGCCTCTCAGACGGACCTATGTATGACAGATCGAGCTCTTTATCTATATCAGTAAGATCATCTCTCCTTATCATCTTCCGAGCCTATAACCTCTCTGTCCCTGTTTATGAAATATGCAGCATAGCTGCTGCCCTGTTCCTCATTGAACTCCTGCAGGAAGGCCATGCCCTCCTCTGTGCCCTTTATGAGCAGGGTGGTCGCCAGAGCATCGCAAAGCACTGAGCTCTCCCCGGTCACAGTGACGCTCAGGAGCTCGTTTTGCACCGGATAGCCCGTGGCAGGATCTATGATGTGATGATATCTTACGCCCTCATATTCAAAATAACGCTCATATATGCCTGCAGTGACCACGGATATGTCCCTGGCCGGTATCTCCATGATATAGGACGAGCTGTCCTCAGGATCCCTTATGCCTACATGCATGTCTCCGCCATCCATGTTGCTTCCGAAGCAGAGCACATTGCCCCCAAGGTTTATGACCCCGGAGCTGACACCGCCCTCCATGAGGCAGTCCTTCAGTCTGTCTGCTATGTATCCCTTGGCAAAGGCACCCACATCTACCCTAAGCTCAGGATCCTCTGCCACAAAATAGCTATGGCCGTCAGAGTCAGTCTCTATATGCCAGCCTCCGTAGCAGATCCTTGAAAGGGCCGAGCCTATCTCCTGCTCATCGGGAGGCACGGTCCTCTCCTTTACATCCCAGAGCTCCGTAAGAGGCTCTATGGTCACCTCAAGGTCTCCCCCTGCAGCCTCATATACGGGCAGTATGCTTTCAAAAAGTCCGGCAGTATCCGGATCTATGGCCACACGATCCGTGCTGCGCTCATTTATGCGTCTTATGACAGAGCTTTCACCCTCCGGCCCGAAGAGCAGATCATAGTGCCCCAGCAGCTCCTTTGTAGCCTGAAGGGCCTCCTGGCCTCCGCCCTCATATATGGTGATGGTACAGAAGGTATCCAGAAGGAAAAGATCAGCACTTAAGGGGTATCCCTCATCCTCCCGGGATCCTGACCTCCTGTCTCCCTCCATGCTCATGATGGACAGCAGGACTCCTATCAGTATAAATACAGGCAGGGCCCTAAGCAGCCTCCTCATTTGTTTATGATCCTCAGGGCGGCCTTCAGTATGTCCTCCGTGCCCGCATCCTCAGGTATATCCAGTCTTCTGACTGCCCTTCCTGCCTCTATGCGGGTATAGCCAAGCACTGTCAGTGCGTCTATGGCCTCAGATACGGCAGTACCGCCTGCCTGAGCCCTCAAAAGCTCATCGCCGCCTGCTGCCTCTTGCCTGCCGCCGCCGGTCATGAATTCATTTCCTATCTTGTCCTTCAGATCAAGTATGACCCTCTGGGCAGTCTTCTGGCCTATGCCCTGAGCCCTGCTTATGGACTTCACATCTCCTGTGACTATGGCAAGGCGCAGGTCATCCGGCTCCAGAGCACTCAGTATGGCAAGGGCACCCTTTGGCCCTACTCCATTTACGGATATGAGCCTGCGGAACATCTCCCGATCCTCCCGAAACAGGAATCCGTACAGAGACTGTCCATCCTCCTTGACCGCATAATGGGTATATACCTTTATCTCCTCACCTACAGTGGGGAGCTGGGCAAGCACCGAGAGCGGGACATTTATGCCATAGCCCACGCCTCCGGCCTCCACTACTATATATCCGTCCTCTTTCTCTGCGAGTATGCCATGTATAAAGCTTATCATAAAAATGCTTCCTTCATCACTGTGTAACAGGCGTAGGCCTTGCGGGATCGAATATGGCTCCCACATCATCAAAAAGATCCGACAGCTTGTCTCTCTGACCGGAGAGATCCATCCACATCATGTAGCCATCCAGGTTCCTGCGGCCCTGTCTCAGATAGTCGGTACCCACCTGTACCCAGTACTGGCTGGAATCCACTCCGCAGAAGTACCTGAAGCCCAGATCCCAGAGATAATCAAATTTCTGATTTTCATGGGTGTAAGGGTGCCAGTCTCCCACATCAGAGCCAAAAGGATACAATATTATGTCACAGGTGCCTCCAAGAAGCTCCTGATTTACATTTTTCTCCCACCTGTCAGCATCTCTCTTGACATCCTCCAGGCTGCGCTGGCTCATGTCCCTGTGTCCCCAGCTGTGAGAGGCCAGCTCATAGCCATCCTCCTTGAGCGCTGCAGCCACCTGTCTGGCAGTCTCCCTGTCTTCCTCTATATTATAGTTTGGCTCCTTCTCCTCATCGAACATGTCGGAGTTGGGGTCATAGGTCTCATCTGTCCTGTAGCCAAGTATGCCGTTGTAGCCGGTAAATGCCAGGCAGGCCTTGGCTCCCTTGTATGAAAAATCGGGGTGCTCGTCAACGAAGCGGTCAAGTATGGGCACCAGGTCATATTCGCCCAGATGCTCATTGCCCTCCTCATCCACATAGTGGCAGGTAGGCCTTCCATCCTCGCCTATGACTATACGGTCGGCAAAGCCTGCTCCCTCCATATACTCATAGTAGCATACATCATCCTGGGACATGACCATGGCCTTCTTTCCCTCGGGGAGCATGATGTCTCCCTCCACCATGATCTCCTGCCCGTCGGCAGTCTTTTCTATATGGGCCATGTCATGGAGGCCTACCAGTACGAAGCCGTCCTCATAGAACTCATCCAGCATCTTCTCAAACTCGGATATGGTGGTCATGACGGAATTGTAGCCGTCGGCCTGAGTGCCCCAGCGTTCCTTGTCCAGTGCATTTTCCGGATCCACTATGAGGCTGTGGAAGAACACATGGGTGATGGTGCTTATGTCCTGACGCACCAGCCCTGCCTTTGTCTCCTCATATCCTGCCACCAGGGCCTGTATCTCCTGATCCGTGGAGGCCTCCGGCAGTGTGCCAAGGAGCTCTATGGCACCGTCATAATCATACATGGCGGCAAGCCTCTCTGCCTCTGCCATGGTCTCCAGGCGTGCATCCTCCGTCTCTGGCTCAGTGCTCTCCTCAGGAAGCTCTGTCATGCCGTCCTGAGATCCGGCTCCTCCATCCTGGACCAGCTCCTGCTGGACCTCGGCATCCTTATCCTTTCCCCCTGAAAGCAGTCCCCTTACCAGGAAAATGATCCCACACAGAAGGGCTATGCCCACTATCACAGCCACTATGGCCATGATCCTCTGCCTTCTCTGCCTGCGGCGCCTCCTTTCGGCTCTCAGCCTTCTCTGGGCCCTCTGCCTCTCCTCATTATAATAGCTGTCCTGAGGATGATGCTCATCCTCATGCTCCATGTGTCTTCTCTTTTCTGAGGCTGCCCTGAGCTTCCTCCTTCTCTCCTCCGGTGACAGTGCCATGATGCTCTGACTCTCCCCTTCGTAATACTTACCTTATTTATATCCAGATCATATATCTCAGTCCTGCGAAAGGACATGGTATCCCGTTAAAAGGCTTTATGAGTGTAACACATTTGGGGGATTTATGCTATACTTATTCAATATGCTAATCACAGTAAAGGCAGGGACACCATGACAGTTTCCATTTCAGATATGATCATGCTCATCATGCTCACGACCACCACCGTGCTGCTCATAGTTCTGCTCGTGCGTCAGAGCGCCATGCAGAAGAAGCTTTCCCAGGAGGAGCTCTCGGACCTTCTCCAGAGGCTTGAGTCCGATATGGAGGAGCTCAGACACGACATAAATGAGACCATCCCCTCCAGGGTAGGCGACATACGCATAGAGATAGACCGCAGGCTCAGACAGGATGCTGACGAAAACAGGCAGAACCGCATAGAGATCAACTCCTCTCTTGAGCGGAGCTCCATGCGTCAGGATGAGGCCCTGGACAGATTCAGGGAAAAGCTGAACGACACCCTCAAGGAATCCCTGTCAGAGCTTTCAAGCTCAAACAGGGAGGCTCTCTCCGAGCTGTCACGCTCCAACAAGGAAAAGCTGTCAGAGATACAGACCGAGATCAATCAGAAGCTGGACAGCTCTCTCAACGAGCGTCTGGACGCCTCCTTCAAGACCGTAGGCGAGCAGCTCAACCGGCTCTATACCTCTCTCGGAGAGCTGAGCCGTCTGGAGGATGGGGTGACGAACCTCAACCGTACCCTTTCAAATGTCAAGACCAGGGGCATATATGGAGAGACCCAGCTGGAAAATATACTGGCTGACATCCTGCCCCCGAACCTCTATGACAAAAATGTGGTCACGAAGCAGACCTCGGGCAACAGGGACGCAGTGGAGTTTGCGATCAGGATACCTGACAAGGAGGTGGCAGGCGACTTCCTTTACCTGCCCATAGATTCAAAATTCCCCGCCAGCATATATGACCGTATAAGGGATGCGGCGGAAAAGGGAGATGCGGCAGAGCTTTCCAGGTCCACCAAGGAGCTTGAGCAGTTCATAAAGGGCGAGGCCCGCAGCATAGAGGAGAAATACATAGACCCTCCTCATACCACGGATTTTGCCATCATGTTCCTGCCCACGGAGTCCCTCTATGCAGAGGTGCTCCGCATACCCGGGCTCTCTGAGGACTGTCAGAAGCGTCATCACATAGTCATAACCGGCCCCTCCACGGTGACCGCCCTGCTGAATTCACTGAGCATAGGCTTCAGGTATATGGCAGTGAACCGTGACTCCAAGAACATCCTCAAGCTGCTGTCTGCCATCAAGACACAGTACGCCAAGCTTTCCGAGCTCATAAGCAAGGCCGACAGCCGTATAGAATCAGCCAAGAATGCCACCTCTGAGCTTCAGAGGCGTGCTGACCTCATAAATAAAAAGCTCTCCCAGGTGGAAGAGCTTGATCCTATGGAAGCAAAGAAACTGCTTGGGCTTACGGAGGATGGGCAGTCCGACCAGGACTGAGGGATCACTCCTTCTTCCCTCCCTTTATGCCCAGCTTGTCAAAGACCAGCTTATAGCCGTCCTCACCATAGGTAAGGGATCTGTTGACCCTGCTTATGGTTGCTGTGGAGGCCCCGGTCTTTTCGGCTATGTCGAGATAGGTCATCCTGCTGTCCAGCATGAGTGCCACCTCATAGCGCTGGGCCATGGCAAGCAGCTCCTTGATGGTGCATACATCCGAAAAGAACTTGTAGCATTCCTCAGGAGTCTCAAGGCTCAGAATGGCTTCAAAAAGATGGTCGACCTCTTGCGTATGTGCTTTAGGATTCATATCTCATACCTCGAAACGATTTACTTGATGATGCAGACGGTGCCTCTTATGACATGGGCATATCTGCACTTTATAGCGTTAAATATTTAAAGCTTTAGTTTGTTAAATCACTTTAACATTTTGGAGGACATAAGTCAATACTGACATGGACCGACAGAGAAACGTAAAAAAGCTGAGACAGCTGCTCATCATACTCTTGTGGCTCCTCATATGGGAGCTTGCCGCAAGGGCTGCGGACAACTCCATCATCCTGGTGGGACCCACAGAGAGCCTTGGGAGGCTCGTGTCCATGCTGCCTGATCCCCAGTTCTGGAGCTCGGTAGGCTCCACACTCCTGAGGATCATGGCAGGCTTCCTTATGTCCGTCATCCTGACTTCGCTCCTTGGGGCACTGGCACATTTTCATCCCTGGCTTCGGGAGCTGCTCTCTCCTGTCATAGCTCTTATGAAGGCCATACCCGTGGCCTCCTTCGTCATACTCGTGCTCATATGGCTGAGAGGCAGCCGCGACCTGAGCATAGTGGTGACCTTCATAGTTGTGACTCCCATGATATGGGATGCGGTCCTTGGAGGCCTCAGCGCCGCAGACACTCAGCTTCTGGAGCTTGCAGAGGTCTACAGGCTCAGCCTCGGAAGGAGGCTTCGGTATATATATCTGCCTGCCCTCCTGCCCTACATCCTCAGCTCCATATCCTCAGTCATAGGCATGGCCTGGAAATCAGGAGTGGCAGCGGAGCTCATAGGCCAGCCCACAGGCAGCATAGGCTTCTATCTTTATCAGTCCAAGGTATTCCTCGATACCTCCGGGCTCTTTGCCTGGACCTTCATGATCATACTGCTGTCCTGGATAAGTGAAAGGCTCATAAAGGCCCTCATAGGCTTTGCAGAAAGGAGGCTGTGATGCAGGACCTGATACTGGACCACATATCCAAGTCCTATGGTGAGCTGAAGGTCCTTGAGGATCTCTCCCTGAAGCTCAGGGCTGGCGGGCGTTATGCCCTCATGGGCAAAAGCGGCATAGGAAAGACCACCCTCCTTCGCCTTATCCTCGGACTGGAGCTGCCTGACAGCGGAGTCTTGGAGCCTGCGCCGGGAAGCCTCAGGATGTCCGTGGTATTTCAGGAGGACAGGCTCTTTCCTTCGGCAGATGCGGTGCGCAATATATGTGCAGCCACCCGTGGTCTGTCTGCAGATGCAGCCATCGATGCTCTTTCCGCCATAGCCCCGGACATAGATATCCGTACTCCGGCCTCTGATCTGAGCGGAGGTCAGCGGAGGCGGGTTGCAGTACTAAGGGCACTGCTCCATCCCTCCGATCTCCTGATCATGGATGAGCCCTTTACAGGACTGGATACGGCCTCCCGTCAAAAGGTCCTTGGATATATCGACAGTCATATAGACGGCCGGCTCTTCATCATGTCTACTCATGACAGGGACGACGCCCTGAAGCTTGGCTGTGAGATCATAGAGCTGTGATATGGAAAATGATACTGGGAAATGATATATGACATCAGATAACAAAACAGATAAACGAGGTGAAAAGCATGAACGAACAAAAGACAAATCCTTCAGATAACAGTTCTTCCGCACATAAGAAGCAGGTCTGGAAGCCCGGCACCCTGCTGAATCCGGTACCTGCAGTCATGGTCAGCTGTCAGGACAAGGCAGGCAATGCCAACATCATAACTATCGCATGGACGGGCATAGCCTGCTCTGACCCCGCCACGGTGTATATATCCGTCATGCCCAGACGCTTCAGCCATCATATGATAGAGGAGACCGGGGAGTTCGTCATCAATCTGACGACCAGAGAGCTCTGCCGTGCCACGGACTACTGCGGAGTAGCTACCGGAGCAAAGACCGATAAGTGGAAGGACTGCGGACTTACCAAGGCTCCTGCCTCAGCCGTATCAGTACCACTCATAGCAGAATCTCCCGTCAATATAGAATGTCGTGTCATACAGAAGCTGGAGCTCGGTTCCCACGACATGTTCATAGCCAGGGTAGAGGCTGTGGATGTGGACGAAGCCCTCATAGACGAAAATGGACGTCTGGAGCTGGATAAGGCTGGCCTCATAGCCTACGATCATGGAGAGTATTTTGAGCTTGGAATTAAGCTTGGGAAATTCGGATATTCAGTAAGGAAGAAAAAATAAGATAAGACAGATCAGGCCCTGACACTCTTTCGAGAGATATATGTCAGGGCCCTTTAATTTCCACATTTTCCGCAGTCAGAGCATCCGTTGCAGGTAAGTCTGCTTCCGCATTCCCTGCAGGTCACCGGATGATAGTGGGGCACATACAGCTCCTCCTTCGTAAGCTCTCTGCCCCATCTGTCACGGAGCTCCCATACCATCTCCCTGCCCCTGAAGCTCAGTCCCGAGCGAAAAGCCTGTCTTGCCTGCTCCTTTTTATCGGGTATATGGTACCGCTTTCCATCCTTTATAAATATGGTGCCGGTCTCTATGAAGCTGAAGGTCACATCATGGCTCCGGCACTGGTCACTGAGGCTCTTCACCCATTCATAGCGGCAGGGCCTGCAGCCATCATAATTTTCCCCTCCGCAGAGCACCTGCTCTATCTGCCCCTCCTTAAGGTAGTCATTGATATCGAGGGGGCCTATCATAGGCGCCACCATGATGCCCTTATGCCTGAAGGGCAGCTCAAAGAGCAGAGGGATGCGTTCATCTGCCCTGCGCTGGTTTTCACAGGTCACATTGAAAAACACGTTTGGCAGTCCCTCTCCCCAGTCCTTCGGCAAACACTCACTGACCCTCTGGGGCCTCTTTGTCAGCAGGAAAAACTTCACATCCGGCCTCTCCTCCATCATGGCCCAGGCCTCAGGGCGCCACTCATCCGCCTCTGGGAGGAAGAAATCCGAGGTCATGCATACCCTCAGCATCTCCCCGCTCCTTACCTTGTAGGCTCCGTGCCTGTCCCTCTGCAGAGGATAATTGAAGCCGTTTTTCGTACGGTATATATGGCTCCCATCCTGATCCCTCATGCGGTCAAGGAAATACATATAGCAGTTTTCACAGCCCTCTGAGCATTTTCTGCAGCCATGCCAGGGGTTCCAGATGTCATGCATTGATACTTTTCCTTGTATTTTCCAGCCATCCCGCTGAAGCCTTATCCACCTTTTCCATCAATGCAGCCAGGCTTTGCTTTTCATCCTCTGACATGTCCAGGCGACATATAGCCCTCAGCTTTGCCTCGGCGGCGTGAAGCTCCTCCATCAGAGGCTCAGATGCAGGCAGCCAGTCAAAGCGCAGCGCCCGGGGTCCGAACATGCTGTAGTCCCTGTCCGAAGGCAGGACATCCTTTGACCTCAGAAGCTTCTTAAGGGATAAGGTCGTGAGACAACGGGTGAGTCCGGCAAGTCCAAGGCCCGTCATGTCAGAAAGCTCCGCTCTGGTATATGTGTCCTTCAGACTGTCCAGACAAAGTAGCAGCTTGAGCTCATCCATGTCCACGTCATAGCGGATGCGTGCGGTCTCCGTCAGCTTCTCAAACAGCTTGCCATAGCGGTAGCAGGCCGCATAGATACTGCTGCCATGAAGCAGCTCTCCACAGAGCACCTCCTTATCGTCTCCGAGCTTCCTGGAGCTGCCTATGGGACTGAAGCCGTCACCGGCGCTGTCTATCAGGAAGCCATAGACCCTGAGCCTTGCCTTCTGATACTCCTCCTCTGAAAATACATCCTTATAAAAGCGATTGTAGTACTCAAAGACCTCCGTCTTCATCCTCACTACCCTGGCCAGGCTCATGCCCTGGGACACGAGGGAGCCCTTTGTCTTTACATAGTAATAGAGCGGCTTCTGCACGGCAAGAAAGGTCTCCGCATGCACCAGATAATCCAGCACGAACATGAAATCCTCGCACCAGCTTACCTCCTCATTCATGCGTAATCCATAGCGATCTATGATGTCCCGGCGAAACAGCTTGTTCCACAGCACTCCGTAGTAAAAATCGGCCGGGTTCTCCATCATATACTCCGCATATACCTGTCGGGAAAATGCAGTCTCCTCATCGATGCTGCCCTTCTGCTGGACCCGCTTTCCCACTACCCGGTAAAAATCGCAGATGACCATATCGCAGTCCTGACTTTCAGCAGCAGAAAAAAGCTCGGCGGTGGCATCGTGCGCGATCCAGTCATCGCTGTCCACGAACTGTATGTACCTGCCCCCGGCCTCGGAAAGCCCCAGATTCCTGGCTCTTGACACTCCTCCATTTTCCTTATGGAAGACCCTTACACGGCTGTCCCTTTCCGCATATCTGTCGCATATGTCCGGCGATCCGTCTCTGCTCCCATCATCTATGAGCAGAAGCTCCAGATCCTTGAAATCCTGGGACAGTATGCTGTCCACGCAGCGCTCCAGAGTCTTTTCCGCATTGTACACGGGTATTATGATGCTGACCCCGGGGCCAGTCCTTATGTCTTTATCCTTCATGGCAAAACTCCTTTGATCCCATTATACCAAAAAACTGCCACAAGTCATTGACCTGCGACAGTTTTTATATCTTATGAAAATGTCATCATGCCGGAGATATGCCCCAGCCGGGCAGCTGTCCCGAAGGATCAGCAGTCCTCTTCCTCCTCGAACTTCTTGAGGATCTTTTCAGCTCTCTCAAGACGCTCCTGCATGAGCTCATGCCATATGGAGGGATCGTAATAGGGGTTGAAGTCCTCAGTCACCTGATCCTTGAGGAGCAGGATGCCTACCTGATTGGTATGTGAAGGCAGGGTTATGTCCACATCGAACTTGTCCAGCTTCTTGAGTCCATCCACGAACTCGTACATGAGAGATGAGGGGAGCCCGATCTCCTTGAAGGCCTTCTTGGAGTTCCAGAGCAGTCCCAGTCCGCCGTGCATGCCGCACTTGTAGGTCTTGCCGTCCTTGTCAGTCACCTCAAAGAAGAAGGAGGTGCAGCCAGGTGTGTGTCCGGGCGTTGATACTGTATGTATGGTCACATTGCCCTGAGTGATGGGCTTGTCATCGGCATAGAACTCATCGGGCTCGAACTCTCCGCAGGTATAGCCATCGCAGAATATCAGGTCACGTCTCTCAGTGAGGAAGAAGTGATCCCTCTCACCGAGGTAAAGCTTTGCGCCGGTGAGCTCCTTCATGGTCCTGGCAGCGCCTATATGATCGCCATGAGCATGGCTCAGGAGTATCTTCTTTATGTCAGTGAGCTCGTAGCCCAGCTTCCTGATGTTCTCTATCATCAGGTAGCAGGTCTCATGCATGGCGGTGTCGATAAGTATGAGTCCGTCACCTGTGTCGATCAGGTAGCAGGCTACCCAGTCGTTTCCGGAGATGTACCATACTCCGGGAGCCATCTTTATGGGCTCCATGTAGGTCTCCCAGGGCTGTCTGCAGCAGTGCTCCATAAGCACGGGAGCGGGAGGGCTGGTAAGTGAAGTACTGTTTAAAGGCATGTCATTCTCCTTTCCTTTAAAGCTATGGCCGGAGAATGTCTCCGGCCAGTGAACTTGATCTTAAAAATGTCTATTAGTGCAGCGGGTACAGGATGTATGCCGAGATGGCATATCCAAGTATACTTACCGCCATATACGGTATGGTGAACTTGAGCACCTTGGCGGGGTTGTATCCGCCGGCTGCAAATGCTACTGCTGCCTCGCCTGATCCTGAAGGAAGAGCTACGTCAGCCATGTTTGCTATACCAGGGATAAGCACCAGTCCTCTGGGATCCCAGCCAGCTGCCAGTGCAACTGAAGCTACCAGGGGAACGAGCACTGTCTGGCAGGCTGCATTTGACAGGAAGTTGGTCATGATGACGGTAACTGCAGATATGAGCAGGTACAGAACGAAAGGATTGGGATCTGAACCTATAGCTGTAAGCAGCCAGTCACCTATGAGCTCGGAAGCTCCTGAGGTTCCAAGGGCATCCGCTACTACCAGTACTCCGGCCATCATCCAGATCATGTCAGTGGTAAGAAGCTGTGAAGCCTCTCTTGCGCTGAGCACTCCGGTCCAGATGAGCACCAGGGTAGCTATGGCGGGAGCCAGATACAGGAATCCTCCGATGTTGAAGATCATGACGATCATGGCAAGTATGAATACCACATAGATGATCTTCTCCTGAGCGGGAGTATAATGTCTTACGTCAAATCTTGAGGTATCTACTGCGTCAGCATTTACCGTGCCGCCATCCTTGGGCATGAGCTTCCATCCAAAGAGACAGAAGGCGCCTACCATGAGCATGGGGATGATGCAGAAGATGAAGGGCTCAAGCATGGTCAGCTGATACTGGGGATCAGAGATGATGCCCTCATAAAGTGCATTGATGGTCGCGAAGTTTCCTGCACCGGCACTTACAGGTGTACGGAACTTGAAGCAGGATGCAACTCCCAGCATGGGAAGTATGAGTCTGTAGGGCGTTACGTTGCCTGTGTTTCCAATCTGCATGGCAAATACTACCATGATGGCCATAACAGCCGTTGAAGGTATGAACTGTGCCAGCAGTGCAGTGAAGAAGAACATCATGAGCACGAGCAGTGTGCCGCTCTTGCCCTTTACCTTCTCCATGACTCCTCTGATGCCTGCTATCATGCTGGTCTTGCCGAGCACGTTTCCAAGCAGTACCATGGGAGCAACCAGGATAACGGTGTTACGTCCAAAGCCGCTGAATGCAGTCTCGATGTCGATGACGCCGGTAAGTGCAAGAACTGCACAGCAGGTCATGGTTATGACACCGAAGGGCATCTTCTGCCATACGAACATCACCATCATAAAGACTGTGACCGCAAGTACGATATACATATCTTGCATTAGTGTTTCCTCCTTTTTCATACCTGTCCCCTACGGACAGGAAAGCCTATTTAGGATACAGCAGGTACTTTTTTCCATACATCTCTCCATAAACTGCATGAAAATCTTACGATTTATGGACAAATTTATTGCTTCCTGCCAGTTAGACATTATAATGGAGGAAAGGACTTAGTACAACTTAGTGGTTTTCTTTATTTAACTTAGTATTTTTAAGTCTTTAGAATTTTGTGAGGTGTTTTTGTGGAACTTAGACAACTGGAGTATATCATAGCCATAGCTGACGAGCAGAGCATAGCCAAAGCGGCTCAGAAGCTCTTCATAACCCAGTCCGCCCTCAATCAGCAGCTGCTCAAGCTGGAGCGGGAGCTGGGAGTCCCTCTCTTCAATCGTATAAAGGAGGGCATGGTCCCTACCCATGCGGGAGAGATCTATCTTGAGACCGCCAGGAAGATGCTGCTCATGAAGGCCGATACCTACCGCTACATCCAGGACATAGCCGACATGAAGAAGGGCGTCATATCCATAGCCTATACCCCGGAGCAGGGCTCGCTCATGTTTTCCCGCATATACCCCACCTTCCACCGCATGTACCCTGACATCACCTTCAAGATACATGAGGCCAGGGTCAAGCAGGGGGAGCAGCTGCTTATGTCAGGAAAGGTGAACCTGGCCCTTACCTCTCACAGTCCGGGAGAGGAAAAGCCTCAATTTGATTACCATCCTGTCGGAGCAGAGCTCATGGTCCTGGGAGTACCAAAGAGCGACCCTCTCTCCAGGCTTGCGGGAGAGCGGAGCTATGAGACATTTCTCCATATGGATCTGGAGCTGCTTCGGGACAAGCCCCTGATCCTGCTGACCAGGGACACCCGCTTCCGCAACATGATAGATGAGCTGTTCCTTGAGGCTGGCATAAAGCCCCGGATCCTCTTTGAATCCATAAATACAAACACCGTATTCAACATGGTAAAGAGTCAGGTGGCCCCCTCCTTCTTCCCTCAGTCCTATGTGGATCCCAAGGCCCCGGTGGCTTATTTTTCCGTAGGCGACCGGCTATCCTGGATGAGGTCTATCATCACCCGCAAGGGAGCCTATGTGAGCAAGGCCGAGGAGGACTTCATAGAGCTCGTCAGAAAGCATATACAAAGCCTCCCCGGAGGGTCTGATTACCACCTCGAGGAGGCCTGAGCTCATCGCAGCTCTGCTCCGACAAGATAGCTGTATATACACAGCCATCAGCTGTGTGTTACAGTTCGTCGCAGATCTGGAATATATAGAATTTAAGATAATAGGACTCGTCCGCCGCCCAGAGTATGGGATGATCCGGGGCCTGCTGCCTAAACTCCGCCTGACGGAGCCTGCGGTGGCCGGCCCCGTTTGCTGCCTCCCGAAGAGTCTTTTCCATGAGCTCAGGAGTCAGGAAATGTGAGCAGGAGCAGGTGCACAGGAAGCCCCTGTCCTTCACGAGCCTCATGCCACGCATGTTTATGTCCCTGTAGCCCTTTATGGCCTGCTTAAGCGTGTCCTTCGACTTGGTAAATGCAGGAGGGTCCAGTATGACCACGTCATAGCGCTCCCCTCTCCTCTCAAGCTCAGGAAGCAGATCGAACACGTCCGTACATATAAAGTCCATCCTGTCAGAGAGTCCGTTCAGCTCTGCATTTTCCCGGGCCCGCTCTATGGCAGTCTCGGATATGTCCACTGCGGCCACATGCTCAGCTCCTGCAGCTGCGGCATTGAGGGCAAAGGTACCCGTATGGGTGAAGCAGTCCAGTACCCGCTTTCCACGACAGAGCTTCCTTATGGCAGCCCGATTTTCCTTCTGATCAAGGAAATATCCGGTCTTCTGGCCATCCGCCACATCCACCAGGAAGCGCAGGCCATTTTCCACTATCTCCACATTGGTATCGAAGGGCTCGCCTATGAAGCCCTTTACAGGCTCCATGCCCTCCTTGCGGCGCACCGGAGCCTCGCTCCTTTCGTATATGCCGCGTATCTCCACGCCATCCTCAGAAAGCACCTTCCTTATGGCCTCCATGAGCTCCGGCTTCATGCGGTCCATGCCCAGAGCCAGGGATTCCACCACCAGCACATCTGAAAACTTATCGACCACAAGTCCTGGCAGGAAATCCGCCTCTCCAAATATGAGCCTGCAGCAGGAGGTGTCTATGACGCTCTTTCGGTACTCCCAGGCATCCCTTACTCTCCGCTCTATGAGCTCCTGGGAGGGCACGTCTTCCCTCCATCTGGAAAGCAGTCTGACCCTGATCTTTGAATGACTGTTTATGAAGCCATAGCCCATGAAATAATCGTCAAAATCATGGATCTCAACTATGTCTCCGTCCTCAAAGCTGCCATCCACCCGGTCTATCTCATTGTCATAGACCCAGGCTCCGCCTGCCTTGAGGCTGCGTCCCCTGCCCTTTATGAGCCTTACCTTAGCATCGCTTATGTTTATCATGCCTTGTCTGCCAGATACCTTTCCGCCTGAAATGCTGCCACGGCTCCGTCTGCACAGGCAGTGACCACCTGTCTGAGCTCCTTGGTCCTTATGTCACCTGCCGCAAAGACGCCCCCAAGGTTCGTCCTGGTGGACTCATCGGCCTTTATGTATCCGTTTTCAAGCTCAAGTCCTGTGCCCTCAAGCTTCTCCGTATTAGGTATCATGCCCAGGAAGCCGAAGAGACCCATCATGCCGTCTGCCTTGTCTGCCTCAAGCCTCGTCAGCTCTCCGGTCTTTACATTTTTGATGACTATGGCATTCAGCACGTCCTCTCCGCAGGCCTCATCCACCACACTGTCCCAGATGAAATGAAGCTTGTCATTTGCAAAGGCCTTTTCCTGGATGGATCTGGCTGCTCTCAGCTCATCCCTCCTGTGTATGACCGTCACCTTCCTCGCAAACTTCGTAAGGTACATGGCTTCCTCAAGGGCGGAATCTCCTCCGCCTACGACATATACCTCAAGTCCCCTGAAGAAGTTGGCATCGCAGGTGGCGCAGAAGGATATGCCCATGCCCCTGAACCTGTCCTCATTTTTACAGCCTATGCTGCGATAATGGGCACCCATGGCCAGGATGACAGCCCTGGCCTCATAGACCTTTCCGGAAAGCCCCGTGAGGCGCTTGATGTCTCCATCGAGCTCATAGCTGACTATCTCATCCAGTGCTCTCTCCGCTCCGAAGCGCTTTACCTGCTCGGTCATACGCTCCGTCAGGGTAAGCCCGCTCTCCTCCATGTCCGTGCGAAGGCCCGGATAGTTCTCTATCTCCGCTGTCTGGGATATCTGCCCGCCGTCCTGGGCCTTTTCTATGATAAGTGTCTTAAGCATGTATCTGCCTGCATATATGCCTGCGGAAAGGCCTGCAGGCCCTGCTCCGGCTATGATAAGATCGTAGATCATGTCCATCCTCCTTGTGCTTTTCTCTGATATCGATGCTTAGATTATATCAGATATCAGAGCAGTAAAAAAGCCTGTCAGCTGAACTGACAGGCTCCTATGACCTTGCCGGGAATCGAACCCGGGCCTTCGCCGTGAGAGGGCGACGTCTTGACCGCTTGACTACAAGGCCGTAAACTTATCGAGGCGACGTGATTCGAACACGCGACCTCTGCGTCCCGAACGCAGCGCTCTACCAAACTGAGCCACGCCTCGAGTGTGATGTCGGTTACCGATCCGTCGACACGAACGATAGTATAACTGATAAATCCCGGTATGTCAATCGCTTTTTAAGATTTTTTATGACTATCTGAAAAACCGCATATATCATAAGTATTTTTAAGTACCACACCGGGCTCATAAGCAATATAATAAATTAAGACATTTTCCGGAAAGGCTTTGATATCATGGACAATTTCTTAAAGATGCTGGACACTCAGATGGTGCTCATGGTCTATATGGCCGTGGGCTTCATATGTGCAAAAAAGGATATCATCGATCAGCATGCCAAGCAGAAGATCACGGATCTCATACTCAATGTGGCCCTGCCCTGCATGATATTTGCATCCTTCAATGAGCCCCTGACCGCAGAGGTCATACACGATGCCGAGATGGTGCTCATAGTGGCAGCCTGCATAACCTTCCTTTCATATTTTGGAGGACAGGTGCTTTATAGCAGGTTCCCGGATGCAAAGAAGCGCATACTCCGCTATTCTACCCTGGTCAACAACTCAGGCTTCATAGGCATGGCCATGGTGGATTCCATATATGGTGCAGAGGGACTCTTCTACGCCTCCATATTCATCATACCCAACCGCATAGCCATGTGGACCGCAGGCATATCCATATTTACCACGGCTTCCCTTAAGGAGGGCCTCAAAAAGGTCCTGCTCAACCCCTGCATCATAGCAGTGGCCCTGGGACTTGTGCGGGAGTTCACCGGCTTTCCCCTTCCGGATTTCATAGACAGTGCCATAGCAGGCATAGGTGATATCACCTCTCCCCTGTCCATGTTCATCATAGGTACCATGCTTGTGGGCATATCCCTGGGGTCCATGATTGAGCCCTCCATCCTTTATCTGTCATTTATAAGGCTCATAGCCCTGCCCATCATAGCTCTGGCAGTCCTTAACCTTATAGGCCTGCCTCCCATGCTGGCCGGCATATCCATGATACTTACGGGTATGCCCGCAGGCAGCACTACAGTGCTTCTGGCAGTCAAGTACGGAGCAGATCCGGACTTTGCCTCCCGCTGCGTGGTCACCACCACCATCATATCCCTGGTGACGGTGCCCCTGCTCATGTTCCTGATCTGATATCAGAGAGTAAGCTTATCCTTGTGAAGCAGGTAATAGCCTATGCCCACCGCATCGGCCAGGAACCAGCCTATGGGCACTGACCACCATATGCCCACCACTCCTATGGCCGGTATGGCGGAAAGCAGATAGGCCAGAGCCACCCTGGTGCCCAGGGATATGACCGTCAGTACCACGGACATGGAGGGCTTTCCAAGAGCCCTGTAGAGTCCATAAAGCAGGAACAAACAGCCTATGCCGCAGTAAAAGGCCCCCTCGGTCCTGAGGTATCTGACACCCTCTGCTATGATCTCAGCCTCTCCTGCATCCACGAAGATGAGCATGAGCTGAGGTGAAAATACAAATACCAGCGCAGATACGGTCACGCTGAATATGACTGCTGTGATGATGGCCCCCTTAAGGCCCGCTCTTATTCTGTCTGTCTTCCTGGCCCCGTAGTTCTGTGCTATGAAGGTGGAAAAGGCATTGCCGAAGTCCTGTACAGGCATGTAGGCAAAGGAATCGATCTTGACCGCCGCCGCAAAGGCAGCCATGACCGCAGGCCCGAAGCTGTTGACCAGTCCCTGGACCATGAGTATGCCCAGGTTCATGACCGACTGCTGTACGCAGGTCAGCAGGGAAAAGCTGCTTATCTCTGAAAGGCATCTCCTAGTCACCCTAAGATGCCGTTTTTCCGGACGCAGCTCCTTCTTCCTGAACCAGGTAAATGCCATGAGGCCCACTCCTGACACATACTGGGATATGACAGTAGCCTCCGCGGCTCCTGCCACTCCTCTCTCAAGCCCAACCACAAACCAGAGGTCCAATACTATGTTTAGCACTGCAGATATGGCCAGGAATATGAGCGGCGTCCTGGAATCTCCTATGGCACGAAGCAGGGACGCAAAATAATTATAAAGGAAGGTGGCTATGATCCCGTAAAATATGACCACCAGGTACTTTCTCATCAGATCCCATACCTCATCGGGAACTCTCAGGAACCACAGTATCTGATCTATCAGCAAAAATACCAGTACATTGAGCACTATACATATGCCCGCTATGAGCACGAAGGAGGCCGTCATGGACTCCTTCATCCGGTCATAGTCCCTTTCTCCAAAGCGTATGGAAAACAGGGCTCCGCTGCCCATGCTGAGTCCCAGCATGATTGAGGTGATGAAGGTCATGAGGGTGTAGGCCGATCCCACGGCCGCCAGAGCATTGGCTCCCAGGAACTGTCCCACTATCAGGGTATCCGCCACATTGTAGCACTGCTGAAGCAGATTTCCCAGTATCATGGGCACTGCAAACCTGAGCATGGAGCTCATGACCGGCCCCGAGGTCAGGTCTCCCTTCTTGAGCACGCCTTCATTTTCTTTATCCTTTTCCATATGTCCCCCTTTATCCGCCCCGGTCATGCATTGTTTGGCGGAAATGTTACATAACGTAATTTAAAACTTTCGTTTCGCAATAAAATATAATAGCATACTGACTGATTGTCAATATTTTCCTTGCGCTCAGATAAATGAAAGCTTATGATATGGATGACGATGTCGTGATGATCAGATCCAAGGAGGGCGCGTTATGTTTTTAGACGGACTTGATGAAGCCGACAGGCAGATAGCAGAGCTGCTTATCAGAAATGCCCGCATGTCATATTCAGATATAGGGAAGGCCGTAGGGCTTTCGAGAGTCGCCGTAAAGGCCAGGATAAAGGCCATGGAGGAAAGGGGCATCATAGAGGAATATACCACGGTCATCAATCCTCAGAAGATCAGCGGGGCCGTATCCTGCTATTTTGAGCTGGAGACCCAGCCTGACAGCTTTGAGGAGGTCATCTCCCGGCTGAATGCCAATGACGACGTGACCCAGATCTACCGTGTCACCGGCAGGAACCGTCTGCATGTCCATGCTGTTACTCCCTCCAGCGAGGCCATGGACCGTTTTATAAATGAAGTCATAGACAAGCTCCCGGGGCTCACCTACCAGAGCTGCAATATCATACTATCCCGCATAAAGGACATAAAAGGCCTCCGGCTGTGACAGAGCTACTGTCCCTGTCTCCCGCCGAAGGCCTTTTATCATTTTCCCGTCATGTCCGGGAGGATCCGGCTTTCCGGATCACCCGTCTTATTTCTTTACTATGGATACTCCCGTCATCCTCTCATAGTACTTGACCATGGAATCGTGGTCACACATGCCCTCGTCGTGGCACATGAGCTCCTGCATGATCTCCATCATCTGTGCTGCTATGGGCACGGGCATGTTGATGGCATGAGCCGCATTGAGCACGTTCGTCATGTCCTTGATATGCAGATTGATACGGAAACCGGGCTCATAATTGCCCTCCAGCATCATGGGCACCTTGGCATCCATGACCGTAGAGCCTGCAAGTCCGCCCCTGATGGCCTGATATACCAGCTCAGGATCTGCTCCCGCCTTCTTTGCAAAGGTAAATGCCTCTGCCACGGCGCCTATGTTGGCAGCCACGATCATCTGGTTGGCCAGCTTAGCTACATTTCCTGAGCCGAGAGGTCCCACATATACGACTGAGCTTGCCATGGCTCCTATGAGATCCTTATACTTCTCCCAGGTCTCCTTCCTGCCACCGCACATGACTGACAGGGTACCGTCTATGGCCTTGGGCTCTCCACCTGATACGGGGCAGTCCAGGAGCTCGATGCCCTTCTTTGCAAGCTCTGCTCCTATGGCCTTTGATTCCACCGGATCTATGGAGGACATGTCTATGACTACCGTACCCTCCTTTGCTCCCTCTATGACTCCGCCTGCTCCCAGACATACGCTGCGTACGTTAGGAGAGTTGGGAAGCATGGTCACTATGACCTCACACTGCTGAGCGATCTCCGCCGCATTTTTTGCGCCCTCTGCTCCGAGAGCCACAAACTCATCTATGACCGCCTGCTTATGAGTGGTGACTACCAGCTCATAGCCTGCCTTTATCAGGTTCCTTGCCATGGGCTGTCCCATGATGCCAAGTCCTACAAATCCGACCTTCATGTCTTATACCTCCTTTTTCCTTCATCATTTACACAGCTATATTATAATATGTTTTATGACTCCCGCGTGTTCTTTTTGGTGAAATTCCTGACAATAGATTCACATTCCTGACGAATAAATAACAGACCCTGCGTTCAGTCGAGCTTAAGCAGGTTAAAAAAACAAGCTGCCGCACCTATGACAGTACGGCAGCTTCAGAGGGCTATGCCCTCATGTCAATGTTCATCTGGTCAAGATCGCAGCATTGAGCTATGTCAGGATATCACTCCTTAACGATCGATACTCCTGTCATCCTCTCGTAGTACTTGACCATAGCATCGTGATCACAGGATCCCTCGTCATGGCACTTGAGCTCCTGCATGATCTCCATCATCTGTGCTGACATGGGTACAGGCATGTTGATGGCATGAGCAGCATTGAGCACGTTGTTGAGGTCCTTGATGTGAAGGTCGATACGGAAGCCGGGCTTGTAGTTGCCAGCCAGCATCATGGGAACCTTTGCATCCATAACTGTGGAGCCTGCAAGTCCGCCTCTGATAGCCTGATATACGAGCTCAGGATCAGCGCCGGCCTTCTTTGCGAAGGTAAATGCCTCTGCACATGCGCCGATGTTTGCAGCAACTACCATCTGGTTAGCAAGCTTTGCTACATTACCGGATCCAAGAGGTCCTACATAAACTACTGAACCAGCCATAGCCTTGATGAGATCATAGTACTTGTCCCAGATCTCCTTCTTGCCGCCGCACATAACTGACATGGTTCCGTCGATAGCCTTGGGCTCTCCGCCTGATACGGGGCAGTCAAGGAGCTCGATGCCCTTCTTCTCAAGCTCAGCACCGATCTTCTTTGACTCAACGGGGTCGATGGAAGACATATCGATGACTACAGTGCCGGGCTTTGCAGTCTCGATAACTCCACCCTCTCCGAGGCATACTGATCTTACATGGGGAGAGTTGGGAAGCATGGTGATGATAACGTCTACCTTGGTAGCGATATCAGCGCCGTTCTTGCCAGCCTCTGCGCCGAGAGCTACGAGCTCGTCAACTGCGGGCTGAACGAAGTCGTTTACGATAAGCTCGTAACCGGCCTTGATAAGGTTCTTAGCCATGGGCTTGCCCATGATTCCAAGTCCAATAAATCCTACTTTCATGTTTGTTCTCCTTTTCTTAAGAAAATGATATACGACGCAAAGCGTCTCTCAAACCCTCCGGCCGTACGAGTCCGGGGGATGTTGATACAGTTTCATCCCGTCCAGTCGATTTTGAAAAGCTCAGACTGGATCCAGTTTCAGCATACTCCAGGATCAGCGTACCAGGCAAGGCTTCTTGGGATCGAACTTCCAGCCGGGTATGAGATACTGCATGACCTTGGCGTCATCTCTTCCGCCGAGGCAGTTCTTCTCATAGATCTCATGAGCCTTGTAGATCTGGTCCATATCCACCTCGATGCCGAGACCAGGCTTCTTGGGCACCTCTATGCAGCCATCCTTGATCTGAAGGGGCTCCTTGGTAAGCCTCTCTATACCCTCCTGCCAGATCCAGTGGGTATCCAGTGCATTGTAGAAGCCGGGCACTGCAGCACCTACATGGGTCATCATGGCAAGTGATATGTCAAAGTGGTTGTTGGAGTGGCTGCCCCAGGTATATCCGAAGTCATGGCACATCTGGGCTACTCTTACTGAGCCCTCCATGGTCCAGAAATGAGGATCTGCAAGGATGATGTCAACTGCCTGTGACTCAAGGCTGTGTCCTACCTCTCTCCAGTCGGTGGCGATCATGTTTGTGGCGGTAGGGAAGCCTGTGCGTCTCCTGAACTCGCTCATGATCTCACGTCCGCTGTATACTCCCTCTGCTCCGCAGGGGTCCTCACAGTATGTAAGTATACCATGCATGTCCTTGACATACTCAACAGCCTGCTCAAGCAGCCATCCACCGTTGGGATCCAGGTCTATACGAGCCTCGGGCATGGCCCTCTTGAGAGCCTTTATGACCTCCATCTCCTCGTTTCCGGGAAGGACGCCGCCCTTGAGCTTGAAGTCAACGAAGCCATACTTCTCCTTGGTAGCCTTTGCAAATGCCACTATGGAATCAGCATCCAGAGCCTCGTGGTGACGAAGCCTGTACCACTCGCAGTCGCTGTCGTCCTCTTCATCGTAGGGAAGATCAGTCTTTGCCTTGTCTCCTACAAAGAACAGATATCCGAGCACTCTTACCTTGTCTCTCTGCTGTCCGTCTCCCAGGAGAGCCGCTACGGGCACGTTGAGGAACTGTCCCAGCAGATCCAGGCAGGGGGTCTCTATACCGGTCAGCACATGTACGCCTGTACGAAGGTCAAAGGTCTGATTTCCTCTTACGTCCACCTCGCCCTTGGCATCCATGAACTGCTTTACCTTGAGCATGGTGTTCTTGTACTCAGCTATGCTGGTGCCCTCTACCAGAGGCTTTACCTCGTTGAGGGTGTTTGTGATCTTAGTGCCTCCGGGGATCTCTCCCACACCTGTGTGGCCGCTGTCATCATGAAGTATGATGATGTTCCTTGTGAAGTAAGGAGCATGAGCGCCGCTCAGGTTGAGCTCCATACAGTCCTTGCCCGCTACGGGAAAGACTTCCATCTTGGTTATAACAGGTACTCCCATGTCATATCCTCCTTATATGAAAATGTCTCCTGCCGGATCAGCGGACCAGACAGGGCTTTTTGGAATCGTACTTCCAGTTTGGTATCAGGTACTGCATGGCCATGGCATCGTCACGGTCGTGGGAGGAAAGGCTGTTGTAGAGCCTGTTGGCCTCCATGACCCTGTCCATGTCTATGGTCACTCCAAGTCCCGGCTTGTCAGACAGCTCCAGATAGCCGTCCACTATCTGAGGAGCATCCTTCAGCAGGTTCTGGCCATCCTGCCAGATCCAGTGGGTATCCAGAGCCGTAGGATGTCCGGGAGCCGCAGCTCCTACCTGGGCAAATGCTGCCAGGGTGATGTCAAAGTGATTGTTTGAATGGCTGCCCCAGGTGAGTCCCCAGTCATTCAACAGCTGTGCCATCCTGATGGTGCCGTCAAAGCCCCAGAAATGAGGGTCCGCAAGGACTATGTCCACGGACTTAAGGGCTGCCGCATGATAGAACTGACGCCAGTCAGTGGCTATCATGTTTGTGGCTACGGGGAGCTTAACTGCATTTTTGAACTCCGCCATGACCTCACGGCTGGAATAGCCCGCCTCGGGTCCCGTGGGATCCTCTATATAGGTCAGCACATCCTCCATGGGCTTGCAGAGCTCTATGGCCTCCTGAAGAGACCAGGCACCGTTGGGGTCGATGTTTATGCGACCATTGGGGAAGGCCTTCTTGAGTGCCCTTACAGCCTCCATCTCCTCTTCGCCTCTCAGGACTCCGCCCTTGAGCTTGAAGTTGCGGAAGCCGTACTTCTCATGAAGGCACTGGGCCTGCTCGACTATCTGCTCAGGAGTGAGCATCTCCCTGCGGCGCATACGGAACCAGGGATCTGAGCTCTGGGACTCATCGATATAGGGAAGGTCCTGAGCCTTTTCCTTGTCGCTGACATAGAAAAGATATCCCAGGGTCTCCACCTTATCCCTCTGCTTGCCGTTTCCAAGGAGCTCGCACATCTGAAGTCCCAGGTACTGGCCAAGCAGGTCAAGGAGGGCACATTCTATGGCCCATTCTGCCTTTACCACGAACTTGAGCTTCGATATATCCAGGGTCTGTATGCCCTCACCATCGTCCTCATCGGACTTCCTGCTGGCCCTGTGTATGCTGTCCAGTATGGCCCTGTACTTTCCTATGGGCTGTCCTACCACCAGAGGGATGACAGAGGTCAGGGCATCACAGGTATAATCTCCTCCGTGGATCTCTCCTATGCCCGTGTGGCCCGCATTGTCCTTTATGATGACGATGTTTCTGGTGAACCAGGGAGCATGGGCTCCGCTGAGAGTCATAAGCATGCTGTCATAGCCCGCTACGGGGATGACCTGCATCTCGGTAACTATGGGTGTAGTACTCATCATATGAGTCCCGCCTCCTTCATGGCCTTCTTCATGGCATCCATGGCTGCTCCTTCAGGAGTGGGAAGGCTGGGACGATAGGGCTTGCCCACCTTGAGTCCTCTGTAGCCTGCCATATCCTTTGCGGATACAGGGAAGCTTGCCTTGTCCATGGAGAGCCTTACGGGGTTGAGCTTGAACTGAGCCTCAAGAGAGCCCTTAATGTCTCCTGCCATGAACTTGTTGTATATGTCCATGATGAGCTCAGGCATGAAGTTGCCTGCGGTACATACTCCTCCTACCGCTCCTACACAGAGGCTGGAGTAAAGGAGGGTGTCCTTGCCGCCAAATACCTTAAAGCCGATGTCCCTGTTCCTCCTGATGAACTCGCTGGTCAGGGTCATGTCTCCTGAGGTATCCTTCATACCTACTATATTTTCCACATCATGAGCTATGCGCTCAACAAAGTCTGCAGTCATGCCATAGCCCACACGTCCGGGATTGTTGTAAAGGAGCACCGGAGTATTGGGTATGGCCTCTGCTATGGTCTTGAAGTGCTCATAAAGCTCTGCATCTGTAGGCTTCAGGAACATGGGCTGAAGTATGGATACTCCCGATGCTCCCAGTGACTCAGCCATCTTTGCAAGGCGTACGCACTTCTTTGTATTGATGGCACCTATGCCGAAGTATACAGGCACTCTGCCTGCTGCCTGGTCCTTGATGATCCTGAAGCAGCGCTCCATCTCATCCTCTTCCATCTGATAGAACTCACTGTTGGATCCGAAGGCAAGTATGCCGCTCAGGCCGCCCTCGATGACATAATCCACCTGCTTCCTCATGCCTGCCTCATCGACCTTTTCATCCTCGTCGATGACGGTCACTATAGGCACGATCACACCCTTGATATAATCCGTGTTCATCTCTTCTCTGCTCCTTTTTTTGGATAACTGCTGGTTACATTATTTACTTAAGCTTTCGCTTCAGCTGCATGCCTTCAGATCTCAGATCTCCACCTTATTGCCTTCGTAATAGAGCTCCTTCGTGTCCGGATCCTTGCTGAACTTCGTAAACCACTCGGTCCAGGCCATCTCACACTCTGTGGGCATGATGGCGTGGGTCTTAAGATCATTTTCCACCAGGCGAAGCAGGGGTACTCCGGCCTTCGTACTGAAGATAAAGTTGGCGAACTCGCCCTTCTTGAAGCTGCAGTTCTTGCCGCCGTCATTGTAGGTATAGCCGTCCCAGGCGGGAGCAAGCTTGTAGGTCTCTATCCAGTGATCCGCGAGAGCCTTGCCCTTTTCATCGCCGAAGCCGCCCTTGAAGCCATTGTCCATGAGTCCCAGATTGGCCATGACAGGTATGATGGAGCTCTCCACATAGGGTCTGGGCTTGCCGGTCTCTATGTCTATGTCCTTGGCTGATACAGGAGCCGTGGCCGCAAAATAATCGGGCCTCAGGGCTGCACATGCCCAGGACATCATGCCGCCTGAGGACTGTCCGCTGGCATATACCCTGCTCAGGTCCACATTGTAATGCTCAGGGAGCCATTTATACAGATAATCTATGAAGAGCAGATCATCGGGGCGCTTCTCCTGAGCAGCTCCCGTATTCCACATGGCACGGAACATCTCGTTGGTCACCATGTCGCTGACCTCTCTCTTCCTGTTGGGAACTGAGGCCTGAGGACAGATGATCATGAAGCCGTACTTCTCAGCCACATAGGCCCAGCCGGAGCGGTCTGCGATCTCATCGGCGCTTCCGCCTGCTCCGTGAAATACAAATACTGCGGACATGGGCTTGGTCTGGTCTGCAGTCTCAGGCACATATACCCACCAGAGACGTCTGTAGGTATCGCTGCCGTCCTCCCTGTAGCCTCCTGCCACATCTGCGGTATAGAGCTTGAAGCCCCTCTCCCTTATGTCGGCATTTTTCCTGAGGGCACCGTTTGCATAGCCGGGATACCTGTATACTCCTGCACAGATCTCATTATAGACCTTCTCACAGTAGTCATATCCGAGGCAGTCTCTCCAGCCTCTGCGGTCAAAGGCCACCCTTGCACAGTAATGCTCATCTATGGTGCCTCCCTCTGTGGGATCCCACACCTGAGCGCCGTCCACCTGCCTTGCAGCAGCACTGCTGTGGTCAGCATTTTTATAATAGTCAAGCTCTCTAAGGAGAGCGTCATCTTCATCCTCTGATACTATCCATACAGGCATCTGGACCTGGGAGGCCATGACTCCGGGCACCTTCGTCTCGGTGGACTCGAGTCCCTTCTTTTCCTCCTCGGTCATGCCCTTTGAGCCTATGAGGCCCAGAGCAGCCCAGCACCTTACAAAGCATCTTGCCTGCTTTGCCAGTACGTCTGCCGCATCTCCGTATCCAAAGCCATAGAAGTTTCCGGGAAATGCACAGAAGAAGGGTCTGAAGCTGACATCGGTGTTGAGTGCACTGATATACTCTGCCTCCTCCTCAGCATCGCCCCAGGCTCCGTCCTTGGGCTCCATCATGACTATATGGAGCTTCTTTTCATCAGCCATCTGCTTCCATCCGCTCTTTACGAGGAAATCGTAGGTGTCCTCTCCGCCGGGGATGGTTATGAATATGGTAGGCTGGTTATATACAGTGCCCTCGGGTATGTAGAACTTTGCAGTCCTTATGACCCCCTCCTTTACGAAGCAGTCAAAGTTATAATATCCGTGAAGCACCTGTCTGTAATAATCCTTGGGATCCACGACGAGGCTGTCGGAATCCGGAAGCTGCTTTGCCATCATCTTTTCCATATATCTTCTCCTGAACGATAAATGCTGTTTATTCAATATGGCCCCGTCAAGCTGCATCCGGGGCCTCTGTATCCCTTATACTTCCCCGGGCCTCAGCCGTATACGGGGAAGAAAAGATTTATGCTGAAGGTAAGTGTGATCAGCGCCAGTATAAGGAACGGTATCGTGAACTTGAGCAGTCCCACGGGATTGTGTCTGCCTGCTGCAAACATCAGTGCGCACTCAGCAGATCCGCTGGGGAATGCTATGGCCATGACCGCACCTATCTGTACCATGAGGACGATGCCTCTGGGATCCATACCTCCTGCGAGAGCCATGCTGGCTGCGATGGGAGTAAGTATGGCCTGAGTACCTGTGTTTGACATGAAGGTAGTCATGACTATGCTGGTAAGTCCAAATACGAAGAGCACCAGTATACCGTTGGGTGTGGAACCAAGGATAGAAAGTATACCGTTTCCTATGAGCTCTCCGACACCGGACTGTCCCATGGCATCTGACATAACGAGCACACCGGCGATCATCCAGGTCATGTCTCCAGTGAGCTTATCGATGACCTCTTTTGTAGTAAGAGACTTCGTGATAAGGAGCACGAGAGCACCGATGGCAGGAGCCACATGCATCAGGTTTCCGATCTTAGTGCCAAGGAAGAAGGCTATCATGACTCCGATAAATACTACTGAGATGCAGATCTCATCCTTCTTTGATATCTTGGCTGCAGCCACATCCTTTACATCCGAGGTATCTACGGGATGGCTGGGTATCAGCTTCCAGAAGAGCAGGGTGTAGATGGTCAGGGCTATGCCGGGGATGACGGACACCTTGAAGAAATCCCAGGTCCCAAGCATAAGGCTGGGATCAGAGATAATACCCTCATACATGGCATTGGCTGTGGGAGCCATGGTCGCGCCCATGGCGATGGGGAACTTGAAGTTCCAGATCGCTATCATGGCGAAGCAGGCGGTTATCATCCTGGAGGGTGACATCTCATCCGCCTCATCCAGTGAGGATATGAAAAGGATCATGATGGAAAGGACTGCGGTCCTGCCCATGAGCTGACAGAGTACGATGGTTATGCCGAACAGGAACAGCATGAGCGCCAGTCCGTTCTTGCCCTTTATCTTCTCCATCTGCTTTCTGATCCGGGTTATAAGGCTCGTCTTTCCGAAAGCGTAAGCTACTACGAACATACCTGCTATAAGTATGGTAGTCTTGTTTGCAACGCCTCCGAAAGCTGCTACTGGATCCATGACACCTGTAAGTCCCAGCAGGGCACAGCAGGTCATGGTGGTGAGTCCGTACGGCCACTTTCCTATAAGGAAGGATGCTATCATGAAGATAGTAATGGCCAGCACGATATACATCTGCATGTTTTCCATATTAAATTGGTCCCCCTTTATAAAACCAGATAAAACCGATGTCTCCCATCAACGAATGCAGCTCTTCTTGGAAGACATACTCATTTCAGTAACATTATAAAACAGGTACTTCAATAAGTTAAGCTCATAGAAATAATAATACTCTAAGAAAAACTTATTTTGGTATTGATAATTCTTTGCCATGGATTTAAACTCATGATCAGAACGATATATATAGATAAGGAAGGATCAGTATGGATCTCAAGCAGTTAGAATACATAGTGGAGATATCCAGGACGAACAACATCTCCCAGGCGGCTAAAAACCTCTTCGTATCCCAGTCAGCCCTCAACCAGCAGCTGCTGAAGCTGGAAAAGGAGCTGGGCTGTCAGCTCTTTTACCGGTCCCGCACCAACTGGCACCCCACTCCCGTAGGCGAGGTATATATAGAAGGTGCAAAAAAGATCCTTCTTATAAAGAAGGACACCTACAGCCGCATAAACGACCTGATGCATGATAGGGAGGCTGAGCTCAGGCTTGGTCTCGTGCCCCGCCGCGGCATACAGATGTTCACCTCCATCTATCCCAGGCTTCACAAGGCATTTCCAAATGTCAGACTGACTCCCCTGGAGATGCCTGCCCGGGAACAGCAGGAGGCCATAAAAAACGGAGACATCGATCTCGGCTTCATGACCCTGAGCCGTGAGCAGATGAATGACGACATCTATGAGTTCGTGGGCAAGGAGGAGATGATACTCTTCTGCCCTGCCATACACCCTGTATGCGACCGCATAAAGGAGGACTATGAGCTGCCTGTCATAGACATAAGGGAGTTCCGCTATGAGCCCTTTGCCATCATGTACCAGGGCTCCACCATCAGGCCCATATGCGACAGGATATTTGCAGAGGCAGGCTTCGATCCGGACATACTCATAGAGACCTCCACCACCTCCAGCATCCCGGCCCTGGTGGCCTCTAACCTCTGTCTGGGCATAGCCCCCAGATACTATCTGGACCCCAAGGATACCCGAATAAGGGCATTTGCCTTAAAGGGCCACCCCACCTGGGATCTGTGCATCAGCTACAGGAGGAAGAGCTACCTGTCAGACGCTGCCGCGGAGTACATACGGCTGGCCGGTGAATACTGGAAGCAGGTGCTTCCGCCGGTGCAGAAAAACTGAGCCTTATATCTATAACTTTTAGCATTAGACCCATTGATATTTTTAAGTTTACTTGCGCCCCTTTACTTGTATATACTTTTATCATACGATGCAGAGCCGCCAGGACTCCGCAGATCATCGTCATATCCTGCACAGGCGGCGAAAGGAGATATATATGGCAAGACTTTTTGTTAAGATCAAGGATCAGGACAATGTGGCCATAGCCGTAAAGGACATAAAGGCCGGCACAGTCATATCTGAGGACCTGACTGCCCTTGAGGACATACCTCAGGCCCATAAGATAGCCCTCTGCGACATACCCAGGGGCGGCGAGATCATACGCTACGGAGTAGTGCTCGGCTATGCCATAGATCCCATAAAGAAGGGACAGTGGATCAACGAGCATATGCTGGAGCTCCCCACTCCTCCGGATGTGGACAACATGGAGTTCGCCACCAACATAGTCACTGACCTTCCGGAGCCCCCGGTGAGGACCTGGGAGGGCTACCGTAACCCCTGGGGAGGCCCCGCAGGCACCCGAAACATCCTGGGCATCAGCACTACGGTACAGTGCGTGACCGGTGTGCTCAACGTGGCCGTGGAGCGCATGAAAAAGGAGCTGCTCCCCAAGTATCCCAATGTAGATGATATCGTGCCCATCAACCATGCCTATGGCTGTGGCGTGGCCATAAACGCTCCCGAGGCCAAGGTGCCCATCAGGCTCCTCAAGAACCTGTCAAAGCACCCCAACTTTGGCGGACAACTCATGGTAGTGAGCCTGGGCTGTGAAAAGATGACCGTGGACATGCTCTGTGACGAGGCAGACATCACTCCCGACAATGTCATAGTCCTTCAGGAAAAGCATGGCTTTGACGAGATGATCTCCGCTCTCATGGAGATGGCAGATAAAAAGCTTAAGATATTAAACGAAAGAAGACGTGAGACTCTGTCCCTTTCAGAGCTTGTGGTAGGCATGCAGTGCGGAGGCAGCGATGCATTTTCAGGTGTCAGCGCCAATCCTTCCGCAGGCTATGCTGCAGACATGCTGGTCAAGGGCGGCGCCACAGTCATGTTTTCCGAGGTCACCGAGGTCAGGGACGGAGTATACCTCCTGGCAAACCGCTGCGTGGATGAGCAGGTCGGCAAGAAGCTTGCCGCTGAGATGAAGTGGTACGACAACTATCTCAAGGAGGGCGAGGTAGACCGCAGCGCCAACCCCACCCCCGGCAACAAGAAGGGCGGCCTTGCAAATATCGTGGAGAAGGCCATGGGCTCCATAGCAAAGTCCGGCACCTCTCCCATAGTTGAGGTACTCTCTCCTGCAGAGAAGCCTACGAAGCACGGCCTCATATATGCGGCCACTCCTGCCAGTGACATAGTCTGCGGCCCCTGCCAGCTGGCTTCCGGCATAGGACTCCAGGTATTTATGACCGGCCGCGGCACACCCTACGGCCTTGCCATAGCTCCCGTCATAAAGGTGTGCTCCAGAAATGAGATGAAGGAGCTCTGGCCTGATCTGATAGATGTAAATGCAGGCCCCGTGGCCACAGGCGACGCCACCATAGCCGACATCGGCACTGAGCTCTTCAATGAGATCATAGATGTGGCCAGCGGAAGGAAGCAGAGCTTTGCCGAGAAGTACAAGCTCCACAACGACCTCTGCATCTTCAATCCTGCCCCCATAACCTGATACGGAAAGGCAGGCCAATATAGCAACGTAAGCTCCTATACATACTGATAGAGCCCCTTGCGGGCGCAGATAAAAAGGACCCGGCTTCCCCTTGCCGAGTCCTTATTTTATGTATCTGCTATGTAAAATGTATCAGTATGGAGATCAGTCTACCGCGAAGGTATCGAAGTAGCCCTGTATGAAGACTATGGGCGTACCCTTGTCTCCCGAGCCTGAGGTCAGATCACAGAGAGAGCCGATGAGATCTGTCAGTCTGCGGGGCGTGGTGCCCTCTGACTTCATGACGCCCACAAGGTCAGCCTCCTTCTTTGTGATGGCCTCCTTCATGGCCTCGTTGAGCTCCTCTCCCTTGAGATCCTTGAACTCAGTATCAGCCAGGTACTTGAGCTTGAGCTCATTGGGACGGCCTGAAAGTCCCTCTGTATATGCAGGGCTTACTACAGGATCAGCCAGCTCCCAGATCTTGCCCATGGGATCCTTGAACGCTCCGTCGCCGTAGATCATGCAGTTCATCTTTACTCCGGTAGCCTTTTCAAGGCTTGCCTGAAGCCTGTCCACGAAGCTCTGGCAGTCTCTGGGGAAGAGCTTGACGCTGTCCTCAGTAGCCTTGTTTGAGCCATAGAGTCCATAGGACTCGTTGTAGCCGCTGTCTCCCACAGGCTCAGCCATGATGTCAGCCAGGGTGAGCACCCTCCTTGCTCCCGCTGCCGTCAGGCGGCGTCTGGAGCGCTCCCTGGTATGTATGTCACAGCAAAGCACCTGATCCGTATATGACAGTATGGCCCTGACATCATTTGCAAAAATGAACTCAGTCTCGCAGCCCTCTGCCTTGAAGAGCTCCTTGTAGAACTCCACATAGTCAACACCTGTGAAGGGATGTACGGTATAGCCGAACAGCTCCCTGTAGCGCTCCTCAGTGAGCACATCCCTGTAGGGATCCACTCCCTTCTCGTCCAGCAGATCATCATCGAAGAGTTGGTTGCCTACCTCATCGGAGGGATAGCTCATAAGGATATATGCCTTCTTGAATGCCTTTGCTATGCCCTTGAGGCAAACCGATATCCTGTTGCGGCTGAGTATGGGAAAGGTGATGCCTATCTCCTGGCCATCAAACTTGCTCCTGCAGCATGCTGCTATGTCATCGGTAGTAGCATAGTTTCCCTGGGTCCTGGCCACGACCGCCTCTGTAACTGCGACTATATCCTTCTCATGAAAAGTCACATGCTCCTCACGGCCCATGTTTACGATAGCCTCTGTAGCTATCTGTACCATATCATCGCCCTGCTTTACCACGGGGCATCTGACACCTCTTGAAACGACTCCGACTGTCCTCATGTGAGACCTCCTCTACTGAACGCGGGTTTACAACAAAAACAGAGTTATTATACAGGCAAATCCAGATCAAGTAAATGAAAAAATCGGTGTTTTCATGTATTTTTGCGGATGCTTTATGCATAAAAATAAGCTGATGCCGTATGTTTATGCATCAGCTCATTTAAATTGATCATCTTTTCTTAAAATCCCTAAAATAAATAAATTTTTATAAAGCCATCCTCTTTTTCTCAGGCTTAAGCGGAACTACTGCTAAGGTTTTTCCTAAAGGAATAAGTACCTTTAATAAAGTATCTATCTGGGGGCTAGTTGCTCCGCTTTCCATCCGAGCTATGACAGGCTGTTTTACACCGCTTAGCTCTTCAAGCTTTTTCTGGCTTATACCCTTCTCCTGTCTCGCCTTTACTAATTCTCCTATAAGAGCCACCCTCAAATCACTTTCAGCTCTTTCCTCTACAGTCATAAGAGAATTGATAAAGTCTATCGCATTATCACCTACGGCATCCTTCCCACGCTTCTGGATATCCTTCAATAAATCTTTTGATTTTTCTATTGCTTCTATATACTGCTTATCTTTCATATTGATCACCTCTTATTTGCTTTGTAATTCTCATAATTTCTTTTTGCAGCGTCTATTTCTTTTGTCGGAGTTTTTTGTGTCTTTTTTATAAAATGATGTAAAAGGATAAATTTATCTCCATTCCACGCAGCAAAAAGAATCCTGTTTCTTATCGGCCTTAATTCCCAGATATCTCCATCTATATGTTTTACATATGGTTCACC
>CALWHG010000012.1 GCA_944380315.1 uncultured Lachnospiraceae bacterium
TATAAATTCTGATACCACATCAACAAGCGGCCATTGCACGCTGTTTTGCTCTGTATCTTTTCATGGATTTACTGATTCGTGCGTTACGAGTGCCATAGCTGCAATTTTCCTTGTTTGTCATAAGTTCCAGATTGCCGATACAGTTATTTGCTTTGTTCTCGTCCTTATGATTGATTTGCATACCCTCTGGAATAGCACCTATATGAGCCATATAAACGAGCCTGTGAACTCTCATGTGCTTTTTGATTCCCTCATCATTACACACATCAACCTGTTTATATCCTCTATGGGTAAAGCCTTGCGGTAAGAGCCTGTCACTCTTAAGGCTATAAACCTGTCCGTCAGTAGAAATAAGGTACTTTGAAAATCCCTCGGCTTGCTCCCATTCAATAGAATCATTATGCTGTGTCTTTAGGTTTTCTACCTCTCGTTTCGATTTTGTCATCGTCCTCAACCTCCGTTTCGCCGGTATTGAGATACTCAATGAATTTATCCACATTCACAAGAAACTTATTACCGGACTTAATATGCACGATTTTGTTCTGTTTGCACATCAACCAAAGTGCTTTATATGAAATACCAGATTCATCTGCAAGAGTCTGTAAAGGCACCATACGAGGAATGCGTACATCTGATACAATAAAGTTAAACTCCTGCTCTGGTAAAGTGTTCGTATTGTTTGCATTATTCTTCTTTGCCATTTTTGTATTCTCCCTTTCGATTAGGGACACGAATACAAATTCATCTGAACTATTGTATTGTTGTCCATGTTTTTGTGTTTGCTCCGTCTGGACAACTGGACTATTCTTTAGTGACCGATTTATTTTATTCTCAATTTTATGTTTATCCCCAGAGGTTCTCTGTTGACTTCTGGTGAACTTTTATCCTATACCATAGGAATACATTACCTTATGACTTCTGATTCAATCTGGATTATCCTGTGTTATTCTGGGCTTATCCTTTATGCTGTCTGTTCGTCTGGATTCCATGCGGAAGGCTTCTTAAACGCATTGACCTGTTTTTCAATGTTTCTAAGGTGGAATCCCTGCATATACACAGAAGCAAGACCCTGTTCGGCTTCTTTCAGTTCAGATTCTTTCAATCTGTCAAAAGCCTGTTCAGCAGAAGATTTGCTACCCTCAAAAGCACGCTCCCTAATCTTTGCAGATACCATATCAGCATAAGCAGGATATTTAAGTAGTTCCAGAACGGCCTTGCTACCGATAACACCAGAATTGATAGAATCTGTCAAAACCTTAGTAATACGGTTCGCATGATTGCTGTTCATTACCTTAGGCATCTGAGACATAAGCTGAAGTGCTTTGCTCTGTACTGCCTGTGTATCGTCCTTTTCATTTGCATAGTCATAAGCACGATTGCGGATTTCCTCAACCCTGTTATTCATACGGTCATACACAAAAGCATTTTCAGCAACCATATCCTGCAATTTGCTCTGGAGTTTGCCATAGATTTCATTTACCATGTTCTTATCTACACGCTTATACACAGAAATAAAATCTCTGACACTTGCAACCAGAATACGCACATCATCAATGGTCTTTGTTTTTCTGAACTGTTCAAGCAGTTTATTGTAGTTCTCAACGATAGTCAGCCCGTTGTTTGCAATAGTATTGACTTTAGCCATTTTCTTCTTCCTCCCATTCGATATTTTCGTTTTCGTCTGACACAATCACAAATCCTTGTTCCTTGTAGAATGTATCATACGCACCTTGCGTTACCTCTGTGGTAACTGTTCCGTTTGTAATCTTAACCATTATTCATCTACCTCGTTTTCATCTGGGGCATTGTTCCATTCTTCTTCCCAGTCATCGTCGTCCCAGTCCTCGTTTTCTTTACCGTATGGAACAATCCTAATCACAGTAGGAGCAGTATCTTCTGTACCGTCTAAAAGAAAAGCAGTATTTGCACCATAAGCCTTGTCAATGATGTACTTACAAGCATTGAATCGGTCCTTGTTATATCTGTCATTGGCAATCTGGATTATGCTTTGCAGAGCGTCAACGGTAGAAGATTTAAGCAACCTCTGAAATTGCTCCTTTTGTGATTTCTGCTCCGCTGTCTGTCTGGGCCTGCCTTTGGGATTGCCAGACTTGCCTTTCTCAAACGGCATATAAAATCACTCCTTCCTACATATCATAGATGTTCACGCTCCTTGTCATAGGATTCCAGTTCTCTATGAATTTCTGTTTTACTTTGTCCTGTGAGAGATGAGATAAAATCTCTTGTTTTTCCTGTATCTCTGCTTTGAGAGATTCAATCAGCATATTGTAAGCCTGTGTTCCCGTTTTGGGTTTGTGCTTCAATGTAATATCTGCTGATATGCGTTCTACCTGCATTAGTGAACACCCCCTTATTGTAAATGCTCTGTTATCTGTTTGTATCTCTGTCTCATATAATTATGGACAAGATTTGATTTTTGCGTTTTGCTCAAATGCCTTGTGAAACACCTTTTACACCCCAATGAATGGTGGTTTATGCTCAATTTATGAGATTTTCAGTTTTTCAAGTTTGGGGTCGCAGGGTAACAATTTTTATAGCCTTTTTGACCCTGTTTTAACCTAATGAATTGTGCATTAGTTTTAGCGTTTTAAGCACATCAGAGGGAAGCCCGAACTTTTCATTGTTGCGATAGTATGATACCATTCGCTTTGAACTGTCTGGCATTTTCCTAAACGCATACCACTTTTTCAAGGCCTTGCGTAATACCTCAATATCTACAATCAATTCTTTGCACTTAATCAATGTGTTGCTGATTTCGTTTCCAGAATCAGATTGAGTCAAGGTCTCAAATACATCTTGCACACAAGCATTCAGCATAGGCGTAATATTCTTTTTGCATATCTCGTCAAAGGTTTCTTGGTACTGGTCAATCAGCGTTTTGATTGCTTTCCTTGTGAGAATGTCCTCTAATGATTTCTTGCTTGAATACATACGGTCAAGCATTCTGTCTAAGAACACCAATTCCACACGAATCAGATTTGACTCAACTTTAAGATTGCCTGCTTGTCTTTGCTGAAAGGTTTTGTCATACACCTTTAACACCCATTCATGGGGCTTGGTTGTTGTGATTCCTCGTTCTGGTTTCCTGTGTGTTTTTCCGTTTGGGTCGGTTTCCTTATAAACAGTAACCTTTGCAAATGACCTCTCAAACAATCTAATCACATCCTTTGGCTTACAATCCCTAACGCATTTTATCGTTAGATTGCATTCCATTTTTGTGACACTCATCATTGAGAGAAATTCATCAGAATACTTATCCTTTAAGTGCTTTTGCAAATATGACCTCATGTGCTCAATGACTTGGTTTCTTACCAATTCGATTTTGATACAATCAGATAGTTGAAATGGCTGAACATTGTTTGGCCTGATTGCGTTAGGCAAATTCACATAAGCAGACAGTTTGCCACCCCAACAAGATATTTTCATTATGTCATTTCCAGATTCATTCGTGAGATTTTCCTCTGGAAGATTTATGCTCTCTAAGCCTTTTATTGTAAGTTGCAGTTGAAAATTCATTCCGTCCGCACCTTGTAGTTTTTTCTTTCCCATTTTCACACCTCGCCCATTGCTTTCTTTATGTCTTTGATTATTGAAGCTGTTTCCTTGATAATTGCTTCGATTAAAGCAATGTAGCTTTCAGCATAATAGTTTCTTTCGTCAGTCTTTGCTCCGTTCATATTCAATACCTCACATTCTTTGCTCACATATATTCATCAATGCAATTCACATCAATGCTGTTCAAGATTTCCCTTAACTTGATAAACTCTTCCTTAGAGAAAGTGATACCACGCAAAGGATATTGCAATCCGTCTCTGTCAGATACTCGCCATGCTCTAATATCAAACACAGGCTTTTTGTCGTTCCACTTTACAATCGACACTTCCTTTGAGAATCCACGAAAACCCACCATGATAGTGTCAATATGTTCCTTTACTTCGTATTCGGTAACCTTACCAGCATTACACGCAAATTCATGCTTATTTGTTTTGTTATTCATTTTCCTTGTTCCTTTCCTTTTGATTTTAGGCAACAAAAAAGAGAAGCCAGTTAAACCTCGTCTAAAGGTAACTTTGCTTCTCTAAGCATTCAAAATATTAAATTAACAGGTCTTTTCCGACCTGTATATATTATACCACAAGTCTCGAAATTTGTACACTACTTTTTGAAACTTTTTTCCTTATTTTTTCGGCAATTTTCTTGAGGTCCATTTTATATATAATCCTCAGATTAACCAGATTGACCCCAGATTGATTTTAATAGATTAACCTATATTTTATATATCCTATTTCTAAAAGTCAATTCTGGATTATCTGGGGACTTCTGATGATACCCCTTAAATTAACAGTAATAGAATAGTATAAAGTTGTTGTGACTATCCACAAAATACAAAGAAAATTGAGGGCAAATAAACCGAAACTCATTTGTTCAATCTTGCTTTGCACAGTATGACAGGAAAATGCTCATAAGTCCTTTATTTATAATACTTTCTTGGTATTTCAACACCTAAAAAAGTATGACTCAAAGAGGTGTTTTTGCATGGCTGTTTATGCTGTCAGTATTACGCTTGCTGAACAAACAAGCACAATCCTGAAAAAATTCTTCTACCTCATAAACGGGTACAACGACCGATATATATGGGTTCATCGCTTTACCTTTCCTGATTCAGTCCGTTTAAACGGTATATCCATAAATATGATCTTTCTAATGCGATGATATAGAGGTACTCTTCGATTATACTGTTCAATAAAATCCCTTGCTTTATCCTCTTGTGCTACATCCCCTGCTTTTTTGCAAAGAAGATATGCAACAAGCATATCATTTTCACCTTTCACAACCGATTCCTCTATAACATCGCATGCTGAAAGGGAATTTTCTATGACCTCTGGACTTACATTTTCACCATTTGAAAGTATGATGGTATTTTTCAGTCTCCCGGTAATAAACAAAAATCCATCCTCATCTATGTACCCAATATCACCTGTATGATACCAGCCATCCTTAAGTGCCTTTTTCGTCCCTTCAGGATCATTGAGATAACCTGACATGATACAGCTTCCTTTTATAAGTATCTCTTCGTTTTTAGAGATCTTCACTTCATTCCAGCTTCCTATCAATCCCACTGATCCGGCCTTATAGGTATCCTTATCAGAATATGATACGCTTCCCATGGTCTCAGTAGCCCCATAAAGAGATGGTGAGAATATACCCATTTCCATCAGAAAAGCAGTGACCTCCCTATCCTCTTTTGCTCCTCCGCTTCCTATCATCTCAAAGCAGCTAAGGTCAAGATCACCTTTAAGTGCCTTCTTTACCACCATCTTTAAAAAGATAGGTACAGATAAAAGAAGCCTTGGTTTAAACCAAGTAATGTCGTCAATGCCTTTAACCATATCTGAAAGACACAACGGTACTCCCTGACATATATTGTCCCAGATCGCACTTATAACGGCCACATGATAAAGTGGTAGCACCAACGTCTGCTTTCCAGTCGGAGTGGTATCATGTGGCCAAAAAGCCCTCTGTGGTATCATGACCCACTTACCCGAACCGGTACTTCCTGAAGTTTTAAGCAAAAGTGATATTGTCTCCAGGTCCATCTTATCCTTCGGTGTATATTTGAATTCTATAGTCTTTAATATATGATCTATGCTATACTCATATTCATCAGAGTCTGAAAGGGTCAAGCGATATGTATGTCCGTTTATCGTTCTCGGAAGGATTTCAGCATCCTCTCCAGTACATATGACCAGATCAGGTGAAAGTCTCTTCATATCCAGATAAAGCTCTTCAGTGTCCAGGTCAAAATTAAGCATGGCTACCGTTGCTCCCATAGTAATTCCTGCGAGCATCGATACAACATGCTCGTAAGCATTTGACCCACTTATGACGATCCTTTTTCCAAAAAGGTTATCTCTTTCAAATAAATATGCTGTTTTCAGTATATGATCTACAAAAGTATCATAGGCTATCACTTTTTCCCTGCCCGCTATCATGCTGCAGAATGATGGTCTATCTCCATACCGTTCTTTTATGATCATCAATATATCGTATACAGTAAGTCCAACACATTCTTTGTAAGTTATCATTAGACCATCCCCTTTAGAACTGATTTCGTTTTATCTTTCCCAGTTCATTTCTTTCAAACGGAATTTCTTGAAAATAGATCTTTTGAATCCTCCATGGAAGTGCTGCTTCCTTGTTATATCTAGCTATATATTTTTTGACCTCAGCCTTTATCTCAGAATCGCCAGGCTGTCTACAAATAATATGAGCTACTAAAAAATCATTTTCGCCACTTATCACTATCTCTTCAACAGCTTTGCATTTTGATATCTCATGTTCTATTATTTCCGGATTTATATTTTCCCCATTGGAAAGGATGATCACATTTCCTATCCTGCCTGTCAAAAACAGGTATCCATCTTCATCTATATATCCAAGATCCCCTGTTTTCAGCCATCCGTCTTCCGTTAAAGCATTTTCTACCTCATCTCCATAATACCCAGACATTATATGATCCCCTCTGATCAATATCTCTCCATAGTCTGAGATCCTTACCTCATTCCAATCACCGATCTTTCCAACAGAGCCAGGTTTAGCGAACTCTGTATCTTCATAAGTTACAAAGCCCATGGTCTCAGTCATCCCATAAAATGATGGTGAAGAAATACCACGATGTTCAAAAAATCTGGCAGCCTCAGGATCCTGAGGTGCTCCTACACTCCCCACCATCTCAAAACAACTCAAGTCCAGGATTCCCGCAGAGGCTTTTTTCATCATAAGTCTTAGATAAGACGGGACCCCTATAACTATCTGCGGATGGAAATATCCCATATCGCGTATACCGCTTTGTATATCAGACAGATATGTACATCCTCCATGGCACAGATTATCATTAATAAAGCATATTGCCGCTACATGGTATAAAGGCAAAATGATCTGTTCGCATCCTGAAGGAGTTTTGTCACGCGGTCTGAATACCCGCTGCGGAAGAACTACCCACTTACTATGGCCTGAACTTCCTGAACTCATAAGCATAAGAGCCGGGGCCTCAAGATCAATGGTCTTGTCCAAAAATCCTCTATCATTTATCACAGACAAATCATCTGGTATAGCCGTCCAAACCTGATTCATCAAAGATATATGCTGAATATCTGGCATCTGTTCAAAATCAAGCAGAAGTTCTCTATCCTCATCATCGCATATGATCGCCACAGGCTCTAAACGATGTAACTCCTCCTGAAAAGCTTTGAGCTGCATATCAAAATTGGTCATAACAGCTACTGCGCCTATAACAGCTGCAGCGTACATGTAAAGGATCTCTTCGTATCTGTTTCTTCCTGATATAATGACTCTTTTTCCTGAAAAGTCTTTTTTATCCAAATGATATGCCGCTTCAAAGACATCCCCTACAAACTCTTCATATGATACCCGGATGATCTGATCACCTGATCTCCATATAAAAGCAGGTCTATCCCCATAAGCCTTGCGTATCTTAATAAAAAGTTCATGAACATTAAGTCCCGCACATTCACTGTAGGTCAACATACTATCAGCTCATTTCTAATATAAGATCGCAAAGATCTTCAACGGTCACGACCCTTCTAAGATTTCTTGGAGATATCCTGATATTAAATTCTTTCTCCAGTCCGCTCAAAAGATCCATGGCCTCAATAGAGGATATTCCATCCTCACCTAAGAGTTCCATCTCAAGATCGATATCATCTCTGTCTATTACATTTTTTAAATGCTCGAGGACTAATTTCTCTATCATTTCTCTGTCCATATCTTCCCCTTCATTATTATCTCCTCAGGCAATTACGCCTGGCCTGTATCAGCCTGTTTAGTGCTTCACATATCACTACTATCAGTAATATCCTGAGTACGTACAAAACTATTCCAATCAATATTGCTGTCCCCAGAGTATAACTTCTGAGATCTCCTGTCTCATACCATGGAAGAGCCAGCATTTCTACTCCATGCACACACAGGATATACAAAGAGTATCTTCCAATATACTCAAGAAAACTTATCCCCGGAAACTCTATTTCAGCAAATCCGCTTATGACATATGCTCTCAGGAGCATTACTGATACCACGATTCCTGTTATATAGTCAAGCATCCAGTATCTATATATATTATCTCCTACATTGGCTTCAGAAAACACAGATCCCCATATAAATAAGACAACTGATGTTATACAAAACACAGTACCAAGAGGCTTATACAGTTGTTTCCTTTTCTTTAAAAGCCTCCCTGTTTCCAGAAATCCTAAAGAAGCGCAAGACTGAACGATAAACCAGGGGGCCTGCATCCTCTCCACATCCGGAAATGATACTGCTGTTATGGTAACAAGCCAGATCAAGACCGTACGTAGCTTTTCATTTTTGATCAGAAAGATCAGCTGAAAAATAATACCACCTAAAAACATGGTAGGAAGAAACCACAGAGCTATTACTGAGACTGCAGATATACCGAAGATCTCCATATTCCTTACACATCCAAAAAGTCCTCCAGCTATGATCACTGTGGCTCGTTGAGGATACAAATCTCTGATCAAAGCACCAGTAAGCAAATTCAACATAGCAGCTGCAATGACAGAAATTCCATACGGTACCAACAGAAGTCTTGCCTGACGTCTGATATACATTTTTAAGGATCTTGCAGGGTGAAAATCATATCCTGTAATAATAAAGAACAAAGCAATCGGTACTACTTGGTATCTCAAAAGATTCTGCGCTATAAGATCAAGTCGCTCAGATCCAGTCAATACATCTATCATATGCAGATGATGTGCAAAAATAACCATGATCATGAGTATACCCTTCAGCACATCAAACATTCCAATATAGTCTCTTTTTTCCATAGGCCTTTCTTTGCTCAGAATTGAATATCTCAAGAGCTTCAGCGCATTTCCTTCCTTCAGTTATTTTTTGAACCATCCTGCGGATAAGCTCAATCATGACTGATAATGGTCCCAGACACAACAGTTCATAAAATAGCCTTTGCTTATTATCAGCATGCGAGCGCCTGATCAGCAAAAATTCACAGGCTGCATATTTTATGGCTTTTGGGCTGAAAAAGCATCTGGGTCTGTTTGATTCCCTGATATCCCTGTATAGCCTTCCAAATACTTCAGGAGAAAAGATATTTCTGAAATATATGTGTTCAGTCAAAAATCTCTTCTGCTCATGGCTCATGGTAAACAATGTATCATCATAAAATCTTGTCGCAATCTCTTGATATTCTTCTCTCTGCCTTTGCGAAGCCATAGCTGTTACCTGAGCTTCATGCATTCGATATAAAAGCAGAAACTCATCCTGAATGGCAATCTTTTCTCCCTTCAATAGCATCCTGGTCCACAGTTCCAGATCTTCAGTGCATGTATATTTTTGATCATACAAAAAAGACTCTATTACTTCCCTTTTAGCTATCACTCCACTATGATTAAGTGGATTAAAAAATAGAAATAAACCTTTTACCATCTCAGGATCACATCGTCTCAAAGCAGATACAGGATATACTTGCTCATCCTCCAATGCAAACCACTTACAACACGACAATGATATGTCATGGTGTTCTTCCATAAATCTTATCTGCTGCTCCAGACGGTCTGATCGGCTTATATCATCAGCATCCATGCGTACAATATACTTCCCTTCAGCCATCCTGATGCCTCGATTCAGGCAAAAAGCCAGTTTTTGATTTTTCTCATTTCTATATATTTTAAAACGAGCATCCTTCTGTCTGAATCTGTTCAGGATCTGCTGTGTTCTATCCGTAGAACAGTCATCGATGATCAAGCATTCCCAGTTAGAATATGTTTGTTTAAGGATACTTTCCAATGCCTCAGACAGATATCTTTCCCCGTTATATACACCCATTACTACTGAGACAAACGGCCCTTTCATTCATCTTCCTCTTTTCCATACGTTATCTTTTTAAAACCCTTAAACATGCAGACTTAATATATGCTAACTCCTGTGTTTTTCTATATATGACCAGGAAGGCCCCGTTAGGTACTAAAAGACATGCTGCTACTTTCAATAAAAAACCAAAAAAACCTTGCGGACATGCTCCGCATATCAAGCCTGTGATCATACCTGTTATCACAGTTACTCCGCCATAAAGGATATACTTGATAAAGTAATCGATCGGAGATCGGTTCAGCCCATAGCGATAAACTACAAAAGGCTCTATCCAGAACGGCACGAGCAGTGTGCTTATAAATGTGCCCCACAGGATCCCGTCCAGTCCCATGGCCCGTCCAAGCCATATAGAAACTGCAAGATTTATAAGGATCTCAGGTATGGGCTTATATCTGTCCATCCAAAACAATCCCATAGCCTCCTTAGTCCTTCCGATCGGGACCCTCATGCAGAAAAAGTAAAAATTGACCACTATGATCAGTACCGTGTGCGAAGGAAGCAGGTAATCTTTTCCCAGCCAAAGACTTATAAACGGATTGTAAAGACAGGCAAGGCAAATACATCCAAAGCCAAATACCCAGGCTGAAAAGAAATTGATCTGTATAAAAGCCTGATATTTTTTCTCAGCAGATTCGCTTGCATTGAGATTTCCAATGCTTGCAGCAAGAGGCGTATATACCAGATTGATCACCGTCTCCAGCACTCGCCTGATCATGATATAATTGCTGTAAATGCCTACAGCAGATATACTGACCAGTTTTGCCATCAATATATTGTCAGTACTGAATACCACTACAGATCCAAGCTTATGAAAGACCATGGCTCCCACATTTCGCTTTATGACATTTTTGTCAGATGTCTTTAAAGGCATGACATCCCTATCCCTAATATAAGGATACATCCTGTCAACCTGCCAGGATACCACCATGTTCTGTACCAATGTCTCAAGTATCGATATTCCAAGATACAGATAATAATTGCCCGTCTTTATCAAGACCACTATCTCCAGCACATAAGAAACAAGCTTGGCTGAAGTATGGATAACTGTTTCGACATACTTTTTCTGATCCACAAAAAGGATTGAGGCCTTGTATATAAAAAAGTATGATATACCAGTATTGAACACGTTCAATATATATATAAGTTCTATATTAGGTATGTTCTCAGGCATCTCCTTAACAAACAGGTTAAGATATGGAGCAAGGAGACTGCCAGCCAGTATGATAGATGTTCCAACAATATAATATGCTCTTTTATAGAGAGCCATGAGTGATTTGATCTTTTCTATATCATTTCTAGCCATGGGCTCATAAAGGCTGAAAACTATGGATGTACCAAATCCAAGCTCTGCAAGAGAAAGCATGGATAGGATATCCGAAAACAGACCGTTAAGTCCCAGGTATTCCTGTCCCAATACAGAAACGAATACCCTTCTTAGCACAAAGCTGGCAGAAACAAGAAGCACCTGACTGATAAGAGCAAATTTTACATTTTTAGCAATTTGATCTACTCTTGATCTCATGTGTTTCTCCAAATATCCTTGATCTTTCTTCAACTACTCTGTCGTCAAATCCACAGCCCATAATGAGGATAGACATGACCGTTATAAATAAAGGATACCTGAGGGTGTTGTCCGTGGCTGATACTATAAGCGTCCAGAGCATGATACCAGCAGTGTTTATGGCCAGATCAGTCCTGTCCCCACGTCCAAAGTAGGCTGTCCTGAAAACTGTCATGGATAGGAGCCAGATTATATATCCCCAGAAGCCTATATCAACAAAATACTGAAGAAAATCATTGTGTATCGTGTTGAGCCCCAAAAGATTTCCGTCATTTTGAAGCTGATAAGTCAAAAAGCCTATCCCATTGCCCAGAAAGGCAGGGGAAAACGTATAGTATCTTTTAGCCCATTCATATGCATCCGATCTGGACATGGTGTCGACTCCTGCCTTCTCCAGCCACTCAAATAAACCTTCGTGTACGAGTCCTACGTAAATAAGAAGAACAGCACAGGAAAATAGCATGATAAGCCCTACTATCTTCATGACAGCCCTTTTATTTCCTTTTTTTGCCCAAAGCTTAAGCAGTAAGCATACGGGCACTACAGCAAGCATAGCGATGATCGCTATTCTTTTAAATGCAGAGATATACAAAAATGCGGCTATCAGAAATATCGTCCAGAACAAAAAGCTTTTCCTGGGATTTATCATCATGTACATCAAGTATGCACCTACGCAGAAAGCCAGTTCATGAACTTCTGCATTTTGGATTATGTCTCCTGTCTCACCCGCAAAGGTCCGTATAAGTATCCAAAGTTCCTGGATATAAGCGTTTACACCATATTCCAGCATAACGCTTCCTATATAAGAGCAATAAGGTATCAATAAGGCTGCAAGATTGTACCATATGCCCTTTTCTCCAAAAATATACAGGAAAGCCCCTGCTGCAAACACAGAAGAAAAATGATTTATAAATAGAAAATTTGAGGAAAGCCCTCTTGCTATGATCGCCGGTTCCTCCCTGTTATAAGCCCATATAAATAGAGAGAAAATGAGGAAAACAAAGGTAGGAGCACTGAAGGCCAGACAGGACTTAAATGCTGCTGCCATCCTTGGGATATCAGGTTTAACTATAAAGCAGCAAAAGGCGGAAAAGATAAGCAGGAGTGCCAGCACATGTCTGTATGTGACATACACTCCGAGATCCACATACCCATCAATCAAATAATACATAATGGATCCCAGCGCCACAAAATATATGACTTTTATCCTGCTTTTGACCCTTTCCTCAAACATCTGAACTAATATGAACAGCATCGATCATCATCTGGACTCAGATTATACCCCGATGCTCTTAAACCTCCTTGTGTTATTCATGGCTGCAGAAAGCAGGCTTCTCATGGTCCTGGAGCTGTCAGAAGAGCTTTCCGCCGCTCCTACCTCATATTCTATCTCAGCGTTTTTCAGGAGATCCCTTTTGTCTACGATAAAGCTAAACCTATGTATCATATGATCTACAGATGCCCTGTCAGTATCTTCGATCACTGCTATAAATTGTGCCTTTCCGTTATAAACAAAATATGATTCATCCTTAGACACTGCTTCTTTTAATGCCTCTGCAAAGAACTTTATCAGCTTATCGCCTTCCTCGCGCCCAAACAGTTTGTTGACCTCCGGCTGATTTAAGATATTTATCGCCATACATGCGACCTTATCATCAAGCAACCTGTGGTCATAGTCTTTAAGATATGAGTCAAAGGCATTTCTGTTATTAAGTCCTGTCAGAGCATCTGTATAGAAGACATACTGGATAATATCGTTAAGTCTTCCAAGAAGTATCGCACAGCATCCGCAGATGACCAGAAGAAATACAGCTGCTATGGCTGTATAAAGCATCACGTTCAATCCCTTTTCAACGGAAACCGAAGAGAGAGTCGAGATATATGCTGCGCCAAGATACTTATTGTATTCATCATTTGTTTTTTCCGTGATGACATAAAGCTCACTGAGCTCCGTGATCAGGCCATCTATGCCCTCTTCTATCTCTGATACCGCATCTGCATAACTCTGATCATCGAAAGCTGAACAGGTCTTATCAGAGGCGAAGCAGGAAGATACATCTACGGTATTCATATCTGCCCCGGTTCCTGTCGACACAGACTCGGAAGAAGGTATCCCTCCGCAAATCCCAAGGCACTGTCCAAAAACCTGCAGGATATACTGACAATATGCTGAATCTATCAGTGCATAAGCTTCTGTTTGCTTATGGTCTCTCCAGCTGAAGATCAGCTTGTCATAAGTGACGGTCTGGTCTCCATCCCCGACTACATTTCCGTAGCTGTCTAACAGTTCCTTTTCATATACATCATCCAGGATATACTCATAGGTTATATTGGTATTTCCAGACTGCCTCATCTTCTCCACATAGGCATCTATAAGCACCAATACATCCTGTATCTTTTCTTCTTCTGCATCGCCAGTTATCTGGTTATTGCTTATGCGTTCCCTGTATTTGGCCGTCAAAAGATTTTTATCCTTCGTTACCTGATGCTCTAGTATCTTGGAAAATAACTTAGATATGTCCACCGACTGAATATAATAAAATCTGTCAGTCAAATCGGAAAATGACATACCTGTTGAGGCGGCTCTGAAGTTATTACCATTTGCTGTCCTTCTTGCAAATGCTTCCAGCGTGGATTCTACACTGGAGTCTATGATCTCCATCATCTCGATATAGTCATAATTTGCACTATTGATTTCCGTCAGAGGATTTATGGTATAACTGTTATTGACATATTGTTCAGAATAAGCCTCAAAATATACATCCAGGATTTCATCCAGTACTTCTCTGGCAAAATATTCATTTTCCTTTCCACCAGCCTCGAAGGAGATTATATAAGTCACTGGCTCATACTGATATTCCTGTCCCTCATCCAGCAGAGCCTCCTTCCTCATCTGCTCATCCTCATCGATCACCTCTTCAATAGTGATACCAGAGATAATACTGTCAACAGAATAATCTGCTTTATCCAAACCAAGATTACGTATGACCTGTGATACTACTGAAGAAGATTTTATCTGCTCAACGTCGAGTGTCTCTCCTGTAGGAGTAAGCCCAATAGCTGCATTTTCCCCTTCATAACGTATGACCGCGGACGCTACATAGGTCTGCATCGAAGAAAGGAAGACATACACTGCCGTAGTAAGAGCCATGCATACAATTATTATCCAAGGCAGCCATTTTTTGATATATCTGGAAATCTGAAACTCTTTCATCCTCAAATCGATCCTTTCAGAGCAATTTACTTTTTCATCCGCTTATCCCTTGACAGCTCCACGGAAGATATATACATGTTTACCGAAAGGAAAAACATAAAGGAAAGTCCGCCTATCAACAGTATCCTCTTTGGTAAGGAATGGTGGAGCATGGTACTGGATATAATCTGATTCATCCTTGTAGCTGAGTATTCGATCCCTGCTGTCCTTGCCTTTTCAGCCAAGTCCATCAACTCATCGCTTATCTCTGATACCATAGTATCTATAAGTTCGACACTTCCAGTACCTGAAGGTCCTGAAAGGGCATTTATCACATTATTGTTTGTTTCTATGCCCTTAAGATAATCGGAAGCAGTCTTACTATAGGATTCTGCTTCGACTGAAAGGGTGTCTATGCCCACCTTGGTCCTGCCCATATAATACTCACCGCTTTCATCCCAGGTAGGTACAAGCACCACCCTTGTCATTTCCTCTGCATACATGGATACGGCTTCATTTCTTATCTGGAAGGACGCTTTTGCCCTTTGCTGAGCAAAATCACTCAGACTATTATCATACCTAAGTCTCCCTATATACTCTTCCCTGTCCTTTGACATGCCATTCTGCAAAAGATAGGCTCTGAGATTGTCTTCTATCTGTACATCACTTATATTGATGACCTTTTCTCTTATGGAGTTGAAGGTCTCATTGTCACTCGATACGAAGCTTCCATTTTCATAAGAAAGTTCATACATATATGTGGAGATGGCATTAGCATATATCTTCAGCCTATCCACTATATCCAGATAATCTGTATCCTTAAATTCCTTTTCAGGATCGATCTTTATATTCAGAATGTCAAAATTATCGGCATAATGGTCCATGTGGAATTCCTTATATGAATCAGCCACCAGCTGAACAACATTTTCAGCATCAAGGTGTGATGTCTTTTTATCAGCCGAAAATGTCAGGATAAACTCAGTAGAAACATGGTAGCGTGATTCATCAAAGGCATCACCCGAAACTGCCGGAATGACGGACAGGCATTCAGAAAGATCCTTTACCGTGACATTTTTCAAGGCACCTTTATCAATAGCTCTCTGAATAACCTCATCGCAGATGATGTCTGACATATTATATCTTGTGCCATTTGCATTCTGCCCCTTTGAAGCATTGTCATAATTAAGATTGATAAGGATCGAAGCCGTAGAATCCAGAGCCCCCTGATACAGTCCGGCAAAAAGCGCCATAAAGATCAGAGTCATTATCAATACTCTGAATCTGAAAAGTGGTATCCTGAGGAAGACCGACTTCACCGTCTTTACGGAAAAGATCCTGGACTTAAAATAAAGGTTAAGGATCGCTGCCCCTAAAATGATGATGACGATAAATGTAAATAATACTATAATGGATAAACCTACCATATAAAGCTCTCCAGTTTAGTAGCAATTGATATCGATAACCACAAGCTCAGGCTGATTGCCTATCCTGACAGGTCCTTTGTTTGTCAATCCTGTATTGACTATCAGCGGGGCTCCATTTAGTTCATACATGCCTGCAATATAATGATCATAAAGATCATTGCTTATTTCGGGAAAAAGGATATGTTCCCCACTCGAATTTGCATAAAGACCGCCTATATATGGTATCCTCATTACTCCTCCATGGGTGTGGCCGCACAGGATCAGGTCTCCCCATATTTCTGAGTCATACATCTCAAGTATCGTGGGCTCATGACATAAAAACAGCTTGAAATGATTAGTGTCCTCTGTGAGGAAACTGCTGAATGCCTCCCCCGCATATTCCCAAAATGCTCCGGGACTCGATGTGACGACGCCAAAGATATCTATGGTAGTCTCGCCTATCATCAGTTCTTCTTCAGAGTTGAAAAGCACATTGACTCCCATACTTTCAAGCATGACTCTCAGATCATCATCGAGTTTATAGAACCTGCCTGAATCCCTGCTGTCCTCAGTACAGCCAAGGAGCTCATCTACACTTTGAAGGTTCATGTCTTTTGTGCCAAAGGCTTTTTCAGTTTCATTGTTCCCGTATATGAAATATGTAGGGGCTACGGAAACAGCTTCCCGGCAAAGATCAATTACTATATCGGAAGAATCCTCGCGCCTGTCCAGCATATCTCCTGTCATAACGATCAGGTCTGGATCCAGTTCCTTTATACGTTCGATCAGCACATTATTGTTATCTCCATATATTGTGTTGTGAAGATCTGAAAGCTGAAGGATCCTGATACTGTCCAAAGCCTTGACAGATCCAATCTGATAAAAAGTCTCTTTAAAGCTTTTCTCCTTCGCGGCACTTTTCCAGACTATCATCGCAAGCATAAATGTCCCTGCTATCAGTAACCAGAGAACTGCCTTAAGGATAAGCTTGAACCAGGATCCTTTTTCTTTATGCGTATCAATCTGAGACTTTGTTTTTCTCGTGCCAACCTTGCGATATTCCACATTAAGCTCACGACCTGCTGCCCACTTAAAGCTTTCTCTGACAGTATCATAGTATTCTGTCTCGAAAAGCTCCTGTGATGCTTCTGGCCTATATCCAATGATCGCTTTATCATCGGAAATCTCCAGAAGCACATATTTATCTGTCCAATTTCTGAAGGCAGCTTCAGGAAGCTTTTCCTTAAGTCTCCTGCAAACCATCCTCCAGGTCATATCGATAGCAGCCCTTTTAGTTACCATATCATTCACCATTCTTGAGAAGCTGTTCAGCCACCCAGGCACCTATAAGATGGGATCCATCTCTGTTTGGGTGAAGCCCGTCTGGCAGGATATATCTATCCTTATTTTCACTTGTTATGCCGCACTTTTCTATATCCATCAGTTCAACATCCAGCTCAGTGCATATATCCCTTATGATCGTATTCAGCCATATATCCTCTTCACCGGTATTATAATAAGTACAAAGATATATATGACTTTCAGGATAATTTCTCTTTATATCCTCCACCATGGCTCTGTAGGCTGAGATCAGCAGATCCATGGGCGCACCTCCGAAAACATCATTGGCTCCAATCCACACGAATATGATATCAGGCACAGCTCCTATGCCATCCAGCTCAGCAGTCCTTCTGTCAGATGCAAGCCTATCTACACTTCTGAATGCCCAAGAATACTCCGTCACTCCCGAACCAGCACAAGCATTTATCCTGCTTATATCCATGCCAAGCCTTTTTGCGACCCTGTACCACCACATATCGCTAAGCTCAACATCTGCTGTAGGATACTGGGGTTCATACCCGGTCGGTATGTAACCGTAATATGCACTGATACTATCTCCCAGCACAGCCATGCTTTTCCCATCAAAGGCTTTTATGAGTATACTTTCCCGCTTGCGAGCTTCCTGAGCTTCAGCTGACAAACATCCTTTTACCAAGAGCCTGTCCTTCTCATCTTCTGAAGCAGAAAAGCTTATATATGCCGTGTCCGTATCTACCCCTATATCTGCTCCGAGGCCCTTTATATCTATGCTATTTATTACTTCTGCATTTCCATCTAAAATCAGGACCTCATGAGAACTATCATCACCATAGCTTATTGAAATGGAGTTAAGCTCATAGGGCTGAGCAGCAAGATCGACAAGATACTGAGTCTCATCACTCTCAAGATAAGCCATAAGCGGGATGACTTCTGCTTCCCTATCCCCACTATAGCTACATCCTGATGCCAGGATTGCTGTGATGAATATGCTTGCAAAGATGAACGGATTCATGTATCTCCTGAACATCTGGTCTCCTGGATATCCTCAACATGGTCATCTTCTATCTTTATAATATCTTTTTGCCTGTCATCAAGAAGATCAAAAGGTTCATCCGAATACAGGTCTTCTATCTTAATAGGCATCTTTTCTATAAGCTGTCCGAGTTCATTGTAATTTTTAACAAGCGTATTCTGGATCCTATTGAAGGCATCGAGGTATTCCTTAAACTGAAATATGGCACTGGTAAATTTCTCTTCACGTTCAGATATCTTCTTTTTTAGATTGGTTTCTATCCTCACCTGATAAAGATCCGCATTGATACGAGCCTCGGCTTCAAGCTTTCTGGAATTTTCTCTTGCAGACTCTATCATCTCCTCCGATCTTGTCTTCGCTGACGAAAGTATGTTATCAGATTCCACCTTCGCTGAGATCCTTATTTTCTCAGCATCTTCCTTTGCCTGAGCGATATATTTGGATATCTCCTCATATGATGATTCATATTCCCTAAGCCTATTTTGAAGCTCCGTTATCTCTTCCTTACCCTTACCAGCTTCGATAATTTTTTTAAGCTCTTCAACCTGCTTCTCAAGATCAGCCTTTGCCGAATCTATAGCCTCATCCTTTGCCGCCCGCTCAGTCTCTAGCTCCTTTTTCAACTCCTCCTGAGCCTCAATGGTCCTGTCCTTTTCTGATCTGGCTTTTTCAAGCTCTTCTAAAAGATACTCCACATACTCATCGTTATATTCATTTTCTGACTTCTGAGAACGTCTGAATAAACCGGAAAAAAAACCCATAAATATTTCCTCCCTTATTTCAACTGCATCAAACTACATCCATGATTTTTCTAAAAAACAAAAAAGGCTGCAAACAGACACTGTTTGCAACCGAACTACCTTGTATACCCCCAGTGCTGATAAACTCACGCACAAGCAACCTAAGGCTCCCAGCTTTGCGTCCCTGCATTTCTGTAGGTTTGCCTTTTTTACTAATATGAATAATATACAGTATTATTTTTGTATTTTAATGTATTTTCAGGGTGTTGTCAACGCACAATACTGGCAAACCCCGTCGTTGTCTTAGGCAAAATCAAGCTCGCTCATCTGCCTTCTCTATTTAGCATAGCAAGGGGAGTCTTCAGTATAAGTTTAAAATCAAGCCACATGTTCCTGTGTTCTATATAATAAAGATCCATTTCAACCCAATCATTAAAAGCTATAGTATTTCGATCAGGCTGTACCTGCCATATACAGGTTATGCCTGGAGTAACAAGGAGCCTTAATTTCTGATAGTCATTATACCTGTCTACCTCCTCGGGAAGCGGAGGCCTTGGCCCTACTATGCTCATATCTCCTTTCAGGACATTTATGAACTGTGGAAGTTCGTCAAGACAGGTCTTTCTGAGGAAACCGCCTACCCTTGTTATTCTTGGGTCATTATCCAACTTAAAGACAGGCCCATCCATCATATTTAGCTTGATCAGTTCAGATTTTAATCTATCAGCATCCTTGATCATAGTCCGGAATTTATAAAGCCTGAAAGGTTTTCCATGCCTGCCAATACGTATCTGCTCATAGATCACAGGACTATTAATGTCATCCAGCTTTATGATCAAGGCTGTAAGCAGCATAGCCGGGGATGTTAAAATGATAAGTAGAAATGACACAACTATATCAAAAGCTCTCTTTTTTCTCCAGTAGCCCAGAAATGATCTGGATAATATATCCTTCAATCTGGCATTTGTCTTTGGGTCCTTGCCATACAGGTCAATATAGTATCCACTCTTCATATCACTTTTGATCCTGCTTTCAACTTTATTCTAATATATAGTTTTACACAAATTTGCTTTATTATCAAATATTTTCTTAGCATTTTGCTTTTTAATCATTTATGAGGCTATATATTAACGATCATTTGCGAAACAGCAGCTTATACTCAAGATATCAGAAGATAATGATAATAATTTGCTGATAATTGGATCCTGAAAAATATGATATGTGGTTAGGAGAAATAATCCTCCAGCTTTCCTCTAACCCTGATATTGATAAACCTTGTACCAAGGGACAAAATATGCTATGATTTAATCAGCCTGAGATGTGCGTTTGGTTTATTCAATTACTTCCACAATCTGACATACGGGACTTCGGTATTGATAGTGTGGATGTCGGGCCGCCATCGAGCGGATGGCTGAAGCAGCTTCCGAGAAGACCCACCCTGGCTTTAAGCTGGGAGTCACTTATAAACCGACGGCACCTTGGGTTTTTTATCATTTAGATATCGATATGGGTGTGCAATATATGACAAGGAGGTTATATACATGATCGATTATGGTAGGCTGCTTGAGATGGCCATAGAAAAGCTGCCGGATTCATATGCTCCCTATTCTCATTTTCACTGCTCTGCCATGCTGCTCTGCAGTGACGGGACCGTGTTTCACGGCATGAACATTGAAAATGCTGCCTATACCCCTACCATCTGTGCTGAGCGCTGCGCCATATTCAAGGCAGTCTCAGAGGGCCACAGAGATTTCGTGGCCATAGCGGTCGTAGGCTGTTCAGAAGAGTTCCTTGAGACCGAGGACTTCAAAAGGGAGCATCGTCTTCCAAAGGGCGGCGGTGAAAGCGGTCCCTGCGGCGTCTGCCGTCAGGTCATGCAGGAGTTCTGCGACCCGGAGAGATTCGATATCATCCTGGGACATTCGGCCGATGATTATACCGTATACAAGCTCAAGGATCTGTACCCCCATGCATTTGGGCCTGCAGATCTTGGATTATAAATAAACTCAGAGAGGTGAAACATATGTCAAAGCGTGGTTTTGGTAAATATTTCGGACTTGCGGCATTTACAGCTGCCGCAGCACTGCTGGTAAAGTACCTCAAGGACTTTACTGATTTTGATGAGGCTGCGGAGCCCAGCATATCAAGCCTGAAGTCAAGCTCCACAAAGACCAAGGAGGCCGTAAAGCGCACCTATATATCCATCAAGGATAAGGAAGGCGTAAAGGAGGCTGCGGGCGACCTTGCAAAGGCTGCCGGACAGATGGCAAAGGATGCAGGCAACATAGCTGTCACAGCCGGAAAGACCACCGTGGATACGGTAAAGGATATCAAGTCAAAGTACGACGTAGACCCCGAGGCTGCAAAGCAGGAGGTCATGGGCAATCTTAAGGAGATGAAGGATGATCTCACAGATACCTTCTCTGAGGCTGCCGAAAAGATCAGCGGTATCTGGAAGTCTGACGATGACGAGGAGTGCGAACCCGAGGATCTCTTCAGTGAGGCCTGCGCCGAGGATGTGGAGGAAGCCGTTGAGGAAGCTGCAGAGGAAGCCGGCGAGGCTTCTGAAGCCTGCTGCGAGGCTCCCTGTGACGAGGACAAGGACGATGAGCCGAAGCCTGAGGCTCCCACAGTGACTGATGATACGATCTGAGCTGGTCTGACACGCACAAAATATATCCAGTCTAAATCTATAAGTTATACAAGGTGCTGCCGATGCAGCACCTTGATATTTCTTTTCTTCTATTCTCTTTTATCTATACATCAAATCTTGCAATACATAAAATTATGTATTATCATAAGGAGCATATTGGAGGTATTTCAATGGCTAAATATACATTTCCCGCCATATTATCCAGGGAAGATGATGGTTCATACTCAGTGTCTTTTCCTGATATAGTTAGATGCTATACCTGCGGTGATGATATGGCAGATGCCCTTATGATGGCAGAAGATGCTCTTGCTCTCATGCTTTATGATATGGAGTCAAAGCACGAGATCATACCTTCTCCCTCTGATCCATCCTCCTTCAAAGCAAAAGCCGGGCAATACGTCACCTTTATAGCCTGTGACACCTTTAAATATCAAAGGATGCATAACACAAAAGCAGTAAAGCGTACCATATCCCTCCCGGCTTGGCTCAATGACGCAGCAATGGAGCGAGGTATAAATTTTTCTCAGGTGCTTCAAGATGGCCTTAAAAAGATCATCCTGAACTGATCCCGCTGTTTATCCGCATATCTTTCCCGTAAGCACCTCTGCCGCGAAGGCCGCACTGCACTCCACAGCTTTTACGAGGGTGCTTTCATCCATGTCAAAACGGGGATTGTGATGGGCTGCACCGGCTCCCAGCGCCTCATTTCGTATGCCCACGAAGGCAAACACTCCGGGATACCTCTGGATGTAGCGTCCAAAGGTCTCCGTGGCCATCCTGGGGCCGGGCTGGACCGATATCTTGCCGCAGTCCAGATCCGCATACAGATGTATGGCCCAGGAATTATCTATATGATAATGGCTGAGACCCTCGAGCATGGCGTCTATGCCCCAGCCTCCTTCCTCTGTCTGCTCACCTCAGGATGCTCATGAAAATACCGGCGCATCTTTATGACATATTCCTCCTGCGCCTTTGCAAGCTCCCTGATCCTTTCCTCCAGCATATCATTTCCCCTCCTTATATCGATATAGCATTGCTATGATAAAAATACCCTCTCCCCGGCCTTATGTCAACAGCGATACGTCCCCTTTCTTCTCCGCATATGCCCTGAGCTCGTCGGTAAAGCCGTTTATGGAAAACAGCATAAAATGCTCCCTTCTCTCACCCAGGTTCCAATGTACATGGCTGGCCTTTTCCTTAAGGTCCATGAGGATATTGAGTCCTACAGGCCCCTTCCAGTATTTGCATTCTCCGAAGATGATGTCCCTGCCTTCCGGATCCAGAGCAACTATGTCTATCTCGGTATCCCTGTCCCAGTATCTGCCCACCTTGGATATATGCAAGTCCGGGTACTCACTGGCCGACAGCTCCCATATCCTTTCCCTGCATATGTCCTCATATACATATGAGACATGGTTGTCTATAAAATTGTCCCGGATCCTGTCCATGACCAGATCTGTATGCCCGCTCTCTATATAGCTCCTGTAGGGATATACGAATCTGAACCAGAAGCCAAGATAATTGTCTTTTATCTTATACAGTCCCTTCTTGCTTTTTTCGGGATCATTTTCAGTGACCGGCACTTCTCTCTCAAGTATGTCCAGCCCGATCAGAGTTTTGAGATATCTTGTCAGGCTGGTGCTTTTGGTCTCAAGAGCTGAAGCCATAGATGACAGTCTGTGATTCCCGGCGGCTATGCTCCTGATAAGAGAAAAATAGCTGCCTATCTCATCCACCTCCTGCTGAAGCAGGAAATAGGGCTCCTCATATAAAAATGATGTCCTGTCCAGTATGTTTGCTGCTATGCCATCAAGCACATCCTCATATCCTGAAAATGCTTCTATATACCTGGGGACACCTCCGGTAACTGCATAAAACTCCACAAGCTCCTTCTGAGACTTGTCCGTAAAAAAGTCTCTGTAATATCTGAACGGGATCTGCTTCAGCTTGATCTGAGCAGTCCGCCTTCCATACAGAGGGCTGCTGTAGGAAAGTGTCTGGGACTCCATCATGGATATGAGCGATCCGCACAGTATGACCATCACATCTCTGTCCTTCAGCTGTTCATCCCATATCCGCTGAAATACTGACGGAAATGCCGGATCTGACTTACCGAGATACTGAAATTCATCGATCACAAGCACTAGCTTCCTGTCACCTGTATTATCCATCAGAAACCTGAATGCGCTCTCCCAGCTGTTGAGAGAGACATCCCTGAGAAAGTCACTTTGAAGATATTGGCTGACACATGACTGAAATGCTCTCAGGTTCTGTGTCTCACTTTCCTGAGTAGCCAGGAAATATATGGAAGGCCTGTCTTTTATAAATTCAGCGATGAGGGCAGTCTTTCCCACTCTCCGCCTTCCGTATATGACCACGAGGGAGCTGCCCTTGCTGTCATATTCTCTCTTAAGGGCAGCCAGCTCCTTTTCTCTGTCTATGAATCTGTCCATGTCTGTCTCCCTCCCAAAAAATTATGCTTAAGATTATTATACTTCCATTCATAATAATTTCAAGTATAAAACACCCAGCCGACCTGAGATCAGCTGGGTAAAAGCCTGTAAAATATCCCTTATGTGTTTTATAATGACAGCAGATAATATTTTATGATCGCTGAAAGATCAGACTGGAGGCCCCATGAAAAGCATACTTCTTATAGGTACCGGCGGCACCATATCCTGCCGGCCCGCTGCAGACGGAGCTCTGGCTCCTGCCCTTTCAGTCAGGGAGATACTGGAGTTCGTGCCTGAGCTTGATGAGCTCTGCCATATAGATACGCTTCAGCTATATGACCTGGATTCAACCAACATAGGTCCTGAGCACTGGCTCGGCATGGCCTCCGCCGTAAGGAAGCACTATGATGGATATGACGGCTTCGTCATACTCCACGGCACTGATACCATGGCCTATTCGGCAGCCGCACTCTGCTATCTGATACAGCACAGTCGCAAGCCCATAGTACTTACAGGCAGCCAGAAATCCATATATAACCGGGACACCGATGCCCGCAACAACATGCTGCAGGCCTTTGCATATGCCTCCTCGGACATGGCCTTTGGCATACACATAGTATTTGACAGCAAGGTCATACTGGGCACGAGAGCCAGGAAGGTCAGGAGCAAGAGCTTCAACGCCTTCTCAAGCATAGATTATCCGGAGACAGCCATATTCCGTGACGGAAGGCTCATCAGCTTCCTTCCGGCACCGTCAGATGACCAGGCCGTCAGCTTCTATGACCGCATCGACCCTTCAGTATTCGTGCTCAGGCTCGTTCCCGGTATGGATGCCGGGATATTTGCTGCCCTTAAGGAGCATTATCGCGCCATAGTCATAGAGGGCTTTGGTGTAGGCGGGCTTCCCGGAGGCCAGGATGGAGCGCTGCTCTGCGCAGTCCACGACTGGCTCAGCTCCGGGCGCCTGGCGGTATTTTCAACTCAGGTGCAGCACGAGGGCAGCGACCTGTCCATATACGAGGTGGGCCGTATAGCCCGGGAGCTTCCCGGCGTACTTGAGGCCAGGGACATGACTCCCGAGGCCGTAGTCACAAAGCTCATGTGGGTGCTGGGCCAGACCTCTGACCCTGTCAGGGCTCAGGAGCTTTTCAGCACTCCCGTCATGCATGACATCATAGTCTGAGCTCACTGCCCCTCGCAGAGCTCCAGCTCAAACCAGAACTCCACTCCATGCTCATGGTTCAGTGCTCCACAGGCCTGGCCATGGGCATCCATGACCGCCTTTACTATGGACAGTCCTATACCGCTTCCCCCGTAGGCACGGGTACGGGCCTTATCCACCTTATAGAACTTCTCCCAGATCCTGTCCAGATCCTCCTCGGGTATGGGCTTTCCATCGTTATATACCGATATCCTTACCCTGCCGTCCTTCTGTTCACTGCTTATGATCATGCGCTTATCTCCCTCCGCATGATGGATGGCATTTGTAAAGTAGTTGGTGAGCACCTCTTCTATCTTGAATTCATCTCCCCAAACCATGATATGCCCGGGCACGCGATCCTCCACACTGACTCCGGCCTCCTCAGAGGTCATGCGCTGAGCATCGACTATGCTCTGTATCAGTGAGGAAAGATCGAAGCTGTCTATCTCCACACTGTCCGATCCAAACTCCAGATTCGTAAGTGAAGTGAGCTGCTTTACCAGCTTATTCATCTTCATGGCCTCATCCATGATGACGCTGCAATAATAGGCCCTGCTCTCTTCATCATCGGCTATGCCCTCGGTCAGGCCCTCTGCATACCCCTCTATAAGGGCTATAGGGGTCTTGAGCTCATGAGAGACATTTGATATAAAGTCCTTCCTCATATCATCTATGCGGGTCTTTTCCTCTATATCCTTCTGGAGCTGCAGGTTGGCAGTCTTAAGCTCGGCTATGGTCCTTTCCAGCTGCTCAGACATATCGTTCATGGAATTGCCAAGCACCCCAAGCTCATCCTGGCTTGCCCCCTCATAGCGGGCATCAAAGTCCAGGGCAGCCATACGTCTGGATATCTCTGCCAGACGGTTTATGGGCTTTGTGATAGCTCCGGTCGTAAAGAATATGACTATGCTTCCAAGCAGCAGCACGAGCAGGCCCACTATGAGCAGGAACCTGTTGGTTATGCTCACACTGTCCTCTATATGTGCAAGGGGCATGGACATGATGAACATGGTGTCCCCATCAGAAAACTCTCCCCAGCTCTCCAGATAAAAGCTGCCGGAGCGCCTGTCATAGTTCTGCTGCACCACATAGTTTGGATATCTGGCCAGGGTCACTATGCCCGGCCTCTGCTCACCATCCTCATCCCATATGGTGATCTTGTAGCCTACGCTCCTGAGGAAACCGGCTATCAGGCTCTTCAGGCCTGCAGAATAATCATCATCATTCTGATCCGGTATGAGAGCACTTGGTATATTGCCCTCCAGTATGTCCTCTTTGTTTGCCATGAAGAAACGAAGCTTCCTCTCCATCCAGTCTCCCTCACGGCTGGCAGCCACGAAGGATCTGTCGTTTTTGTCTATCATGACCACATTTATGTTTGACTGGTCGTTGAAGCTTCTGAACATGGAGACTATGGGCGAATCCGTCACATTCTGGCCGAACTCGTCCCCCACAAGGTCCACTATGGTCCTGTCATTTTTATCCGCCGCCTTGACCACCTCATCTATGGTATTGTAGGCCAGCTCCAGGCTGTCCACCTTTTCCTCAAAATAATACCTGGAAAGGTAGAGGCTGTTTACCGCATACATGACAAGCAAAAGGAATGCCATGATGCCCACGAATATAAGTGTAAATCTGATCCTTATGGAACGCTTCATATCATCCTTCCAGCTTATAGCCCATGCCCCAGACCGTCTTTATCTGAGCACCTGCATCGCCCAGCTTTGCCCTGAGTTTCTTCACATGCGTATCTATGGTCCTGGCATCTCCAAAATAATCATAATCCCATACATTATTGAGTATGTTTTCCCTGCTGAGAGCCAGGTTACGGTTCTGCATGAAATAATCCAGGAGCTCAAATTCCTTGAAGCTCAGGCTCACATCCTCGCCCTTGACCCTGACTGTATGAGCGCCCCGGTTTATCTCTATGTCGCCGCAGCGCTGTATGTCATCCTGTGACTTGTGGGTGCGTCTGAGTATGGCATCCACCCTGGCAGTCAGTATCTTGGGGGAGAAGGGCTTGGTTATATATTCATCCACCCCCAGCTTAAAGCCCTGGAGCTCATCCTGCTCCTCGCCCCTGGCAGTAAGCATGATGATGGGCACCTTCGATATCTTCCTGATGGTCTTCAGGACCTCCCATCCGTTCATCTTCGGCATCATGACATCCAGCAGTATGAGGGCTATATCCTTCTGACTGCAAAATATGTCCACTGCCTGCTCTCCGTCCTCTGCCTCTATGACATTGAAGCCCTTCGCCTGAAGGAAATCCTTCACCAGCTTGCGCATCCTTATCTCGTCATCCACGACCAGTATCTTGATCTCATCCATGATCCCAGTTTGCCTCCTCTGCTATGAAGCTCAGAAATGTATCTCGTCCTTTTTTGCTTCCTACTATATAGCTGCTTTGTGTAAAATATGTGAAGCTCATGTCTCGCTCTGGTCATGGCCACATAAAACGTCCTGCGCTCCTCCTCAAGCTCCCGCTCATCCGAGGCGAGCTTCCAGGGCGTGATGCCTTCATTTGCACATATGATATATACCTTGTCGAACTCAAGTCCCTTGGCTCCGTGAAATGTCATGAGCCTGACTGAGCCATACAGGCCTTCCTTCTTAAGCTCGGCTATCAGCGGTGCCGCTGCCCTGTGCACCCGGTAAAGCACGGCCAGGTCCATGCTGCCGCCTGAGCCTGCCAGCTCCGCCCTTATCTCCCGTACCAGCGCCCTTGCCTCCTCCTTTTCATCTGAAAATGCCTCCGTGCGTATGTATCCCTTATCCCTTCCCGTATGCTCGGGGCAGGCCCGAAGCGCCTTACGGTATCTGCTCCGGTTGTTGCCTATGAGCCTCAGGGAGGCCTCGACTATATTGCTTCCGGATCTGTAGTTGGTAGCAAGAGTCACGGTCCGAAGCTCAGGAAAATCCACGGGAAAATGCAGCATGATCCCCGGGTCGGAGCCCCTGAAGCCATATATGCTCTGATCGTCATCACCTACTATAAATATATTGCGCAGGGGCTCACAAAGCAACCTGATTATCTGATACTGCACCGGATTTATGTCCTGAAATTCATCGATCATGATATATCGGAATCTTTTCCTCAGCATGGAAAGCAGCGCCCTGTCCCTGCAAAGCAGCTCATAAAAGCGTATGAGCATGTCATCAAAATCAAGAAGCCTCCTTTTATGCATGGCCGACTCATAGGCCTCCGATATGCGGGCCATTATATCCTCAGGCAGCGGATAGTCCCTGTGGGCCATACCATTTTTCCTGCTCCCAAGCTCGGAAAGTATGACTGCTGCCATGTCCGAGGTCAGCCTCAGCTCCCGAAGCTCAGGCCCGCAGAGCACCTGCCACATGAGCTCCATACACTGGCCTGCCTCAGCCACGTCCTCATTTCTGTAGCCCATCCTCTCCCTCAGAAATGAAAAGAATATGGAATGGAAGGTGCCGAAGGAGACCTTGCGATCTCTTCTGCATGTGCCCCTGTGTACCGGCTTCGCACCAGGCCCTGCATGCCTTTCCTTGCCATCCTGAGCCGCAGCCTTCTCCTTCAGGCATCTCTGCTCCATCTCCTGAGCAGCTGCTCTTGTAAAGGTGATGACCAGTATGTCCTCCTCCGGCACCCCGAGCTCTCTCGTAAGATAAAGGACCCGATTCACCAGCACCGTGGTCTTGCCACTGCCCGGTCCCGCAAGTACCATCATGGGGCCGTCTCCATGGTGTATGGCAGTGAGCTGTTCTGGGTTGAATTTTTTCATATGGGACTCCTTAAGATAAGATCAAAATAATAGAACTAAATATCAGTCCGAAAGAAGGATCCCTGCTGGGTCCAAATAAGATCTGATTAAGATCTGAATGATTTATGGGAATATAATAAACTGCCTGAAAGCAGATTTCAAGCAGTTTATCTGATCGTTAGACATCAAGTATATTTACCTGTATTTTCGCTCATCGGTTTTTTATCTCGGATATATAGCACTCATCCTGACATGACCTTCCCTGATAAAATCAGGTCAATACTGCCTGGCTCAGGATATAAAACTCCTCCTGACTGGGCTGCCAGCTCCTTTCCATGGTAGGGAGAGTATCATCATAGGCTCTGGCCTCATCCTCATTTATAGCCATGACCGGGCTGTCCCTGTAGGTCCAGCTATGCCCAGAAAGCGCTCCTGGCTTAAGCTCCTTTACGAGCATGGCGGCAGGATAGCTTCCTTCTTCTGCATGGACCTCATATTTCCTGCAGCTGCAGAAGCCGCTGGACACATAGTTTGAAGGACTTCCAAATATGACCACAGTATCGTAGCCAAGCTCCTCCGCCAGAGAAAACGAACGTGCCATAAGCTGCTTGCCTATGCCCCGTCTCTGATAGTCCGGATCCACGCAAAGGGGGCCGAAGGTAAGTATCTCCTTGTCCTCTCCATTTTCGTCCCGGAGCCAGGCCTTAGTATACATGATGGAGCCTACTATCCTTCCGGAGATCTCCGCCACCAGATCAAGCTCAGGTATGAAGTCCTCATGCTCCCTCATGATATGAACGAGATAATGCTCCACTGCCCCGGGGATATACATGTTGTAAAAGGCCCGGCGGGTCAGCTCCTCCACGGCCTGATGATCCTCTGGCATTTCTTTCCTTATGTTCATCTGTTTTCCAGCTTCTCTATGGCTGCGTCTATACGCTTCAGTGACTCTTCCTTTCCGAGCACCTCAAGTATCTCGGTGGCACCGGCGGGAGTCATCTCACGGCCTGAGAGTGCCGTACGTATGGGCCACATGATATAGCCTGTCTTGTAGCCCTTTTCCTCTCCATAGGCCTTGAGCAGAGCAAAGAGTCCGTCGTTTGAGAAGTCCTCCGTCTCCGCAAGGAGGGGCCTTACGTCCTTCAGGAGTGCAAGAGAGCTCTCCTCGTTGGTCTTCATCTTCTTGTGGACATACATGGAGCAATCATACTCAGGTACCTGCTCAAAGAAGTCTATATGTCCGTCGATGTCGGGGAGCACCTCTATACGGGTCTTGACCATGGCTGCGATCTTTTTGAGATCCATCGGTTTCTTTATGACCTTCTTAAGGTAGGGCTCTGCCAGCTCATAGAAGCGGTCAAAGTCCATGGCCTTTATGTATTCTCCGTTCATCCAGCGAAGCTTTACCATGTCAAATACTGCCGGGGACTTGGAGATCCTGTGATAGTCAAATTCCTTCACCAGCTCCTCCAAGCTAAATATCTCCCTCTCTGATTCGGGAGACCATCCAAGGAGGGCCACATAGTTGACCACGGCCTCAGGTATGAAGCCCTGCTCTATAAGATCCTCAAAGGAGGAATGTCCGCTGCGCTTTGAGAGCTTCTTGTGATTTTCATCAGTGATCAGAGGGCAATGCACATATACGGGCACCTCCCAGCCAAAGGCCTCATAAAGGCGATTGTACTTGGGTGCTGAGGACAGGTACTCGTTGCCTCTTACCACATGGGTTATGCCCATGAGGTGGTCGTCCACCACGTTTGCAAAGTTATAGGTAGGGAAGCCGTCTGACTTTATGAGTATCATGTCATCCAGCTCAGCATTGTCCACGGTTATGTCTCCGTAAAGCTCATCGTGGAAGGTGGTGGTGCCTTCCCTGGGATTGTTCTGCCTTATGACATAGGGCATGCCGGCCTTGAGGTTAGCCTCCACCTCCTCCTTTGAAAGGGAAAGGCAGTGCTTGTCATACTGGGTTATCTCCTCACCGTTTACGGTCCTTGTAAGGGTCTTAAGCCTCTCGGGAGTACAGAAGCAGTAATATGCCTCACCCTTCTCCACCAGCTGCTTTGCATACTCAAGGTATATGCCCTTAGCCTGTCTTTCAGACTGTACATAAGGTCCTACGGGGCCTCCGATATCCGGGCCCTCATCATGTATGAGGCCCGTATCCCTGAGCGTACGATAGATGATGTCCACTGCACCCTCTACCTCTCTCTCCTGGTCGGTGTCCTCTATACGAAGGATAAATGTCCCATCCTCGTGCTTGGCTATAAGATATGCATAAAGAGCTGTCCTGAGATTGCCCACATGCATACGCCCCGTAGGGCTGGGTGCATAACGTGTACGTATCTTCATATCATCTATCCCCCCTGACTACGAATTTATCATATGCCCATTTCATGGTATATAAGGGCACGAATTTGTTCTGGGCCCATATGGTCGGAAGCTGTGATCCGGGAAGCGGACAGGTTCCTGAGCCCACCTCTATGGTCACACAGGCTGCCGGTCTGCTGCAGAGCTGCACATACTCCTTGAAGCCGCCTCCTCCGCCTGCCACCGCCTTCTGATAGCCCGTGATAAGCATGATGTTGTTTGAGAGGTCGCGGCTGTGCTCCCTCATCTTGTTATTTTCTATATCCCAGTAGAGCACCTGGCCCTGGGCATGATAATTTATGACCGCTCTCCAGGTCCTGCTGTCGTAAAGATCTGCAAGAGCCTTTGATTCAGGCTCGGACTCCGCATAAGGGCCTCTGTAGTCCTCTGCCGACGGGAGCTGCGATTTTCCGCTTGCAAACTCAAACATGGCATCAAAGTTTTGATTGAGATTGACTCCCCTGGCGTTGGCCTTCCAGCTCCTTAAGTAGGTATCGAAGTCAAGGCTGGTATATCCGCCTGCCACATCATACTCGTAGGCCTTCTGCACAGTACCTCTGAGAGACTGGCTCCTGAGACCCTCAAGTCCGAACTGGCTTATGCTGACTCCATCCGGATTGACCATGGGTACAAAATGCACGCACACATCGTTGAACCACTGCTTAAGAGGCTTTCCGTCAAAGCAGCCCTCGTCATAAAAATACAGCAGATACTCAAGCTGCAGCATGACCAGATTTGAGGTGATGTACTCTCTGGCATGGGTGGAGGCGTTGATCATGACATGCGTCGCAGCCTGTTCATTGCCTACTATGAGCTCAAAAATGTCCCTGCCATCAGGCGTCTTTGCCAGGCTCCGCCGCTTCAGCTTTCCAGGGTATCTGCCAGACAGGGCATTTATGTCATTTACCATATAGTCATAGGTATAGGTATCCACATACTTGACTATAGGGTCCTCCACCTCCATATTGGCCGACTGCACGCAGCCCTCAGGCACCGTGTCATCGATGACCAGGGCAAGCTCTCCTATGGCTACTCCGCCGGAGCTTGCATAGGACGCCGCATCCAGGGATATGCCGGAATCTATGGGATATCCGTCCTCTCTGGTGGCTCCCTGTCCTGTTCCAGAGCTTCCAAGCCCTACTCCGGGGCCCGAATTCACATACCCGGCGGACATGGCCTGTGCCGTGATATAAGTTTTAGCCATGGGTGTGGTACCCATGGCTAAAATAAGTGCAGCGATCAAGGTTTTTCTTAAATTGATCCTCATGATCTCCTCTTAAAACTGATCCTCGTCTCTGTCTTCTCTGTCATCTCTTGCTTCCCTGCGATCGCGGTCTCCGCGTCCATATCCGCCGTAGCCGCCTCTGCCGCGCCTGTCGCCTCTGTCTCCGCGATCCCTGCGCTCCCTGCGGTCGTCTATGTCGGTGGGAAGCTTGTTGCTGTTGATATCTGAAGGTCTCATGGAAAGATCTATCTTTCCGTCTCTCTGGTCCACCTTTATGACCTTGACGGTGACCTCATCTCCCAGCTTCACCACATCCTCTACCTTGCCTACCCTGCGGTCTGCAAGCTTGGAGATATGTATAAGTCCCTTCTTGTTGGGAGAAAGCTCTACCTGAGCGCCGAAGCTGAGTATATTGACTACCTTTCCTGACATGACCATGCCAAGCTCGATGTCGGTAACTATGCTCTCTATGATCTCTATGGCACGGTCGATCATCTCCTGATCGGTTCCGCATACGGATACTCTTCCGTCATCATCTATATCTATGCTTACTCCGGTCTCCTCTATGATCTTATTGATGGTCTTGCCCTGCTTGCCTACCACATCGCCGATCTTGGAGGGATCGATGCTGATGGAGCTGATCTTGGGAGCATACTTGGAAAGCTCCTTACGAGGCTCGCTGATCACGGGATCCATGATGTTGTCCATGATATAGAGCCTTGCCTCGTGGGTCCTCTTTATGGCCTCCTCGACTATGGGCCTTGTAAGTCCGTGGATCTTGATATCCATCTGGATGGCAGTGATGCCCTTGCGGGTACCTGCTACCTTAAAGTCCATGTCTCCAAAGAAGTCCTCAAGTCCCTGTATGTCAGTAAGCACGATGTAATCATCGTCAGTATCGCCTGTCACAAGTCCGCAGCTTATGCCTGCAACAGCAGCCTTTATAGGCACGCCTGCAGCCATGAGTGAAAGTGAGGATGCGCATACTGATGCCTGGGACGTGGATCCGTTTGACTCAAGGGTCTCGGACACTGTCCTGATGGCATAGGGGAACTCCTCCTCTGTGGGAAGCACGGGCACCAGGGCCTTCTCTGCCAGAGCGCCGTGGCCTATCTCTCTCCTTCCGGGTCCTCTGGAGGGCTTGGTCTCACCTACAGAGTATGAAGGGAAGTTGTAGTGATGCATGTATCTCTTGGACTTGATGGTCTCATCCAGTCCGTCTATCTTCTGAGCATCTGAAAGAGGAGCAAGGGTGCAGATGTTGAGTATCTGGGTCTGTCCTCTGGTGAACATGCCTGAGCCATGTACCCTGGGTACCACATCTATCTCTGCAGCCAGAGGCCTGATCTCGGAAATGTCTCTGCCGTCAGGTCTCTTCCTGTCCTTAAGTATCATCTTGCGGACAGTCTTCTTCTCATACTGATATATGGCATCGGGAAGCTTTGCAAGCCACTCCTCGTTGTCCGCAAACTTCTCCTTGAGCCTGTCCGTGATGGCATCAACATTTTTATCTCTCTGCTGCTTGTCATCACAGAATACTGCCTCTTCCATCTCCTCCTGGGGCACCTCTGCCTTTATGGCATCAAAGAGCTCCTCAGGCACGGCAAAGGACTTGTAGGCATGCTTCTCCTTGCCTACCTCCTTAACTATCTCATCCATCCAGGCTATGATCTTCTGGTTGATCTCATGAGCCCTGTAGATGGCGTCGATCATGACCTCGTCGCTGATCTCGTCAGCTCCTGCCTCTATCATGATGACCTTTTCCCTGGTGGAGGCTACGGTCAGGTTGAGAGTGGATACCAGCCTCTCCATGGAGGTGGGGTTGAATACGAACTCACCATTTACCAGTCCTACCTGAGTAGCTGCACAGGGGCCGTCAAAGGGAATGTCGGATATGGCTGTGGCCAGAGATGAGCCAAGCATGGCTGTGACCTCCGGAGGACAGTCAGGATCCACTGACAGCACCAGATCGTTGAGAGTCACATCATTCCTGTAATCCTTGGGGAACAGGGGCCTCATGGGCCTGTCTATGACTCTGGAGGTAAGGATGGCATGCTCAGAGGCCTTGCCCTCCCTCTTATTGAAGCCGCCAGGTATCTTGCCTGCGGCATACATCTTTTCCTCATAGTCCACGCTGAGAGGGAAGAAATCTATACCCTCCCTGGGCTCCTTTGAAGCTGTAGCAGTAGCAAGGACAGTAGTGTCACCATAATGCACCAGCACCGCACCGTTTGCCTGGGCGCTCACTCTTCCGATATCCACGGAGAGCTTTCTTCCGCACAGATCCATGCTGTAGGTCTTGAAGGATCTGTCGAGCGGCTTGGAAAACGTACCGAATTGTGTTTCCATCGTCTTTCCTTTCATTTATCAAATCATATACCATCGTTAGTCATTCAGAGTGTATTTTACACTTGTAGGAAATGAGCGTCAAGGGAAAATATCTTTCGTTTATATTATGGATCATATACATACAGATCAGCTGCATCAGCTCAGCAGCCTTACGGCTGAGGTCGCTGATACAGCTGATCTGCACAGCACATGAAGTACATAATATAAACCAAAGGATCATGCATAAAGGTCGCTCCCCATACTTTGCTCTCACCATATAGAATAACATAAGCGTACCGAAAATAACCATAAAGGTCGCCGTGGATACACTGTATGACATGCGGGGCCGGAGGCTCTGGCTGACGACATGAGCGCTTTATGAAATAGCTCGGAGGAAGTCAGAGCCTCCGGCCCCGTGTGCCATACGGGATATACGGATCGTCAGTCTGTCCTCAACGCATCTATGGGATTGAGCTGCGCCGCCCGGCTTGCAGGCATGTAGCCGAAAAGGAGGCCTATGCCCACGGATACGGAGAAGGATACGACGACCGCCATGAAGGTGGCGGTGGCATTTATGCCTATGGCCCCTCCCACCAGGGATGTGCCTAGGGCTCCCACGATTATGCCCAGGACTCCGCCCAGGGAGGAGGTGACCGCAGCCTCTATGACGAACTGCTGCATGATGACTCCCTTCTTGGCCCCCAGGGCCTTCCTTATGCCTATCTCCTTTGTACGCTCGGTCACCGATACCAGCATGATGTTCATGACTCCAACGCCTGCCACCAGCAGGGATATGCCTGCTATGCCTCCAAGCATCATGGACAGCATGGCTATCTGCTCATTCATCTCGTCGAGCAGAGAGGAATTTGCCATGACATTGAAATAATCATCGCTTTTGAATATCTCCAGAAGGAAGCTCTCTATGGCAGCCGTGGCCTCATCGGCCTGGTCCGTGTCCCTGAGTGTCAGGATATAGGAGGATATGTTCCTTGAGAAATTCATCTTGGCCGCGCTGCTGTAGGGGAGCCAAACGAAGTCGTCGGTCCCTCCCTCCTCCAGCTCATCCTCGTCCTGCCTCTCCATGACACCTATGACCGTGAAGGAATTGTTGCCTATCTTTATGCACTGCCCCACAGCTTCATCCGCATTGTCGAAGAGCTCCAGGGCCGTATAATATCCCAGGACTGCCACATTCTGCTCTGCCTCGCAGTCAGCATAGCTTATGCTGCGTCCGTACTGGATGTCATAGTCCACTATGTCTATATAGTCCTCGCTGTAGCCTCCTATGGAGGTCTCACTCATGGTCTCATTGCCGTTTTTAAGGGGCATGTTGACGCTGACCGAGGGAGTCATGTTCTCAAAGAGGTCGTATCTTTCGTCAAAGAACTCGTACATGTCATCCGGGTCAAGGCTTCGGGAGCTCATGTTGCTTACGGAGACATTTACCCTGTCCACGCCCATGCTGGTAAAGCTCTCAAGGATAGTGGACATGTATCCGTTGACCACAGACACCAGGATTATGACCGCCGCCACGCCTATGATGATGCCCAGCATGGTAAGGAAGGAGCGCATCTTGTTGCTGCGTATGGATCTAATTGCTATCTTGAAGCTTTCTGTGATCGGCATAAGCATTTACATCTCCGTCAAATACTATCTTTCCATCCACTATCTCCACCACCCGCTTTGAATACATGGCTATGGATGCATCATGGGTGATCATGACTATGGTGTTTCCCTCCTCGTTGAGCTCCTTTATGAGCCCCAGCACCTCCCGGGAGGTCCTGGAGTCCAGAGCTCCCGTTGGCTCGTCAGCCAGTATGATCGAGGGCTTTGCACAAAGAGCCCTGGCTATGGACACCCTCTGCTGCTGGCCTCCGGAAAGCTGATGGGGAGTATTGCGCCATTTTCCGTCAAGGCCCACCCTTTTCAGGGCCTCCATGGCCTTCTGCTCCCTCTCCTGCTTTCCGTATCCCTTATAGAGCAGGGGCAGCTCCACATTTTCCAGCAGGTTCAGCTTCATGAGCAGGTTGTACTGCTGGAAGATGAAGCCTATCCTGTTGTTGCGCACCTCCGAAAGCTCATCGTCCGTCATCTCCGAGGTATCCTCACCGGCCAGGATATATTCTCCGTGGGTCGGAGTATCCAGGGCACCTATGATATTCATGAGTGTGGATTTTCCGGAGCCCGATTTACCGACTATGGCCACGAACTCACCTTTGCGTATGGTCAGGGTGATACCGTCATTTGCACGGACCTCCTCATCACCCATGACATATATCTTGTAGATGTCCCTCAGCTCTATGAGGGGCTCTCCGGGAGCCACTCCGTCATCCAGGACGAGAGGCTCCCTCTTGAATAAGGATCTCATGGCTTACCTCCGTCCGGGACCGCCGCCCGGGCCGCCGCCTCCGGGGCCGCCGGTCATGGTCATGGTCATGCCGCCCATCATGCCGAACATGCCCATGGATCCGGACTCGGTCTCACTCACATATATCTCCTGTCCCTCGGAAAGTCCTGAGACTATCTCCACATAGTCATCGGTGACCAGTCCTGTCTCCACCTTGACTGCGGTGAAGCCGTCAGGTACCTCTGCCAGGGCCCTCTCGCTGATCTCTCCGAGAGCCGGAGCAGAAGGCGCACTCTCCGGCATGTCAGCAGGTGCAGTCTCAGATCCCCTGCTGCCCTCTGAGGACTTTCCTGATGAGGCACTGCTCTGAGTCGCCGTCAGGGACTCGTTCCTTACATATACCACATCTCCCCGCTGAAGGCCTCCTGAAGGTATATAGAGCACATCCTCCTTTTCCTCCAGTATGATGGTGCCATCCACATTCATGCCCGGGAGCAGATCCCCCGTCTCTTCCAGGGTCACCACCACCGGGTATGTGGTCACTCCGCTCTGGTAGGAGCCGTTGAGAGACACGTTCGTCACCTGTCCTCTGTAGGTCACTCCGGGAAATGCATCTGCGGTGACCTCCACCTCCTGGCCTACCTTGACATTGCTTATGTCAAGCTCATCTATGCTCATCTCAAAGGTCAGCTCGGAAAGATCATATATGACCGCAAGCTCAGTGGACGCTGAGCCGCTGGTCCTGTCTATGTTGTCTCCGACCTTGGCATTTTTCGATATGACCTGTCCGGATATGGGAGCAGTGATGGTATAGTTGAATACCGTGTCCTGGCGCTGCTCATAGGTATCCTCTGCTGCGGTCAGCTCATCCTCAAGCTGGGCCACCGCATCCTCGTAGGACTCCTTCGTCATGCTGAAGAGGGCCGTGCCCGAGCTTACGTACTGGCCCTCGCTCACCAGTATCTCGTCTATCTCCACGCTTATGGGCAGATCGCATTTAAGGTTGTCCGTCTGGTATGCTGAAAATGCTCCGTCCCCCGCGGAATATATGTCCCCGTACTGAGCCGTAGCTCTGTCGGACTCCGTAAGGCCGCCCGGATTGCTGACTATGAGAGTCACGTATTTTACCAGTGTGCCGCCTGTCAGAGCCTCCTCCCGATCGCTCTTCTCCGTCACCTGACCGGGGATCTGCTCTCCCGTATCGTTTATGACCACCGTCAGGGCCGCGCCTATGGGTATGGCATCCGCCTCGAAGCTGAGGAAGGGAAGCCTAAGCTCCATGACTGAATCGTTGTACAGGGTGGCTATGACCGTGCCGTTCTGACCGCCCACATAGTCTCCCTTTTTCATGGTTATGTCAGTCACATAGCCGCTCTGGGTGCTTCTATAGACTCCGCTCTCATACTGGGACAGATATCTGTCATAGTCTGACTTTGTCTTTTCATAGTCCCTCTCAGCGCTCTGGAGCTGTCTCTGAGCATCAGAGGCCTCTATGCGGTAAAGGACCTGTCCCTCAGTGACCTGATCACCCTCCTCAAAGTTGGCCTCTACGATCTCTCCCTCCACAAGTGAGGTGATGGTATAGGTATCGCCTGCCTCCAGGGAGCCTGAGGCCGTAAGCTGATCCTTGATGTCTCCTCTCATGACCGTGCCCAGGTTCGAGGGGCTTATCTCGGTCTGTGCCTCGGCTGCAGCCCTCCTGCTCCGCACGAACCAGGCAGCAGCGATCACTATGATGAGAAGGAGCAGGGCTCCCATGATGACGCGCTTCCTTGTGATCTGCTTTTCACGCTTCGTCTTCTTCTTTTTGTCAGGAAGCTTCCTGTCCTGTGTGCTGCTGCTCATCTCTTCCTGCTTTTCCGTGCTGTTATCACTCATTGCATCGCTCCCCCGGCTCCTGCAGCATTTCCTGCATTATTTCCTTCGTTGGTCACATTTCCAAAGCTGTCCACAGCCTCACCGGTGTTGGCATTATAATAGCCCACATCCTGCACCACCAGGCTCGTGCCCGTGGTAGTGCCCGTCAGATCACTGTAGCTGACCACTCCTGTACAGTAGTATACATATTCCTCAGTGCCGTCCGAGGCCACTGAGGTATTCTGCTGTACTATGAGTATGACCTCATCTCCCACCTCTATGTCTCCGTTTATGGAAAACATGAACTTTACATCCGAGCCGCTTAGCTCGTACTCCTGGTTGCCCACCAGTACCGATGAGGGGGAAACTATGTTTGAGGAGGTATAGTATACCGCATTGAGCCTTCCGGCTATGCAGTGATAGGGAAGGTCTGAGCTTCCATCGTCCGTGCCGTAGGCCCAGACCGTCTTCTGCGCCTCGCTGTAGTAGACTATGAGCCAGCCCTCTCTCTGTATCTGGCTGGAATAATAACGCTCTGCGGAGAAATAATTGCCCGTATCCGTACCGTTGTAGTACAGCCTGGCCTCCTTTATTGAGAAGGGTATGGCCTCCTCAAACTGGGACCAGGTCTTTACCAGCACAGGCCCCTCCATCTCGGTCTCCATGAGATCAGTAGCATCTATCTCTCCGTCTGAGGACAGGCTTACATCCAGTATGGAGCCATATATGCTTCCGCTGTCCTTCATATTTGTCTTCAGGAGATTGTAAAAGATATTGATACAGTCCTGCTCCGTAAGGGCATCGGTACTGTTCTTTGCACTGACCCCGTCATCCAGATCGAGGGCTCTGAAGGTGCTCAGCCTTCCGCCGGCCACATCCGAGCCAAAGTCCTCATCAGTATATCCAAGGAGGGTAAGACAGGTCTTGATGGCATCATTGAGGGTCACGTAGGAATCCGGGTCGAACTTTCCTCCCAGCTTGGTCCTCATGAGACCATTTCTGAGTGCTGTCCTTATATAGCCTGAGTTCTCCATGGAGGCGGGCACGTCATTGGCCGCTGCCACCGTGTTGACCGCAGATACCGTATCCTTCCACTGGCTCGCCGATACTGCCATGCGGGCAAACTCTGACTTGGTCACATATCTCTGGGGATCCGTGCTCTCAGCTATGCCGCAGACCGATATGACCTGATCCCTGTAGCTCTGGGTGGCATTTGAAAATGTCACCGCATAGGCCTCCAGCACAGGCATGGAAAATACTGAAAACAGGGCTCCTGCCGTAAGGGCATAGATACCGCTCCTGAGCGCTATGCTCCCTCGTTCCCTGCTGCTGAGCCTGTGTCCGCGTCTGGAACTCTCCTTACCAGGGACGATCCTTCTTCCTTTCCCTTCTGATCTCATCCTTCATCTCTCCTGACTTCCAAATGATCATATACATAAAAACATCCCGTACCGGAATGTACGGGATGATCATAAAAATAAAATGTGTCCAGCATGTGATCTTTTTATGTAGATACGCTGAAAATGTCGGAAACACCTCCTGTCAAAACAGGGGCGCAAATATCTTGAGGGCGCTTCCTATGAACATCTGAAGCCCCGGCATCTCAGCTATGGCCTCCATGTCTATCTCCACACAGTCTTTTAGGGAGGAAAGGAAGTCCTCCTCCATATCCTTTATGGCAGGGACCTCGTAGAGGTAGGCAGCATTTTCAAAATGCAGGTAAAGGCTGCGAAAATCCAGGTTTATGCTTCCTATGACGGCCTTGCGCCCGTCACATATGAACTCCTTGGCATGTACGAAGCCGGGAGTGTACTCAAATATCCTTACTCCGTTGCTTATGAGCTCCTTATAGTAGGTGCGTCCCAGCCAGAAGGCATAGGGCTTGTCAGGTATGTGGGGGAACATGATCCTCACATCCACTCCCCTCTTTGCGGCATAGCAGAGGGATGACATGGTCTGGTCATCGAGTATCAGGTAGGGGGTCATGATGTGCACATAGTCCCTGGCCTCATTTATGATGTCCAGATATACGTTGAGCCCTATGTTTTCCTTGTCTATGGGGCTGTCTCCGTAGGGTATGACGAAGCCCTTTCGCTGGTCGCTGCCTCTGTCCCGGTCATAGGCCTCGCAGGCAGCATAGCTGTACTTCATATAGTCCAGCTGGCCTGTGGCCTTTGGCTTGCCCCACAGGCTCCTGGTACTGTTCCACATCTGAAGGAACAGCATGGAAAATGAATTTGCCGCCCTGCCCTTGAACATGGCAGCCGTATCCTTCCATACGCCGTAGGGTGAGTCTATGTTTGCATATTCATCCGCCAGATTGAGCCCGCCTGTAAATGCGGTCACTCCGTCTATGACGCAGATCTTTCTGTGATCCCTGTGATTCTGATAGCTGGCAAGGGCAGGCAGCATGGGAGAAAAGACCTTGGCGTCTATGCCGAAGCTGCGGAGCTTCTCGTCATAGCGGAAGGGCACGTTTTTGATGGCGTTGGTCCCGTCATACATGAACCTGATCTCCACGCCCTTTGCCGCCTTTTCCTTAAGTATGTCCAGGACCTCGTCCCAGATCCTTCCGCCTGAGACGATGAAATACTCCATGAATATGAAGTGCTCCGCCTTCCGAAGCTCCTCCATAAATACCGGAAAGAAATCCTGTCCCATGGGGAAGTATCTGACCTCCGTATCGTCGTAGGCCGGAAAGCCGCAGTATCCATAGAGATACCCGCTGATGGCGCGAAGCTCAGGCTCCTCTTCCTTCCTTATGGCCTCGGTCACCGACCGGCTCTGTATCATCTCTCCCTGGGAGGCTATGGTCTCGCGATCCAGCCTGTGCCTCATCTTCTTGACCTCTCCCTGGAGCCTGAAGTACAGATAAAACAGACCTCCAAACACGGGGAACAGCATGATGGGCACTATCCATGCCAGCTTGAACAGGGAGCTGCCCTCCTGATTGAGGATGTAAAGCAGCTCCAGCACTGACAGTGCCACGAAAAAACCGTATGCAAGGGACTTGTTCAGGAACTCAAAGGCTGCCCACAGTATCACTATCTGCACGAGCAGGAATACTATGAGCAGCGTTATCCTTGAAAACAGGAACCTGAACAGTGGCCAGGATCTCTTATGTGCTTTTGCTTCAGTCTGATTGCTCATGCCTTAAATAATACAACATTTTCAGGGAAGTGTATACCTTGCCTTTGTAAAACCTCCCTGCCTCCTTGGCTTACAGGTCCTTTACGAAAAGGGCCCTGATGGCGTTGAGCACCGCCAGCACCATGACTCCCACGTCCGCAAATATGGCAAGCCACATGTTGGCGAAGCCTATGGCTCCGAGGAACAGGCATATGAGCTTTATGCCTATGGCAAAGACTATATTCTGCCGTACTATGCCCAGGCACTTCCTCGCTATCCTGATGGCCTTGACTATCTTCATGGGATCGTCGTCCATGAGGACCACGTCTGCTGCCTCTATAGCCGCATCCGAGCCCATGGCTCCCATGGCTATGCCCACATCTGCGCGGGAGAGCACAGGAGCATCATTTATGCCGTCACCCACAAAGGCCAGCTTGTCCTTCTCCGACTTTGCTGCTATGAGCTCTTCGACCTTGTCCACCTTGTCTCCGGGAAGGAGCTCAGCATGGTACTCGTCTATGGAGAGCTTCTTTGCCACGGCCGCTGCCACGGCCTCACTGTCTCCGGTCAGCATGATGGTCCTTCTGATTCCGCTCGACTTAAGCTTTCTTATGGCATCAGCCGCATCGTCCTTGAGCACGTCAGAGATGACTATATGTCCCTCATAGGCGCCGTCCACGGCCACATGTATGATGGTGCCTGCATCCTCATGACAGTCCTCGTGAGGCACTGAAAGCTCCTCCATGAGCTTGTCGTTTCCACAGGCTACGGTCCTTCCCTCTACTGTCGCTATGACGCCCTTTCCGCTTATCTCCCTGACATCGGTCACGAGACTGCGGTCAGGCTCCTCTCCGTATGCCTTTATGAGGCTGCGGCTTATGGGATGGGTGGACGAGCTCTCCGCATATGCGGCAAGTCTCAGCAGCTCTTTCTCGTCCATGCCTGCCTGATGTATGCCCGTCACCTCAAAGACGCCCTTTGTCAGAGTACCTGTCTTGTCAAACACTACATACCTGGTATCCGCCAGGGTCTCCAGATAGTTCGAGCCCTTTACGAGCACGCCCTCCTTGCTGGCTCCGCCTATGCCGGCGAAGAAGCTGAGGGGTATACTGATGACCAGTGCGCAGGGGCAGCTGATGACCAGGAAGGTAAGGGCACGATAAAGCCAGTCTCCCCACATGGCAGGCTGTCCCATGACAAGCATACGGAATATGGGAGGTATTATCGCCAGGGCCAGGGCGCTGTAGCATACTGCAGGGGTATATACCCTTGCAAACCTCGATATAAATGCCTCTGAACGTGACTTACGGGAGCTGGCATTTTCCACCAGATCCAGTATCTTTGAGACTGTGGACTCTCCAAACTCCCTGGTGGTCCTGATCTTTATGAGGCCACTCATGTTGATGCAGCCGCTTATGACCTCGTCTCCGGCCTTTGCTGTCCTGGGCACGCTCTCACCCGTGAGGGCCGCGGTATCCAGCATGGTGCTGCCCTCGGTGATGACTCCGTCTATGGGCACCTTCTCTCCGGGCTGTACCACTATGATGCTTCCGGTCTCTACCTCATCAGGATCCACCCTCTCAAGATGACCGTCCTGCTCTATGTTTGCATAGTCCGGACGTATGTCCATGAGCTCGCTTATGTTGCGGCGGCTGCGGCCAACTGCATAGCTCTGGAACCATTCTCCTATCTGGTAGAACAGCATGACCGCTATGGCCTCGGTATAGTCTCCGTCTCCTATGATCCCAAGCACTATGGCTCCCACCGTCGCTACTGCCATGAGGAAGCACTCATCAAACACCTGCTTATTGAGTATGCCCTTTACTGCCTTTATGAGGATGTCATAGCCCACTATGAGATAGGGGACCATGTAAAGCAGGAAGCGAAGGACACCCTGTATCTTCACAAAGCTAAGGAGCACCATAAGCAGGGCTGATATGATGATCCTTATCAGCATCTTTTTCTGTTTCTTATTCATATATACACGCTTTCCTGAAATGTCCTGTCACCAGGCTCTTCATATCTCCCACAGCCTGGCACTATCCTGTTACAGGAATATCTCGCAGTCGGACTCTACCTTCTTGCAGTTCTTGAGCACCTCAGCCATGACAGCCTTGGGATCCTCTCCCTCCTCAAACTCTACGTTCATCTTGAGGGTCATGAAGTTGACTACGGCGTCCTTGACTCCCTTTGTCTCCTTCGCTGCCTGCTCCATCTTGTTTGCACAGTTTGCACAGTCAACATCGATCTTGTAGCTCTTTTTCATGGTAGTATCTCCTTTTACTTTGGAATTCGATTAAACATTTGTTTAATTGTTTATCTGTATTATAGCACTGCCGTTGGCAATGTCAAGACTTATATGCTATAATCTTTCCGGAAAAGGAGACATGTATGATGAGTGATAAGAAGCTTCCCCACGATCATGGCCAGCAGTTTGAGCACTGCTTCGATCATATGCCGAAGGCAGAGGATTTTCTGACCGTATCGGCCATCTTCAAGCAGCTCGGAGACGGCAGCCGGGTCAGGCTGTTCTGGATACTGTGTCACTGCGAGGAATGCGTGACCAACCTTTCCACCATGATGGACATGAGCTCACCTGCCCTCTCCCATCATCTGAGGCTGCTAAAGAGCGCAGGGCTCATCACGAGCCGCAGGGACGGCAAGGAGGTCTACTATAAGAGCTCAGGAACCCGTGAAGCCGAGCTCCTGCATCATATGATAGAGGGACTGGTGGAGATAAGCTGTCCAAATGAAGACGCACGAAGCCAGCCGTAAATATCAAGAGAGCTCCCGGCCCTTCCTTAATCGGAAAGGTCCGAAAGCTCTCCCATATCCGGAAGCCAAACTGCTGAAGCATCCACAAAGCTGGATCTGTCCTTTGACTGCTCCGCTATAGTGGAGCCTATTTCCCCATTCAGCTGGCCTCTGACGCTTTCTGCCCTGAGCAGACAGAAATCTCTTATGGTATCCACTGCCTTAAGATGATCCTCATAGGAGCAGAAGGCGGTAGTATCTCTTTTCACATATCCTCTGATCATGGATGAGACCTCATCCAGCATATCCTCAAAATACCCGCTTTCAAAATATCCGCTTATAAGCCTGTCCATATATCGATGGTAGGTCTCAAAGTACGTATCATTTTTCATCAGCTCATGATACATGGGCCTTTTCAGCATCACCTCGCCAGACGCCGGAGTATCGATGGGATAATTGACATACAGCTCTGCATCGTTTACGGGATCCGGCATGCCCAGGCTGTAGGTTGAGAAGGCAAGATTATAGTCCCAGGGAAGCATGCTCATGCGCCCATCCTCCTCATACAGGAAATAATTGTGTCCTGTGCGTCCCAGGTAGCTGTCAAGGTTGACCACAAATACCTGTACCGTAAAATATCTCAGCACCTCGTCCACATCAACAGCGGTCTCCAGCTCCTTCCCCGTGTTCAATATCCTTATGGCCTCTATGAGCCGTTCCTTGTCTGCTTTTTTGGGGTCTGTCCTGGCATTTCGGAATATGTTGTCATAGCTTGAAGGATCCTCGTCCACATATCTCAGGTGTACGTCAGCATTTTCCTCATTTAGATAGCGATAATCAGGCTTATAGAGCTGCCCGTGATCTCTCCCGAAATTACGTCTGAGGAAGGCCTCCTCAGGCTCCTCAAGTGCAAGGAAGAGTCCCCAGTCCTCTCCGTTCACCCTGACGAAGGCATAGCTCTTAAGCGGGGTCGGTACTCCCATGTACCTCATCATGTCCATGGCTATCCAGGTCTTGAGATATGAATTGTCCTGGAAGGAGGAGTCCAGGGAAAGCTTGTCAAGTCCATGATAGCTTTGTGCCATATAGTGGTCAAATTCAAGCTTGAGGCTGTAGCGTGAAAGGCCATATTCCTCCACTAGCCTTCTTGAATTGTTGCCTTTGGCCCTTATGCCCACATTACTGAGGCGCTCGCCATCTATGACCACATCGCACGGACTGTATACCTCATCGGGTGCACTATCAAGGAAGGCATCCCAGTCATCTATGACTATGTCTATCTCATGCACCCTCTCCTCATCAAACAGTCTGTCCTCATATCCCGGAGAGGTCGAAGCCTGCTTAAGGCCAATTCTTTCTCCATTTATGAACAGCACTGTCAGAAAAACGGCCAGTCCCATGATCAGGATGCATATCCTGTCTATATGTCTGTTCAGAAGCATGACTCATCCCATGTAGTCGCCATTGTATGCGACCATGACCGTATGCGTGATACCCGGAAGCTCCGAGAGCTCATTTATGAAGCATGTGTCCTCATCTTTAAGACGGAGCTCTATATCAAGCTCTATGAGTCCAGGCTCCACACTCTTTGATTTCAGCCTGTACCTTCTGACCCTGTCTCCCAAAAGCTCCAGGGCCATTTTCTCCGAAGTCTGATCCTGACAGTGTATGACAAGTATGTATGCTCTGTCGGAGATAGCCCTGCCTGATACGAAAAGCAGGATAGTTCCTATGAAAAGGCTTCCAAACACCGCCAGGGGTATAAAGCCCGCTGCCAGCACTATGCCTGCAGCTATGGACCAGAACAGAAAGGCTATATCCAGAGGATCCTTAATGGCCGTACGGAACCTGACTATGGACAGTGCTCCTACCATACCAAGGGAAAGCACTATATTTGAGGTGACCGCCAGTATCAGAAGAGCTGTGATCATGCACAGCGCTATAAGGGTCGCTCCAAAGCCTGCCGAATACATGACTCCGGTACAGCAGTGCTTATATATGTAAAATATAAACAGCCCGAGGGCAAATGACAGTGCTATGGCAAGCACCATGTCAAAAAAGGATATGGCAGATATATTTTCCAGAAAGCTGGATCTGAATATATCCTGAAAAGTAAACTGCATGTTTTTACCTCCTCAGTCATACCTGAAGGCGAGCGCATACTTTGAGCAGGCTGTGCTGAGCCTGTCAGTGCCTGAAAGGGCCATGGATACGAGCTCCGGAAGGAAACGGTCATATTTGACCTCCAGTATACAGTCCTCTCCCGCCACCGGAAGCTCCTTAAGCTCAGGACAAAGGAAATGCTGATATGAATCAGCTGCTCTTATGTTTCTGTCTATGGTCACACGTACATTTCCCGGATCAAATATAAATGCCTCCCGTTCATAGGATATGGTCTTCCTTGGCCGAAGCAGGCCTTCCCGTCTCTTGAGGCAGAACTCCCTTATAAGCGGTGAAGCCTTCTCCATATCATGAAAATGCTCCCGTGGCTGAAATATCAGCTTTTCGGCCATATCCCCGGTGATCCCGAAGGAATATTTCCTGCAAAGCCCCCGCTGCTTCTGTTTCTTTTCTAGCCTTATATAAGAAGTATCCAAGCCATAATATCTCAGCCTGAATTTCTGTCTGTTATCCCTGCCATCAAGCTTTTCTCTCAGTGCGCTGTCATACAGATCGTCAAAATACAGGCTGCTTACCCTGTACCTGCCCTCTGTATCTCCGTGGCTGTCGCGTCTGAAAAGCCTTTTAAGCCTTTCGGACAGGAGGTATGCCTCCTGCCCGCTTATCACAAATTTGATCTCATGCCTTGGCTGCTGTACAGGCTGATGCTCAATCATCATATCCACTGTCGCCGTAGCCTGAGTTGCCATAGTTTGAATTTCCGTAGTCTGAAGCGCCGTAGCCCGAGTTGCCATAGTTGCTATTTCCATAGCCACTGTCTCCACGCTGAGGAGCAGGCGCAGGGGCCTGTGTAGGTGCGGGTGCAGGCGGCTGTGTGGGAGCAGGTGCAGGCGGCTGTGTGGGAGCAGGCTCATAGTCCGTCTGGCCATAATCGGTATAGCCATAGTCTGTCACGCCGTCATTATTGGGACCGTAGTCCGTGTCAGCGTAGTCCGTCACCCCATCGTTGTCGGGACCGTAGTCCGTGTCTACATAATCAGTTATGCCGTAATCACTTTCATTTACCACGTCAAAGGGGGCTTCCCAGTGCTTTTCACCAACACAGGTGCGAACATCATCGACCACCTCATCCATGAATCCCTCATAGGGCATGGAGGATCCGGCTTCTATCTCCAGGACTATCTGCCTTCCACTGCTGTTCATATCCTCAACAAAGTATCCCGCGTCTCCTATGGCTGTAACTATCCTGGAAACCGCATCCCTGGTCTTGCTGCCTATAAGGCCTTCGCACTGGTTGATGATGGCTATGGCCTCATTGTTCCTGGCAGTAACGGCTGTGACTATGCCATCCTTATCATATTCCACCGCTATCTCCGGATTGACCTTGATTATAAGGACTCCACCCTCCATGGCAGCTGTGGTCTCAGGCACAGGAGCAGTGGTCTCAGGAAGCGCATCCACGCTTGCTATCTCTATAGTTGCTGCCTCTGTAGCTGCTGCGGTTGCCGCAGCCGTCTGTGCTGTTTCTGCAGTGCATGCTGTAAGTGTAAGGCTTGAAAGGCCCATCACCATAGCCGCTGTCATCATAATGATCTTTTTTTTCATGTCTTTTCTCCTTTTCAGTTGTGATGTGGGTATTTTTGTCTTACATTTATAGTATACGTACAGACCTTTCTGTTTTCGGGGCCGATACATATTTTTTATTTTATCCGGCATATTCAGTCATCATAGCCGCTTTCGCCGTAGCCCGAGCCGTCATAGCCTGAATCGCCATAGGCTAAGCTGCCATGACCTGATGTGCCGTAGGCTGAATCGCCATAGTTACTGTTTCCATAGCCACTGTCGCCCTGATGAGGTACGGGCTGAGGTACAGGCGACTGGGTCTGCGTGGGTGCCGGCGCCGGCGGCTTCGTGGGAGCAGGTGCCTGTGTAGATGCTGGTGTCTGTACAGGTGCAGGTGTAGTCTCTGCCGCAGTCTCTACAGGCTCTGGTGTTACCTCAGGTATCTCTATGACCCAGGTCTCAGGCTCCGGTGCACTGGTCTCCGGGGCTGTGGTCACAGGCTCTGTCTCAGGAGGGGCCACTACAGTATCCTCAGTTCCATTTATCTCTATGGTCACCTTAAGGCTGTCTGAAAGCCTCTCAGCCGCTCCATATATGAGTTCATCCTGCTGCTCTGCTGTCCACCTATCGCTTTCTGATTCTATCCTGAGTCCTATCTCTCCTCCTCTTTCAAGGTAGCCCATGGAAGCTGCCTTCACACCCAGCTCCTCTATGACCTGAGAAAGACTCTTTCCGGCATAGTTATAACCTGATACGAGGGTTTCTCCATCCTCGTTTATACCGTCTATGTCCACTATCCTGTCAGATCTGCTCATGTCTATACGGACCTCGGGATTGATGGTCATATATACGGAGCCATAGGTGGCAAAGCCAAAGTCGTATATGCCCCAGGCTCCAAACATCAGTACTGCGGCGGCAGATACAGCCATGAGCTTCAGGGCTCTGCCCCGTCCCGACATCTTTATTTCCCGTACGTCGGTCCTGTTGACAGCTTCTGAGGCATCAGCAGATCCGGTCACTTTCATGGGTATGATATCATTTACCTTCTCTCCGACCTGATATCTCCTGTTTGCCACCTTCAGCACGCTGCCATCCTGACCCAGGACCACCGCATAAGCCAGATGTGTCTCCATGACCATATATCTCATACAGCAGTCCCTCCTTTCTCCACCGCCATGTGTCTCAGATGCCCCCTGATGATCTCATACCCATTTGTATGGATCAGCAGCATGGCAAGTATATATCTCCGATGACGCTCGAGTGTCTTCCGTTCCACACCCGAAGCCAGGGAAAGTCTTTTAAGGGGCAGCCTGCCGGTCCTTTCCACCTCATCAAGCAGAGCTTTGTCCTTTACTCCGCAGGCCATGGCCTTTTTGCAGGCGGCCATGGTCCGCTCCTGTCTGGGGCAGTTGTCGGCAACATCTGAAAAAGTGACCCCTGCCCTGGACAGGACCTTTGAAAGCTCCTCTATCTCCTGCTGTGTCGCCTCCAATCCAAGCCTCTCTCCTATATGGTCCCTGTCGTCACAGAGCTCATCTGCCAGAGTACGGTCTCCATCGCCTCTCTCCTCATACAGGGAAGCATGGCCCTCATGTCTCGTCTCCTTCCTGTGATAGTCGATGATACGGCTCCTGATGAGCATGGATGCATATCCCTTAAAGGCTCCGCGTTCTTTTTCATACCCGAGTATGGCCTCATAAAATGCCATCATGGCTATGCTGTACTCGTCGTCCTGCTCAGTGCAGACCCTTCCTGTCTGCCTAGATGCCTCGGCCTTTATAAAGGGCAGATATCTCCTTATAAGCTCATCCGCCCTGTCAGTATCCGTTTTTGCCGCATATACATCCTTTATGATGGTATGCTCATCCTTCATATCTCTGCTCCTTTATCATAGAGATACGTATCAAATGTCCTGATATCGGGGTAATGCCCCTGTCCTGTTGTAAAATATATTAAGGTAAGACCAGATCTGCGACCAGTAAAATGGAAGTAAAGTTCCTGTAAGCTCCATGTAAAGCAAGGTCTCTCTCTTTACTATGGCCAGTTTGATATTGATTGAGACTGCACTGATATTGACAATTTTCTGTCAAAATTTCGTTGATTGTGCACGATGAAAAACTTGACAGACTGTGATATTCTTTGATCGTACAAAGAAGATAAGGTTTTTAAGATAGTCCGCGGGGCGGACAGCAAAAGTATCGATAAGGAGGATACTACTATGACAATGAAAATGTATAACATCAAGGATATCGAAGGCTTCATGAAGATAGTAAATGAATGCCAGGGTTCCGTATATATCATCTCCCCCGAAGGAGATAAGCTGAACCTTAAGTCCAAGCTCACTCAGTACTATGCACTGGCTGGACTTTTCAGCTCACCCATCATCTCTGAGCTCGAGCTCGAGACTGAGGATCCTGAGTCAGCAAGAAGGCTCATGGAGTTCATGATGTCCGGTAACTGATTACCGGCTCTGATATCTGAAAAAAGAAGCACCGTCTGCGTGGCAGGCGGTGTCAGACTGAAGACAAACCGGGTTTAGGAAAGAGCTCCTAAGCCCGGTATCTTTATGTATGTGAATGTTTCAGATAT
>CALWHG010000013.1 GCA_944380315.1 uncultured Lachnospiraceae bacterium
TCTTTACCTCCTCCCGCTGACATACATAGCCGCAGCCAGTATCCAGCATGATGACGCAGGTCCTGAGCCTTTTCTCCTGGGCACAGGCCTTGAGCCTCTGGATGATCTTTTTGTGTCCCAGATGCAGGCCGTCAAACTTACCGAGGGCTACTGCACAGCCCGAGGCTATGGTCAGGGCCTCATCAAGGCTTCCCTCATCTCTCATCCGTTCGATGTCCGAGAGCCTGAGGGCATCCTTTATGTCAAACTCTCCCACTTTCAGGCGGGTCAGCTCCTCCATACAGGCTCCGCAGCCAAGTCTGTCTCCTATGTCGCTGCAGAGCGTGCGTATATAGGTGCCCTTGGTACAGCTCACTGTAAATGTCACCCTGGGCAGAGCTATCTCATCAATGTCTATGCTCAGTATCTCCACCCTTTTTGTCTTCCGCTCCACGGTCATGCCCTTCCTGGCATATTCGTAAAGCTTCTTTCCTCCCACCTTCCTGGCGGAGTACATGGGGGTGAGCTGATCATATGTGCCCACAAAGGAAAGCAGGGCATCATTTATGTCCTGCTCTGAAAATGCCGGCACATCCTGCTCTGAAAGCCGGCTGCCTGTGATATCCTGTGTATCCGTGGTCACCCCAAGCAGCATGACCGCCCTGTAGGTCTTAGTGCCGTCTCCAAGCCTGTCCACGTCCTTGGTAGCCCTTCCAAGGGCCACCGGCAGCACGCCCTCAGCCATGGGATCCAGAGTACCGGCATGTCCTATCTTCCTCATGCCGAGTATGCCTCTGAGCTTTGCGCACACGTCCATGGAAGTGAAGCCCTGCTCCTTATATATATTCAAAAAGCCATTGTATGGGTTCTGATTCATGTCCTCTCTTTAAGTCCCAAGCTGTTTTCTGATCTCCGACAGGAGCTTTTCCTTATCGTCCTTCAGATCAGGCCCCATGAAGCATCCGGCGGCACGCAGATGTCCTCCGCCCCCAAAGGTCTGGGCTATGGCAGCTACATTGAGCTCGTCAGTATTTGATCTGAGACTGGCCTTGTAGCTCCTGTTTTTGCACTGGTACATAAATATGGCTCCCAGAGCGCCTCTGGTGGTCCTGAGCTGATCGACTATGCCATCCATCTCTCGGCTGGTCACTCCATAGAGCTCCATGGTCCTGGCCTCTATATGTCCGAAGACTATGCGTCCCTCAAGACATACCTCCATCTCGGAAAGGACCCTGCCAAGGGCAGCCTTCTGCACTGCAGTCATGGCAAAGAAGGAATCGTCTATGATCTCTCCGAAATCGATGCCGTAGCTCATGCACCTGCCGGCGACCTCCATGGTATGTGGCGACGTACAGTCATAGCGAAAGACACCGGTATCATGTACGATGCCGGTATACAGAGCCTCGGCTATGGCCCGATCCACATATCTCTCCTCAAAAAGATCAGCCATGAGCTCTGAGGTGGAGGAAGCATCATGCTCTATGAGCGAAAGCTCTGCAAAGCCCTCATTTGTGATATGATGATCCACGCAGAGCTTCCTTTTGGCAGCCTTCAAAAGCGGAAGGAAATGTCCTACTCTTGCGGCATCGCCGCAGTCCAGCACTATGCAGAGATCATAGACCTGGTCGCTGTCCTCATGGCATATGTCATGAAAGCCCTCCAGATAAGCAAACTTTTCGGATGCCACATCGAGATATACCTTCACGGTACGGTCCCTGAAGCCCTTGTCCGCATATCTCCTTTTTATATAGGCCATGGTGGAAAGGGTGGATCCCAGACAGTCTCCATCGGGATTTATGTGTCCCAGTATGCATGTGGATCCGGCCTCATCTATAGCATCATTGAATGCCAGGCTGAATTCAGCTCTCTTCCTCAGATCCATGGAAATCCTCCCCGACCTGTCCTTCGGTCTTCATGAGCTCGTCTATCTTCTTTGACATCTCTATGGCATATTCTATGCTGCGGTCGGGCACGAACTGAAGCTCAGGAGTCTTCCTGAGATTTACGGTATGTGCCAGCTCCCTCCTGATATAGCCCTCAGCCCGCTTAAGTCCCTCTATGGTACGGTCCAGGCTGTCAGCTCCGGAAAGGGTAGATATATGCACCTTACAGAACTGAAGGTCAGGAGTCACCTCCACCTTGGTTATGGAAAACATGGGGTCTATCCTGGGATCCTTCACTCCGTCCCTTATGATGACGGAGAGGGCACGCATGACCTCTCCGTTTATCCTGTTGTTCTTTATACTTCCTTTTTTCATGTCATGTCTCCGGAAGAGGCATCACTCAGACTTCTTCGCAGTCCTGGGCACCTCTACCATCTTGTAAACCTCTATGTTGTCATCAACGGCCACGTCTCCGAAGTCCTCAAATACCATACCGCACTCAAAGCCGGTCCTGACCTCCTTGACCTCATCCTTGAATCTCTTGAGGGATGCGATATTTCCGTCAAATATCTGCTTTTCGCCTCTGAAGATACTGGCCCTGGAGCCTCTCTCTATGACACCATCGGTGACGTAGCAGCCTGCTATGGTACCGACTCCGGATGCCTTGAACAGCTGACGTACTATGGCACGTCCTGTATTCTGCTCCTCGTAAACGGGAGCCAGCATGCCAGTGAGTGCAGCCTCCAGATCGTCTATGGCCTGGTATATGACCTTATAGAGCCTGATATCCACATGCTCGTGTTCTGCAGTCGACTTGGCCACTGCATCGGGCTTGACATTGAAGCCTATGATTATGGCATTTCCTGCCATGGCAAGGCTTACATCAGACTCGTTGATGTTTCCTACTCCTGAGTGGATGACCTTGACAGCCACCTCCTCGTTTGAAAGCTTGCCGAGAGACTGCTTTACTGCCTCCACGGAGCCCTGTACATCGGCCTTTATGATGATGGGAAGCTCCTTGACATTGCCGGCCTTGATCTCATCAAAGAGATCATCAAGGTTCATCTTCTGCTTGGTCTCCTCAAGCATGCGCTTCTTCTGCTCTGCGATGAAGGTCTCTGCGATGTTGCGGGATTCCTTCTCATCATCACAGGCCATGAATACCTCGCCTGCATTGGGAACGTCGTTGAGTCCGAGGATCTCCACGGGTGTGGAAGGACCTGCCTTTCTTACCCTGGTGCCCCTGTCGTCTATCATGGCACGTACTTTACCGTGGCAGGCACCTGCAGCTATGTGGTCTCCTATCCTGAGGGTACCCTTCTGTACAAGCACGGTGGCCACAGGTCCTCTGCCCTTATCGAGCTGAGCCTCTATGACTATACCTCTTGCCTTCCTGTTGGGGTTGGCCTTGAGCTCCAGAACATCTGCCTCAAGGAGTATCATCTCCAGCAGATCCTGTATGCCCTGGCCTGTCTTGGCTGATACGGGCACCATGGTGGTGGAGCCGCCCCACTCCTCGGCTATGAGTCCATATTCCGTAAGCTCCTGCTTGACCCTGTCCACATCAGCGCCGGGCTTGTCTATCTTGTTTATGGCCACGACTATCTCGACCTCAGCGGACTTTGCGTGATTTATGGCCTCTATGGTCTGGGGCTTCACACCATCGTCAGCAGCCACTACGAGTACTGCTATATCAGTAGCCTGGGCTCCACGGAGACGCATGGCAGTAAATGCCTCATGTCCGGGAGTATCCAGGAAGGTGATCCTGCGGTCTCCTACCTTGACTACAGATGCTCCTATATGCTGGGTGATGCCGCCGGCCTCGTGGCTGGTGACATTTGTATTTCTGATGGCATCAAGGAGTGAGGTCTTACCATGATCGACATGTCCCATGACGCAGACTACAGGGCTTCTGAGCACCATGTCCTTCTCGTCCTCCTCGTCCTCGCGAAGGAGCTCAGCTATGACATCCACCTGCTCTTCCTTCTCACAGAGGATATCATAATCCATGGCGATCTCCTCAGCCTCCTCGTAGCTGAGATCTGTGTTGGGTGTGACCATCTTTCCCTGAAGGAACAGCTTCTTTATGATGACGGAAGGCTGAAGCTTCAGCTTGTCGGAAAGCTCCCTGATGGTCAGGCTCTCAGGTATGGTGATGACCTTTATGTCGTCCTCAGGCTTCTCCTTCTTGGGCTCAGGCCTTATGAAGGCACCCTTCTTCTGAACAGCCACATTGTCATCTCTGTATTTGTCACGCTTGTCAAAGCGATCCTTCTGATGAGCGTTTTTGTTCCTGCTGCCTGCATTTTTGGATGCAGGTGCCTCAAATGCGGGAGCTGCACCTCTGCCTGCTCCCTGACCGGGCCTCTGGCCAGGCCTTCCCTGCTGCATCCTGGGATCTCCGGGACGTCCGCCACCCTGTCCGGGCCTCTGGCCGCCTCTCTGTCCCCTGGCTCCGAACTGACCGCCCTGGCCTCCCTGGCCTGAGCGCTGGCCCTGTCCCTGAGGGCCTCTCTGAGCCTTGCGCTCGGCTGCCTGCTTTGCCTTGTTTGCCGCAGTGGCCTTGGCTATGATGGAAGCAACATCATAGTCTGCATAGGACTTGACTATCTTTATCTGGGGAGTAGCTGAAGGCACCTTGCCCACATCGCTGTTGGGCTTCTTCTGCCTGGGCTGCTCTGCCTTCTGATCCTTCTTTGCAGGAGCCTGCTCCTTATCAGCCTCTGCGGGCTTATCTGCCGGGGCCTTGGCTGCTGCCTTAGCCTCCGACTCCTTCGCAGCTGCCTGACCGGCCGCAGCCTTTGCCTCAGGAGCCTTTACGAGCTCAGCCGCTGCAGGAGCCACTGAAGCCTCAGCGGCTGCAGCGGGGGCAGAGATAGGCTCAGCTGCAGGCGCAGGAGCCACAGCAGCTGTCTCCGTCTTATCCTTCTGATCCTCGCCAAATACAGCCGGCTTTACCGGCTTGGTACCTGCCGGAAGTGGTCTGGGTCCCTTCCTGCGCTCTCCTCTCTGAGCATCCTGTCCGGACTGTCTGTCAGCGCTGCCCTTTTCCCTTCTTACGGCAGTCTGATAAGCAGCTCCCTTAAGGCCCTTCGGTATGTCCTTGAGTCCCTGGGCATTCTGGGATCTGAAAACTACGCTGACCTTTTTCTTGCGGACGGATGCATCCTTCTCCGGAGCAGCCCCGGGATTCTTCGGTTCCTTGTTTTCGTTATTGTCATTGCTCATTCACATTTCCTCCCTCGATAAGATCAGCTATATTCCTTGCCAGACCGGCATCCTCCACGGATGCCGATGCCCTCATCTGTCTGCCGGCAGTATGTCCCAGCTCTTCCTTGTCTGACTCGCATATCATGAAAGGGACCTTTCTGTAAGCACACATATCAGAAAACCTCTTCTTTGTGGCCTCCGAAGCATCAGAGGCTACTATGCACAGCCTGGACCTTCCGCTCTTGATGGACTTCTCGGTGGAAAACTCTCCGGTCCTCAGCTTCCCGGCCCGCTGTGCAAGTCCTATCATGCCAAGAAGCTTCCTTCTGTTTATCTCTTTAGTCATCTATTCCTCTCAAAGGGATCCTTCAGGCCTCAGGCTCCTCCTCAGTATCCTCGGGGATCTCCTCATCCTCTGAAGGCTCCTCATATGCCTCATCGGCATCCTCATAGGCTTCCTCATCGTAGTCGCCCTCATAGTCCTCATCCTCATATATCTCTTCTGCAAATATGGGATTTCCGTCCTCATCGTAGCTGGGAGCCGATATGCCGAACTCATCGAAGAGTCCGAGCTCCTGAGCCTGGGTCTCTGACTTTATGTCTATCTTGAAGCCTGTAAGCTTGGCGGCCAGTCTTGCGTTCTGTCCCTCCTTGCCGATGGCCAGGGAAAGCTGGTTGTCAGGCACTATGACCTCAGCCTCTCTGGCATCCTCATCGGCTACGACTACTATGACCTTTGCAGGGCTGAGTGCATTTTCTATAAGATAAGCAGGGTTGTCATCCCAGTTGATGATATCGATCTTCTCTCCGCCGAGCTCATCCACCACGGAATTGACCCTGGTACCGTTGACTCCGACACAGGCACCCACGGGATCCACGTTGTCGTCATGGGATACCACTGCCATCTTGGTCCTTGAGCCGGCCTCCCTGGCTATGGCCATGATCTCAACTATGCCGTCCCTTACTTCTGATGCCTCCTGCTCAAAGAGCTTCTTTACCAGGTCAGGATGGGTACGTGATACTGATATCCTGGGTCCTCTGGGATTGTTCTTGACCTCCAGCACATAGACCTTGATCCTCTGGTTGGGCTTGAGGGTCTCTGTCTTTATCTGCTCGCTTTCAGCCAGTATGGCATCTGCCTTGCCAAGGTTTATGGATATGTTCTTGCCGAGGAACCTCTGTACCACTCCGGTCATGACCTGATGCTCATGCTCGAAGAAATCACGGTAGAGTGAGTTGCGCTCCTCCTCCCTTATCTTTTGTACTATGACGCCCTTGGCATTCTGTGTGGCTATACGTCCGAACTTCTGGGAATCTATGGGTATGTCCACCTCATCTCCCAGCTTTGCAGACTTATCTATCATGAGTGCATCCGGAAGGCTTATCTCCATGACAGGATCCGTGACCTCCTCGACTACCTGCTTCTTCTGGATGATGCTGTACTCATATGTGTCCCTGTCTATATTGACCACGCAGTTCTCAGCCTTACCAAAATGATTCCTGCAGGCTGTAAGGAGTGAATCCTCTATGGCCTTCAGAAGGGCCTCCCTGGGGATGTTCCTCTCTCTGCCCAGTATCTCAAGTGCATCTCTAAGCTCGTTGTTCATCGTATCCTTCTCCTTTGTCCTTATTCAGGATCTTCTGTTTCATCCAGAAAGCCCCTGGAGCAGACCTCCAGCGTGTACGCTTCCTTTATAAAGTCTTCTTTATCCAGCCATTTGCTGAGCCTTCGGGATACCTGGGCGCAGTCATTGATGCTGATCTCGCGGCCCTCCTGGCCTTCCTCTTCCGTCTCCTTATGGAGGAGATCTATGTAGGCCCTCAGGTACCAGTTTCCATCCTCCTTTACGAACTCAGTCTTGATGAGCTCGTAGCCATCCTTTTCAAGGAAGGTATCAAGGTAGGCCTCCACACGTCTGACATAGTTATCCATAATGTCCTCTCAAGCTTATACCTTTTGACAAACATTTAGGAGTGGACCTCTCGGCCCACTCCCTGTATCTTTGCCTATAGTATCATTGTTTTTCAGCATTTGCAAGTTTTTTTTCTATGGCGACACCATTTTTATCGCCTCTGGGCTTTGTGAAGCTCACATATTCACAGTCCTGATTCTCGCAGGCATAGAATATCCTGCCCTTCTTTGACCTTCTGATGACTATATCGCTTCCACATCTGGGACACTTGAGCCCTATCTTCTCCACGAAGGGCTTGGTATTGCGGCACTCGGGGAAGCCCGGGCAGGCCAGGAACTTGCCGTGAGGTCCGTATTTTATGACCATGTTCCTTCCGCACTTGTCGCATATGACATCAGTCACCTGATCAGCCACCTTTACCCTGGAGAGGTTCTTTTCCGCCTCGTCCACCGCAGACTTGAGATCAGGGTAGAAATTCCTGATGAGGGACTTCCAGTCGGTCCTTCCCTCTGCTACCGAGTCCAGCATGTACTCCATGTTAGCGGTGAACTGCTCGTCCACTATGGAGGGGAATGATCCCCTCATGAGGTCATTGACCGCAGTACCGAGCTCTGTGACGAACAGACTGCGCTTTTCCTTGGTGATATAATGTCTCGCCATGAGGGTAGTGATGGTGGGCGCATAGGTAGAAGGCCTGCCTATACCGTCCTCCTCCATCTTCTTGACCAGTGAAGCCTCTGTATAATGTGCAGGAGGCTCGGTCTGATGTCTCTGGGACTCCAGCTTGTCGAAGCTTACGTCATCTCCCTCCTTAAGGAAGGAAAGATCCTGCTTCGAGTCCTCGTCCTCAGAAAGCTTATATACGGACAGGAAGCCGTCAAACCTGAGCTTTGAGCCGTTTGCTGCAAAGGTATGAGTGCCTGACTGCAGCCTGACAGAGGTGGTGTCATAGCGTGCAGGAGTCATGCGGCTTGCCACATATCTGTTCCATATGAGCTGATAGAGCCTGTACTCATCCCTTTGAAGCTGCTCCTTCAGCTCCGTAGGGGTCAGCTCTATGTAGGTGGGCCTTATGGCCTCGTGGGCATCCTGTACATTCTGATCCCGCTTTCCCTGGGGCCTTGCATAGGATATGTATTCCTTTCCGTATCTTTCGCCTATGAAGCCCTTGGCAGCCTCAAAGGCCTCGTCCGAGATCCTGACGGAATCTGTCCTCAGATAGGTTATGAGGCCTATGCTTCCGTGGCCCTTTATATCCACTCCCTCATAAAGCTTCTGGGCTATGCGCATGGTCTTCTGGGGAGCCATGTTGAGTACACGGGCAGCCTCCTGCTGCAGGGTGGAGGTGGTAAAGGGCAGCGGTGCATTTCTGAGTCGCTCAGAGTTTTTGACCTCTGTCACTAAAGCTCCTTTTTTCCTGGCCTCTGAGACTATTGCATCGCTCAGGGCCCTGTCCTTCAGCTCAGTCTTCTTTCCCTCCTCTCCATAGTATGAGACCTTTGCAGTCTTTGAACCGGACTTGACGGTCCCTTCTATGGTGAAATACTCCTCGGGGACGAAGGCGGCTATCTCCTCCTCCCTCTTGCATATGATGTTGAGGGTGGCAGACTGGACACGTCCGGCGGAAAGTCCCTTCCTTATCTTTTTCCAGAGCACCGGGCTGATGGTATAGCCCACGAGCCTGTCCATGACTCTCCTGGCCTGCTGCGCATCCACCAGGTTCTGATCTATGTCTCTGGGAGACTTGATGGCGTTTTTGACTGCATTTTTCGTGATCTCGTTGAAGGTTATGCGGTAGACCTTCTTGTCACTGGCATCGTTGAGGCCAAGGGCCGTCATAAGGTGCCAGCTTATGGCCTCTCCCTCACGGTCCGGGTCAGTGGCAAGATATATCTTGTCGGCCTTCTTCGCCTCCTTCCTGAGGGAGGCTATAAGATCTCCCTTGCCTCGTATGGCTATGTATTTAGGCTCAAAGTCATGCTCGATGTCTATGCCCATGGTCGACTTGGGCAGATCCCTCACATGTCCCATGGAAGCAGCCACTGTATAGGTGCTTCCCAGGAATTTCTTGATAGTCCGCATCTTGGCGGGTGACTCGACTATGACTAAATTTTGACCCATATATCAATTTACCTTTCTGTAATAGGCAGCCGGCCCTGAGGCAGCAAGCCCCTTCTTCTCCAGTCCCTGAAGCGATCTGATGGTCTCCGGTATGGACAGTCCTGCCACGGCCGCGACCTCCTCCAGATGTTTCTGGTTAAAATCGAGGCAACTATACACTATTTTTTCCGAACTTGCAAGGCTGGGCCCGGATTTTTCATGCCAGGCACCCGTATCAGCCTCTTCGATATCGAACCTGCATAGCAGATCCTCCGGCTCGGTTATGATCTGAGCTCCATCCTTTATAAGGCCGTTGCTCCCCTCTCCCAGAGCATCACATATCCTGTGGGGGACTGCATATACCTCCCTTCCATAGGCCAGGGCATGCTCCACGGTGATGGCTGTACCGCTCCTCTTCCTGGCCTCCGCCACTATGAGAGCATCACAGAGTCCTGCTATGATACGATTCCTGGATACGAAGCGCCAGGGATCAGGTCCTGCACCTGGCGGAGACTCGGATATGACGCCGCCCTCTCCTTCACACATGGCCTCGTATATATCGAAGCTCCCCGCCGGATAGCAGTAGCTGACCCCGCTTCCAAGCACAGCATAGGCCTTGTGTCCCCTCCTCAGGCAGGCCCTGAGTGCCGCCGAATCAATACCCTCCGCCATACCGCTTATGATACTCACTCCCTTATCTGACAGTGCTTCTGCAAACAGGCCCGCCGCATAGCTGCCATATCCGCTGCACCTGCGTCCACCTATGATGGCTACCGAGGGCCTGTCCTCACGAGGGAGCTCTCCCCTCACATAAAGAAGCATCGGCGCATCAGGAAGACCCCGAAGCCTCCGTGGATAGTCATTGTCCCAGAAGCAACAGAGCCTGATACCCCGCTTTCCAAGCTCCTCATACTGAGCCATGAGCCTTCCTTCCTTTTTCAGTCTGTCGTCATAGCCATAGCTTCTGCCCTTCCCTGAAAATATGCCAAGCTCCAGGTAGTCCTTCTTATCCCTCCTGTAGGCCTCACAGAAGCTTCCGGATGCCCTGTACATCTCAGCTATCTTTTTGTTTGAAATGCCGGGAAGGTTGTTCAGGAGGTAAAGATATATCCTTTCACTGTCCATGAGCCCTACCTCCTTCCTATGCCATAGGCACCTATGCGGCTCTCTATGCTCCTGAGCTCCGCAGCCTCCATGACATGCTCCTCTCTTATAAGCTCCGCGTGATCCAGATCCGCTATGGTCCTCGCCACTCTCAGTATCTTGTGATAGGTCCTTCCGGACAGTCCCCTGCTTTTAAATATGTCGGACATATATGCCCTGGCTCCTCCATCGAGTATGCAGTACCGTTCTGTCTCCCGAAGTCCCATGCGTCCGTTGAACCTGAGCCTCTGCTCCGAGCGGAACCTGTTTTCCTGTATGCGTCTTGCCTCCTCCACTCTCAGCCTCACTTCTGCAGAGCTCTCGGACCGATCCCCGGCTACCCCGTCAGTATCTGTCTTAAGGAATGCATCTCCTCCCAGAGGCCTGGCCTCCGCGCATATGTCTATGCGCTCCACTATGGGCTTTGAAAGCCTCCCCATATAAGCCCTTATCTGTGCAGAGGTACAATGACACTCCGGTGAAGGAAAATGCCCGCATGGACATCCGTTCATTGAAGCCACCAGCTGTATGTCCGCAGGATAGGTCACGCTCCCTCCGACTCTCTGGACAGTTATGCTTCCATCCTCCAGAGGCTGTCTGAGAGACTCTATGACGTTGCGCTGAAACAAAGGAAATTCATCCAGGAAAAGTATGCCGCCCGATGCCAGGGAGAGCTCTCCCGGCATGATCCTCCTGCCTCCCCCAAGGAAAGCCGATGCGCTTATGCCATGATGAGGCGCCCGAAAGGGCCTCCTGCCCATGAGAGTCATATCCTCGGAGAGGAGCCCTGCTATGCTGTATACGGCAGATATCTCCAGATCCTCCTTCCTGGTAAGCCCGGGAAGTATGCCAGTCATGGCTCTGGCCAGGGTAGTCTTGCCTGTCCCCGCAGGGCCCGTAAAAAGTATGTTGTGCCTGCCTGCCACAGCTATCTCTGCAGCCCTCTTAAGATAAGCCTGTCCCCTTATGTCCGAAAAGTCCGGTATCCCCTCCATAGGGTCAGGCGCTGCGGCATCGGGATCTGGCACTGCAACAGGCTGCCCGTCAAGGAGCACCTGTCTTTCATGCTTCCTTCCAGCCCCCTCTGAGGCTCCTGCCAACTTGCCCAGGGCCCTCATTTGATGTCTTCCTGCTCTCAGGAATCTTACTGCCTCTCTCAGCTCAGAAAAGGCATAGATATCCATATCCTCGACAGACAGGGCCTCCCTCAGATTGCCCTCTGGGATGACGAGCCCTCTGATGCCATGGTCCCTCATGCACAGGGCCAGCGGAAGCACCCCGTTGACTCTCTTGAGCCTTCCATCCAGTCCGGTCTCTCCTAAAAATGCCAGATCCGAAAGGCTTCCATCCTCAAGCTCTCCCAGACTGCAGAGTATGGCCATGGCTATGGACAGATCATAAGCAGTGCCCTCCTTGCGAAGGGACGCGGGCGAGATGTTGACAGTAAGCTTTTTAGGCCTTATGTCCATACCGCAGTTTCTTATGGCATTCCAGACTCTGAACCTGGCCTCGGAGGTCTCCTGGGACAGCGCTCCTGTCAGAAAGAGTCCGGGGATCCCGTTTTGGGCATCAGCCTCCACCTCGGTCATGAAACCGTGTATGCCGGAAAGACCGGCACAGTTTATCTTTGCAAACATATGCTCCTTTCCTGCCGGCATCAGAGGCCGGCATATATGTGTTTGATGGAAAATATAGGATAGACTTAAGAAAATGCTGTGACAGCCTGAAGCTGCAGATCAGATATGCATCAGATATGTCCTTTGAGATCTCTTAAGATATGTCTTGTGAAAATACTTCTATGAATGTTTATGGATATCAGCTGTAAGGCCTGACTGTACGGGATCAGCCAAAGAGACGTTTCATGTCCTCCGGAAGCTCAGCCCTGAAGCACATACCGGAAAGCCTCGTAAGATAAGCAATCCCCTCCTTTGGCATGTGCAGCTCATAGGCATGAAGCAGCTGCCTGTCTATGCCAAGCTCTGCTCTGAGCCTGCGGTCGGCCTTCCGATCTCCATATTTGGGATCTCCGACTATGGGATGGCCAAGGTAGGAAAGATGGGCCCTTATCTGATGGGTGCGTCCGGTATAGAGCCGAACTCTTATGAGACTCAGCCTTTCTCCGCCATGCATGATGGTCCTTACGGGATCGTAGCCCGTCTCTATATGTACGGCTCCAGGCTCCTCATGATCAAGTATGGTCACCCTGTTATCCCTTTCATCCTTCCTGAGCCAGGCGCTGAGCCTCATAGAGCTCATGTCGCCTCTGACCACCGCAAGATAATACTTTTCGCATGCCCTGTCATGGAGGAGACGTGACAGCTCCCTTGCAGCAGGATAGGTCTTTGCAAAGCTTATGAGGCCTGTGGTGTTGCGATCGAGCCTGTTGCAGACTGAGGGCATAAATCCGCTTTCAGTCCTTCCTCCACAGTAACTGAGCAGCACCTCGTTGAGGCTCGTATCCTCTGGACGGGCCTTCTGGCTGAGGACACCGGCCCTTTTGTCAGCCACTATGATGTCCTCATCCTCATAGACTATGGTGCAGACCTCTGACAGACCGGGAAGCTGGGCCTGCCTAGGCGCACCAGCAGCACTCCCTGGACTTATCGGACTTATCGGACCTCCACTGGCTTCGCCCACTCCGCCAAAGAGCTTGTCTATGGTATCGTCAGAAAGCCTCAGCTCTATGACATCTCCTGAGGCTATGAGGCTTGAGCCCTCTGCACGTGCTCCGTTGAGCCTTATGTACTTTTTCCTGAGGAATTTATAGATCAGGCTCTTTCCACAGTCGGGAAAGCGTCTTGCCAGATATTTGTCCAGACGCTGTCCTGCGTCTTTGTTGTCAACTGTGATGCTCTTCATATGGAAATGCTATCTGCGATTGATCAGTCTGATAAAAAAGAATATGACTCCGGAGGGTAAGATATGGGCTGCAAGCCTGAGAGCTCTCATGCTTCCCCCATAGACTGAGACACGTCTTCCTCTCCTGCTGTCCCTGAGGGCAAGTCTTACGACCTTAGCCTTGTCAGCCATGAACATACGCTTGTAAAGAGGTATGACCTCCGTCTCCTCAGCTATATCGAAAAACTCGGTCCTTACGGGCCCCGGGCATACCGCCGTGACTACTATGCCCCTGGATCTAAGCTCCTCTGAGAGAGCCTCGGAAAAGCTGAGTACATAGGACTTGGTGGCAGCATATACCGCAAACCAGGGCTGGGGACAGAAGGCTGCGGCAGAAGCGAAATTGATGATGTGTCCTCCCCTGTGCATATAGGGTATGCAGAGCTTGCACATGAGGCTCAGGGCCCTGCAGTTAAGATCTATCATGTCTGAGATATGGCTCTCATCCATGTCAGAAAGAGCTCCAAGCTTCCCAAAGCCTGAAGCATTTATGAGCATGTCTATGACCGGCCTCTCACTCTTTAGTCTTTCATCAAGCTCAGATAAGAAGGCGGGCGAAAGGAGATCCCCACAGAGGACTCTCCCTCTTACTCCCCTGGATCCAAGCTCCTCAGAAAGCTCCGTAAGCCTGTCTCTGCGTCTTGCCACGAGCCAGAGCTCAGAGCCCCGATGAAGCCTCCCTGCAAGCTGCAGGGCCGCTTCCCTCCCCATGCCTGAGGAGGCTCCCGTGATCAGGATGACATGCCTTCCCTGCTTCATCAGGCATCATGCTCCTCGCCTGAGGAGGCCTGATCATAGTAGGTATCCTGCTCGCCTACTCCGCCTGCAAGATCGCTGCGGTTCTGTGAGCATACCTGGTATGTATCCTGAAGCTGCTGATAAAATGTCTCGTAGGTCTGCCTGCTCTCGTTGACCGTATTGGATATGATGGTCTGAAGCGAAGCAAGCATGTTGTCTGTATAGCTGACTGCTCCCTGACGGATGCTATTTGCGTCCTTTACCGCATCCTCAACTATGCCCTGGGCCTGACGCCTTGCGTCCTCCACGACCTCGTTGGCCTTCTGATAAGCCCTCTGCATGATCTCATGATCGTTTACCAGCTCCTCGGTCTGGGCAGTGGCATCTGCTATCATGTTCTGAGCCTGGGTCCTGGCATCGGCCAGTATGGCCTCCTGCTGGCTTATGATCTTCTGGTATTTCTTTATCTCATCAGGGACACGGAGCCTGAGCTCTACGAGGAGCTCCTCCATCTCTTCCTTATTGACTATGATCTTGGAATTGGAAAGAGGCTGATACTTACAGCTCTCAATGAACTCCTCTATCTCATTTATCAACTGCTCGATCCTGCTCATGAGTCTGATCTCTCCTTTATCTTTTTTTCTACCAAGTCCTGAACGTAAGGCGGCACAAGGCCGGAAATGTCTGCACTATAGGAGGCTACCTCCTTGACAGTGCTGGAGCTTAAAAAGCTGTACTTAAGATTTGTGGTCAGGAAAATGGTCTCTATGTCTTCACACAGATTCTTGTTTATCTGGCTGAGCTGAAGCTCATAGTCAAAATCCGTAAGGGCCCTGAGCCCTCTGACTATGATGTTGGCACCGTTCTGCTTTGCAAAATCCACGGTAAGCCCTTCAAAGCTCATGACTCTGACATTGTCCAGGTCAGAGGTTATTACTTTTAACATATTAACACGTTCGTCAGTTGAAAACAACGGAGTTTTTGCACTATTTTTCAGCACTCCTATGATCAGCTCGTCACACAGCCTGGAGGCCCTCTCGATTATGTCGAGATGGCCGCAGGTGGGCGGATCGAAGCTTCCTGGGTATATGGCAGTCCTCATGTCCTTGCTCCTTTATGATATCCTGAGGAAAAGATGCTTCTGATTCTTATAGCACTTTTCCCTCTCTATGCTGTATCCAAGCTCCTCAAAAGGAGCCGTATCTGCCCTCAGTGAGGTCTCGACTATGATAAGATCGGTCTCAGAGAGCCTTCCGCTGCGCATAACGGCAGACAATACCGAAAACTCCAGCCCCCTGTCGTAGGGAGGATCCAGAAAAAGGATCAGCTTATCCCCTCCGGGCACCCTGGTAAGCAGCCTCTCCACCGTGGGAGCAGCCTCTGCCTTCAGTATCTCTGACCTGTCCTCAAAGCGGCACTTTCTGACATTAGCAGTGATCGCCTCTATGGCAGGCCTTGCATTGTCTATGAAAATGGCTCTCTTTGCACCTCTGCTCAGGGCCTCGATGCCTATGGCTCCCGAGCCTGAAAAGACGTCAAAAAACACTGATCCCGGAATGTCTCCCTGCAGTATATTGAATAGGGTCTCCTTGATCCTGTCAGTCGTAGGTCTGGTATCCTTTCCCTCCGGAGCCACAAGCGGTATGCTCCTGGCTGTTCCTGCTATGACTCTCATCTATAGGCCTCCTTATACATAATAACTGTTTTCCATGGATCTAGAAAGCCTTTCGTCCAGGGCCTTCCTGATATCCTCAGAAATGGGGATGCTTCCGGATATGATCTGCTCTGCAGAATCCCTGGCGGGCGCGAGCAGCTCATGATCCCTGTATATATCCGCCACGCCAAAGCCCATGTCACCGCTCTGCCTTACTCCGAGCAGATCTCCGGGGCCTCTGAGGCGAAGATCCTCCGATGCTATGAAAAATCCATCATTGGAATCCCTTATGATGGACAGCCTTTCAGCTGCCTCCTCCCCCTTTGAGGTGTTTATCATGATGCAGTAGGACTGGTCGCTCCCCCTGCCTACTCTGCCCCGGAGCTGATGCAGCTGGGAAAGCCCGAAGCGCTCTGCATTTTCTATCATCATGACCGTGGCCTCCGGCACGTCCACTCCCACCTCTATGACAGTGGTGGACACGAGTATGTCTATCGCTCCGTCACGAAGCTCTCCCATGGCCTTTTCCTTTTCCTGGGAGCTCATCCTTCCATGAAGCCGGCCTATGCGTACCTCCTTTGGAAATATCTTCCTTAGCTTAAGGAAGAGGTCCTCCACATTTTCCAGTTCCTGCTCTCCCGCAGGCTCCTCGTCCTGTCCCCCGTCGTCTATGGCAGGACATACGATGTAGGCTCTGTGGCCCTTCTTTATCTCATCATATATGAACTTATAGGCATTTTTCCTATAGGCCGGACCTACTACGGTATTTTTGATAGGCAGGCGTCCCTCAGGCCTGCTGTCAAGCACCGACACATCCATATCACCATAAAGTATCATGGACAGGGTCCTGGGGATGGGCGTGGCACTCATGAACAGCATATGGGGCATGCCGCCCTTCTGCTTCATGGCTTCCCTCTGGGATACGCCGAAGCGGTGCTGCTCGTCAGTGACCACGAGTCCGAGACTGTCATACTCCACCTTTTCCTGGAATAGAGCATGGGTCCCTATGATGATATCAGCCCTGTGAGATGCTATGAGCTCCCTGGCCTCCGACTTCTGCGTCTGAGTCATGGAGCCGGTAAGGAGCACTGGATGAAGCTCCAGTCCCTGTTTATCTATGAGCTCAGTCAGCTTATCAAAGTGCTGCCTGGCCAGGACCTCAGTCGGGACCAGCAGGGCCGCCTGATAGCCGCAGAAGGCAGTATGAGCCATGGCCAGGAAGGCAACTATGGTCTTTCCTGAGCCCACGTCTCCCTCAAGGAGCCTGTTCATGACCCTGCCGGAGCTCATATCCCTGGATATGACCTTTACTGCCTCAGCCTGGGCTCTGGTAAGCTCAAAGGGCAGGTCAGCCGTCATGCGCAGGAGCCTCATGTCCGGTCTCAGGCGATACTCCGAGGCCTGCTCTGAAAACAACTGCTTACGCTTCTTCTGAAGCATAAAAAAAAGGAAAAAGTCATCAAAGCAAAGCCTTTTGCGGGCCTCATAGAGCCTCTCCCTGCTTTTGGGAAAATGTATGCACAGGAGGGAATCCCTTTCGCCCATGAGAGCCTGGGCATCAAGTATGGCCTTTGGGAGGAACTCTTTGGATACCTGATCGAGCAAACTGGATCTTAGTACTGCAGCAGAGGTCTTGATGAGCAGCCTGCTGCTTATTCCCTTACCGAGCCTGTATACAGGCATGAGCCTGCCCACATAGCTGCTCTCATACTCCTCAGGATCATATATCTTCGGCTGGCTCATGATAAGTCTGCCGTTCTTTTCATAGACTCTGCCCCTGAATACAAATCTGGAGTCTGCCTTCAGCTTCTGCCTTATGTAGGGCATGTTGTACCAGGATATCTGAAGCCTGCCTGTCATGTCTGAGATATAGACATTGACTATGACCATGCCGTTATATCTGTTGACGGCAGCGTCCTGACGAAGCTCACAAAGCACTGTGCCCACCCTTCCGGGAGTGAGGGCATATATCTCCCTGGGAGCCTCAAATTCCTCATAGTCCCGCGGAAAATAAAACACCATGTCCTCTGCACAGGAAATGCCGAGGCGCATAAGCGCCTCGGCAGTCTTATCTCCTATGCCCTTAAATCCGGTCAGCTCCGTCATGCTTATTCCACGCTCAAGATATAGTAGTAGACAGGCTGTCCTCCATACTGGAGCTCGACCTCCACTGAAGGAAGAGCCTTCCTGATGTCATCGCAGAGGATGGACGCATCCTCCTCGGTGACTCCCTCTCCGCGATATACGGTCACGAGCTCACTGTCCTCATCGGCCATGGCCTTTATAAGATCGAGAGCAGTCTCGTTGAGTATCTGTCCAACGGAAAGTATGCCCCGGTCTCCGATACCCATGATGTCTCCCTCATGGATCTCCTTTCCGTCCACCTGAGTATGGCGCACCGCATAGGTCACCTGGCCTGACTTCACGGTCTGCAGGCTCTCAGTCATGGCCTGGGCATTGTCCTCCGGATCCACTCCATCGCAGTAATTGATAAGGGCTGTGATGCCCTGAGGTATGGTCTTCGTCGGGATGACGAATATATTTACATCCTTGTTGATCTTTGCAGCCTGCTCTGCCGCCAGGATGATGTTTTTGTTGTTTGGAAGTATGAATACATTGTCTGCGTTGACCAGCTCTATGGCATTGAGTATGTCCTCTGTGGAGGGGTTCATGGTCTGTCCGCCCTCTATGACATAATCAGCTCCGAGTCCCGAGAAGATCTCTGCAAGGCCCTCACCTGCACATACGGTCACAAAGCCACACTCCTTGTGCTCCTGCTTTGAGGGCTTCATGTCAAGCTTGGTCTCCGCCTTTTTGAGCTGATCCATGGCAGCTATCTTGGAGGCATCCTTGATAAGCTTCTCCTCGTGCTCCTCCCTCATGTTGTCCACCTTCATACGGGACAGGGAGCCAAGCTCCAGGCCCTTCTCAAAGGCAAGTCCGGGATGGTTGGTATGTACATGGACTTTGATGATCTCGTCATCAGCCACGCAGACTATGGAATCTCCTATGGTCTCAAGGAAGGCCGAAAGTCCTCCGACCTCCTCAGCGCTGAACTCATGATCGCCCTGCACAAGGAACTCCGTGCAGTATCCGAACTTGATGTCATCGGTGGATATGGGCCTGCGCTCGGTGCTCACCGTATAGTTTGCAGAAGGTCCCGTGGTATCCAGTCTGAGATCCACTTCCTTGCCCTGAAGAGCAGCCAGTACACCCTTCAGCATGGTCATAAGGCCCTGTCCGCCGGAATCCACCACTCCCGCCTCCTTGAGTACGGGAAGCAGCTCCGGAGTGGATGCAAGCACCTGATCTCCGTGCTCTATCATGAGCCTCATGAGCTCCTCCACATCCGTGATCTCGGCAGAAAGCTCCGCCGCCTTCTCAGACATGCCTTTGGCGACGGTAAGTATGGTGCCCTCCTTGGGCTTCATGACTGCCTTGTATGCTGTCTCGCTGGCCTTTGTGAAGGCCTCGCTGAGCACGGGTACGGTAAGTGTATCCTGCTCGGCTGCCACCTTGCAGAAGCCCCTGAGGAGCTGTGAGAGTATGACTCCCGAATTACCTCTCGCTCCTCTCAGGGAGCCGCCTGATATGGCCTTGCATACGGCAGCCATGGTGGGCTCCTCCACCTCGCTCACAGCCTTTGCCGCAGACATGACGGTCATGGTCATGTTGGTGCCTGTATCTCCGTCCGGAACGGGAAAGACATTGAGCTCGTTTATATAATCCTTGTTGGCTTCCAGGTTCTTAGCACCGGCAATGAAGCATTTTTTCAGGATATCAGCACTTATGCTATCCATCTGTATAACTCCTCTCCTACTCAGTCTCAGTCTATCGGCTTTACGCCTTCTACAAAGATCTCGACTGTGCCGACCTTCATACCGGTAAATTCCTCGACCTTGTACCTGACATTTTCTATAAGATTATCTGCTACCGCAGAGATGCTGACGCCATAGGCAACTATGATATGCATCTTGAGCGACACCACGTTGTCCTTTATGCTCACGCTTATGCCGCGATCCAGCCTGTCCTTCCTGAGGAGCATAGCCAGACCGTCCTTGGTATTTATGACAGCCATTCCGACTACACCGAAGCACTCAACTGCCACCGAACCCGCATAGGTAGCGATGACATCTTCAGAAATGTTTACTTCTCCCAGCCTGTTGCTGATCCTTCCTTTCATCGGTTCCCTCCTGTCCATGGGATGATCATCGGGCACTAAGCCCGTGTTACGCGCATTGTACCATAAATCATAATAAAAGTGAATAAAAAGCTTGCAATTTAAAATCCTTTCTGCTAATATATCATTTGCGTCAAAATTAAGTAAGGAGGTGCAATCCGTGGCAAAGTGTGAAGTGTGCGGGAAGTCAGTGCTTTTCGGAAACAAGGTCAGCCATTCCCACAGAAGATCAAACAAGATCTTTAAGCCGAATGTTAAAAAGGTAAACATTCAGACTGAAGCAGGTAATAAAAGAGTGTATGTATGTACCTCATGCTTAAGGTCAGGAAAGGTTCAGAGAGCAGCCATCAAGACTGCTTGATCAATAAAAAACATCTGCCTCCGGATATCCGGAGGCTGTTTTTTACTCTCTCATCTCTCTTTCGATGGAGATACAAAGCTCTTCTCTGGGCTCGGATCACTGAAGCCCCTCTGCCAGCTCATCTATGAGCCCGAGCAGATACTCAAGCTCATCCTCGAATCTCTTTTCTATCTCCTCTACCTTTGAATCCATAAGCGAAAGCTCAAAGGAATCATGTCTGCTGTCTACTGCCAGATAGACGTGGCCATCGTTGCAGAAATTGAGATATATCTCATGATCTGCCCTTTCATATATGCTTTCCACCCGCTCCATCATGTGTGGTGTCATGATATAAAAGGCATCGTGCTCGCTCTCACAGTATACCCTGAAGCTTTTGTTGAACTCCTCGCTCTCCAGCTTTACGAGGCTGCCTCTCTTAAGCAGGTTGCCCCGTCTCGTCACCGTCACAGGACAGCTTACCTCCTTGTCATAGGCTATGGAGATATAGGGTCCCTGGAACACGGTCACATGCTCTGTCCTGGTGGTCTTTCCGCTTGATACCACCCTGGTCTCCGTAAGCTCCAGATCGCAGAGCTCTATGGCTCTCCCCTTGTAGCTTCCGCTTATGTAGTCTCCGCATTTTATATTGTCATAGCCCGGAAAGCCCATGTAGACTGAATCTATGAGCTCGTCTGAAAAACCACTGTCCTGATCGAAGCTCAGGTCCTGGATATGCCCGGACAGCACCTTAAATGCCACGGCCCTGCCCACCTGCTTCTTTAGCCTGCCCTGACTCACAAAAAACAGTATAAATGCTCCTATGATCACAGGGATGCCCAGTATGGGATGTATGATCATGAGCAGGGCGCCAAAAGCCCCCAGCCCGAGGGCCAGGAGCTTTCTTTTGTTTTCCTTTGCTATGATCTGTTCAAGTTCAGTCCCGTTCATACATTAAAAGCTGATCTTTACATCCTGATGCTTGGGCTCTTCAGCCTCATAAAAATCCTTGGGTGTCCTTCCGTCCGCAAGGAGCTTTGCAGGAAACATGACTATGGCAGTGTTGTATTCCCTGACGTTGGCATTGTAGACCCGTCTTGCAGCCTGCAGATGCTCCTCTGCGTCTCTTATGCCCTCGGAGAGCTCGGTAAAGACCTCAGAGGATCTCAGCTCCGGATAGGACTCGGCTACAGCAAAGAGCCTGCCTGAAAGCTCTGACATCTCCGCATCCCTGGCACTCAGGTCCTTGACGGACATGCCTTTGCGAAGCTCTATGACCTTGGTAAAGGTCTCCGTCTCATGCTGCATATAGCCCTTTGCCGTGTCCATGAGCTTGGTCAGCATGTCATATCTTTTTTCCAGGGCCACCTCTATGCCTGACAGTGCCTCGTCCACCTTTATCTCAAGGCGCTTGAAGCTGTTGACCGTCGATATGGCCCATATGGCTGCTATGGCCGCTACGGCCAGAAGTACTATGACTATGATCATGTCTCGATCCTCCTTATCTGCTCTGAGCCTGTGCTTTCAGGTACTCCTCCACCGTCATGACCTCTGTCTGTATGGGTGAAAGGTATGATACTATATGCTCTGCCTCAAGTTCCGTATCGGAACTGAGTCCGGATACCGCATCCTTCAGATATATGACCGGATATCCCAGGTCTATGGCCTCCATGGCTGTGGCCAGCACACAGCACTCTGCCACCACTCCGCAGAGCACCACATGCTCTGCCTGTTCAGCCCTCCTGCAGAGCTCAGGTATGCTGAAGGATGAGTAGGTGCTCTTTGTCAGCACCGGATAATGCTTGAGATAGGGCAAGAGATCGTCCATGATATCGTTGAGCCTCTGATCCCCGTTTATGGCAGCATTTTCCCTGTTATAAGCCTTCCAGGAGCCTCTGGGGTCCCTGGGAGCATCAAAGCGGGTAAATACCACATCTCCGCATATATCCGCATCCAGGAGCTTCCTTATGGCAGATGATGCCTCCCCTGTCCGGGAGCAGCCCCAGGCCTCTCCCTCCTTATATACGTTCTGCATGTCTATGACTATGAGCAGGTCCCTGTTTTTCATGTCGAACTCTCCTGTCTCCTGAGCCTGAGCCTCATTCGGCCCTATACAAGGTTGCTGATCAGCAGCCCTTGCTTACGTCGGTCTTGCCGATCATGATGTTAAGTATGTCTATGTCAGTGCCGGCCATGCCTACTCTTCCCACATGACCCATGCTGCGTATGGTCTCCTCCACATCTGAGAGCACGATACCCTCACCGTCATGGAAGCCCCTGCCCTCTATGGCCATCTGGAAGCCGAGTATGGCTGCATTGAGTGAGGATGCTATCTTGGCAGCACAGGAGGACTTGGCTCCGTCGCAGACTATGCCTCCCACATTGCCAAGGGTATTGATGATGGTCTGTCCTATCTGCTCATAGTCAGCACCGTACATGTAGGCTATGGCAGCTCCGGCTCCGCAGGAGGCACTTACTGCTCCGCAGAAGGCAGAAAGGCTGCCTATGAAGTACTTTATGTGTACTGACACCAGATTGCTCACACAAAGAGCGCGGTAGAGCCTGTCCTCAGATATGTTCCATTCCTCGGCGTAGGTGAGCACCGGCATGCTGACCGTAAGGCCCTGGTTTCCTGAGCCTGAGTTTATGACTACGGGAAGGGAGCATCCGCTCATACGGGCATCACTTCCTGCGGCAGCCCTGGCACAGGCCCTGGTTATGACATCATTTCCTCTTGTGGCCAGCAGAGTCTTTCCCACGCAGGCACCCCAGGGCTCATCAAGTCCCTTCTGGGATATGGCCCTGTTCATGGAGAGCTGCCTTTCCAGCACCTCTCTCACATCATCTATGTTGACTTCATCGGCGAACTCAAGTATGGACCTGAGTGTGAGCCTGGAGCGGTCTATGCCCGCGTCATCATTTTCATCCTCGCTCTTTCTGTCTACCAGCATCTGCCCGTCCTTCTCGATCTTGGTGATGTTGGTATGATGGTCCTCTATGGTCACCCTGGCATAGTGATCTCCCTTTATGGCCTTTGCAGCCACATAGAGGTTTGCCACACCCTCCTTGAGCTCGCAGCTGCACATGCCGGCAGCCACCAGCTCCTTCGTGCGCTCTATGTCATCGGGGCTGACACTCTCAAGCACCTCGAGGGCCACATCGGCGTTGCCGCCCACTGCTCCAAGCACTGCGGCCACCTCCATGCCCTTGAGACCTCCTGAATTGGGCACCGTGACTCCCTTTACATTCTTTATGATATTGCCGCTGAGATCCATCTCGATCCTGTCAGGCATCTCCCCCAGGACCTGACGGGCCTTTGCAGAAGCATAGGCTATGGCTATGGGCTCAGTGCATCCCAATGCGGGTATGAGCTCGTGCCTGAGTATATTGACACAGTTATCATAAAGCGTTTTTTCCATAATGCTACCTTCTCCTTAAATATGATCATGGGCCGGGGCCCATGTATTTATCCAAGGACATTTTAATACTTATGTCCCTTTCCTTCAATTCGTTTCTGTATATTTAAGAAAGTTTTACGAACCCATCCTCCATGAGCTGCTGAAGGCTCATCATGACTCCGAATTTGGCATGGGGATATGTGATGCCTCCCTGGAAATACACTGTATAGGGGGCACGGAGCGGGCCGTCCGCAGAAAGCTCTATGGACGAACCGGAGATGAAGCAACCCGCGGCCATGATGATGTCATGCTCATAGCCCGGTGTAGGTGTGGGCTCAGGCCTTATGAAGGAATCCACTGAGGCAGCCCTCTGCACTCCCCGGCAGAAGGACATGACCAGCTTCGGATCATGGAAGGTCACGGCCTCTATGATGTCGTCACGCTTATCCAGGGGTCCGGGAGTACACTCAAAGCCAAGTCCCTCATATACTGCACTCAAAAGTACAGCTCCCTTTTCCGCTGCCGCAGCCACCGTGGGTGCCAGGAAAAGTCCCTGATAAAGCAGTCGGTTGTTGCCAAGGGAAGGGCCCAGCTCCTTATAAAGCCCGGGGGCCGTAAGCCTCGCTGCCGCATTTTTAACACAGTGCTCCGTGCCTGCTATATAGCCTCCTACAGGCGCTATGCCTCCTCCCGGATTTTTGATGAGGGAGCCCACTATCATATCGGCTCCCACCTCCGTAGGCTCCAGCTCCTCCATGAACTCACCGTAGCAGTTGTCCACCATGATGGTGACCTCCGGCTTGACTGTCCTTATGAAGGCTATGAGCTCTCTGATCTCATCTATGGACAGAGTATGTCTCTGGCTGTAGCCTCTGCTGCGCTGGATGGTGACCAGGGATGTGCGCTCATTTATGCCGGCCCTGATACCGTCAAAGTCAAAGGTACCGTCCTCCTTCAGATCGCAGTAGCTGAAGCTTACTCCGTACTCCTTAAGTGAGCCCTGAGCCTCTCTTACGCCAAGCACCTCAAGGAGCGTGTCATAGGGAAGGCCCACTGGTGAAAATATCTCGTCGCCGGGCCTGGTGTTTCCGAAAAGAGCTATGGTCAGGGCATGGGTACCGCATACTATCTGTGAGCGTACCAGTGCATCCTCGGTCCTGAAGACCTTTGCATATACCTCCTCAAGCCTGTCCCTGCCTATGTCGTTATAGCCATAGCCCGTGGTGCCTACGAGACAGGCTTCCGACACCTTACACTGCTGCATGGCCGAAAGGACCTTAAGCTGGTTGCATTCTGCTATACGGTCTATCTCCCTGAACCTCTCCGCGAGCTTTTCCTCCATGCCTGTGCAGTAATCATAGATCTCCCCGGATATGCCCATGGCACTGTAGATATTTTTCAAATTCATCTATCACATCTCCTGTTTCTGATATATTTATCTCAATGACATCCTTCTCACGCCGAAGCCAGGTAAGCTGGCGCTTAGCATAATGTCTTGAATCCTTCTTTATCTCCTCTATGGCCTCCTCAAGGCTGAGCTCGCCTCTGAGATGAGCCAGAAGCTCCTTATAGCCTATGGCCTGCATGCAGGTGGAACCCTCAGGTATCCCAAGCTCAAAAAGCCTCCTGGCCTCCTCAAGGAGCCCCTGCTCCATCATCCTGTCCACCCGCTCGTCTATGCGCTCATAAAGCCTCTGTCTGTCGTCGGTCAGAGCAAAGAAACGGCAGTCATAGGGGCTTGAGCCTCTTTTCTGCCTTTCCCTTTCATTGTGGGCCGATATGGGCTCTCCGTGTATCTCGTAAAACTCCAGGGCCCTGACGACCCTCTTGAGATTGCCCGCGGGTATGCTGTCATAGGAGGCCCTGTCTATGGTCCTGAGCCTTTCATGCACTGCTTCCCGGCCAAGCTTCTCCGCCTCCTCATAGTAGCGCCTGCGTATCTCCTCCGAGCGCTCCCGTTCCGTCTCCTCGGTAAAGTCTATGTCATAGATCAGGGCCTGTATATAAAAGCCAGTACCGCCGCAGACTATGGGGATATGGCCCCTCGATCGTATGTCCTTTGCCGCCTGCTTTGCCATGTCCTTGAACATGGTCACGTCATAGTCCTGTCCAGGGTCCATGACATCTATGAGATGATGAGGCACTCCCTCCGTCTCCTCCCTGGTCACCTTGGCAGTACCTATGTCCATATGCCTGTAGACCTGCATGCTGTCTGCAGATATGATCTCTCCGCCTATCCTTTTTGCAAGCCTCACGGAGGCCTTCGTCTTTCCGACTCCCGTAGGCCCTGCTATGACTATGAGCGGCGGCTTTATGCAGTTTTCGTCTTCCCAAAAATATGCCATGTCATATCACACGCTTGAACATCCGGTCCAGCTCATATCTGGACCACTTCACTATGGTAGGCCTTCCATGGGGACAGGCATAGGGATTGTCCAGACTGATGAGCTCACCTATGAGCTCCTTCATCTCCTGCTCCGAAAGCCTGTTGTTGCCCTTGACTGCTGCCTTGCAGGCCATGGAGGCCAGCTTGTCCCTGAGTATATCCGGTGTCCTCGTGCCTCCCTCTGAGGAAAGAGAGTCCACCATCTCCATGAGCAGCTCCTTCCTGCTGAGCTCAGGCAGATCCGCAGGCACGGCCCTGACAACAAAGTCCCTGCCTCCTGCAGGCTCCACCTCAAAGCCAAGCTCTGAAAATACCTCAAGGCTGCTCCCCACCAGCTCCGCCTCATTTGCGCTGAGCTCAAGGAGCACGGGAGGCATGATGTACTGGGAGCTTATGCTCTTGTCCCGAAGCTCACGAAGGAGCCTCTCATAGTTGACCTTTTCGTGTGCCGCGTGCTGGTCTATGAGATACATGGCTCCGTCATATTCTATGATCCAGTAGGTCTCAAAGACCTGTCCTATCATACGGAACTGAGGGAGGGCCTTTTCCGACAAAAATATCTCCCTTGGAAGCTCCTGCTGAAGGAACTCACCCTGAGGCTCTCCGGCTGATGCTGTCGCTGCCTCCGAGGGAATCTGCGGCTTCGGATATGGCTCCAATGGCTCCTGAAAGCCTGAAGGTACCGCCACGGGCATGGCTGCCGCCCTCCTGATCTCAAAGGGCTCCACATGGGTGCGGCTCGATACTGGCTTCTCTGCCTCATCACCGATCCTCTCACCCTTATTGTCACCGGAGGCCTCCGTCCTGGCAGCTGCTCTGGGAGCATATATGGAAGCGTCAACCACCAGCTCCTCTCTGTGGAGCCGATTCCGCACAGCCTCAGTCACTGCCCGATACACCGCCTGCTCATCAGAAAAGCGCACCTCCATCTTCTTGGGATGCACATTGACATCTATGAGCCCGGGATCTATGTCAAGGCTGAGCATGGTAAAGGGGAATCGATGGAGCATCATATAGCCCTCGTATCCGTCCTCTATGGCCTTGCGAAGGAGCTCTGATCTTATGTATCTTCCGTTTACGAAGCAGATCTCCAGGTCTCTCCTGGACCTGGCTATGACAGGCTTGCCTATATATCCCGAGATACTGATGCCCGCCTCCGGGACCTCCTCTGAGACCTCCAGCAGGCTCCGGCTGAGCTCTCTTCCGTATATTGTATATATGACCTCAGAGAGCCTGCCGCTGCCGGTAGTATGAAATATGGTCCGTCCATCTGATATGTATGTAAATGCTATATGGGGGTGAGAAAGGGCTGCCTTCTCTGCAGTATCAGTCACATAGGCTGCCTCAGTCTGTGCAGATCTGAGAAATGCCTTCCTTGCAGGCACGTTATAAAACAGGTCCCTGACCAGCATGGTGGTGCCCTCCGGGATTCCGACCTCAGAAAGCTCTCCCTCGACTCCTCCGGATATCTGATACCGAAAGCCGGTCATACTGTCTCTGGTCTTGGTTATGACCTCTGTCCTGGATACCGCAGCTATGGATGCCAGGGCCTCACCCCGGAAGCCCATGGTCCTGATATGCTCCAGATCCCCTGCATCCACGAGCTTTGAGGTAGCATGCCTTAGGAAGGCGGTCCTGATGTCCTCCTTGTCTATGCCGCAGCCATCATCGGTCACCCTTATGAGCTCGGTGCCTCCGGCCCTGATCTCAAGGCTTATCTTCCCGGCACCGCTGTCTATGGCGTTGTCAAGGAGCTCCCTGACCACGCTCTCAGGCCTGTCTATGACCTCTCCGGCCGCTATCTTGTCTATGGTTTCCTTGCTCAGCAGTCTGATCAAGTCTGTCCTCCTTCGAGTTTCCTCTTCAGCTCGTCCACAAGTAAGAGCGCCTCTATGGGCGTGAGCTTTGAGGTATCCACGGTCCTGAGGCTCTCTATGGCCTCCTTCTGGAGCCTGTACTCCTCCCTGCTCAGGTTTACCCTTATGCCTCTGGTGCCCTCAGTCTTCTCACCTACATCCCTGGAGCTGGTCAGCTTTTTGGTCGCCTTGGTTATATCTGCCCGGCTGAGCTCCTCTGAGATCTCGTCGGCCCGCTCGGTAACCTCCTCCGGCACTCCCGCAAGCCTGGCCACTGCCACTCCATAGGATTTGTCCGCGCCTCCAGGGACTATCTTCCTCAGGAACACGAGCCCGTCATCATTTTCCTTTACTGCTATGCAGTAGTTGTGCACTCCGGGCAGCTTGCCCTCCAGCTCAGTGAGCTCATGATAATGTGTCGCAAACAGAGTCTTGGCACCCAGCCGCTCCGTATCGCTGACATACTCGGTCACAGCCCAGGCTATGGACAGACCATCAAAGGTGGAGGTGCCCCTGCCTATCTCGTCCAGTATAAGAAGACTGTCCCTGGTGGCATGTCTCAGTATGTTGGCCACCTCAGTCATCTCCACCATGAAGGTGGACTGGCCGCTGGCCAGGTCGTCAGAGGCTCCCACCCTCGTAAATATACGGTCACATATGGATATGTCTGCCTTTCTGGCAGGCACGAAGGAGCCTATCTGGGCCATGAGCACTATGAGGGCCACCTGACGCATGTAGGTGGATTTTCCCGCCATGTTGGGACCTGTTATGATGTTTATCCTGTGGTCCCTGTTGTCCAGATAGGTATCATTAGGGATAAAGGAGCCCTCTCCCAGCATGAGCTCCACCACCGGATGTCTTCCGTCCTTTATGTCTATGACACCCTTCTCGTTTATGGAGGGTCTCACAAAATTGTTCCGCTGTGCCACAGAGGACAGGGAGCAGAGCGCGTCCAGCATGGCCAGTGAGGAGGAGAGCCTGTGTATGCGCCCTGCCTCGGCGGCCACCTGCTCCTTTACCTGCAGGAACAGCTCATATTCCAGAGCCCTGAGCTTCTCATCGGCTCCTATGAGCTCCTCCTCAAGCTTCTCTAGCTCCTCCGTCGTATAGCGCTCACCGTTGGCCAGAGTCTGCCTTCTCCTGTATCGCTCCGGCACCTGATCCTTGAAGCTGTTTGAGATCTCTATGGAATAGCCGAACACCTTGTTGAATTTGATCTTGAGAGTACGGATGCCCGTCTTTTCCCTCTCCTCCTGCTCAAGCTTAAGGAGCAGCTCCTTGCCATGATTTTTGGTATAGCGGAGCCTGTCAGCCTCCTGATCGAAGCCCTCCTTTATGATGCCTCCATCCCTTACGGAGACCGGCGCATCCTCATCTATGGCCCGGGACAGGAGCTCCAGGAGCTCCGGAAGCTCGTCAAGACCCTCGTAAAGCTCCTTAAGGAGCTCAGATGAAAACAGTCCGAGCACAGCCTTTATATGCGGCACCATGGATATGGACTGACTGAACATGAGCAGGTCCCTGGGATTTGCCACTGCAGAGCTTATCCTTGAGAGCAGCCTGTCAAGATCGTATACTGGCCTCAGATACTCAACTATCTCCTCCCGATCTATGAAGCGTTGGCACAGCTCCTCTACCGCATCCTGTCTCTTTACTATGGCGTCCCTGCTTATGAGGGGCTCAGATATGATCCTGCGCATGAGCCTGGCGCCCATGGCCGTCCTGGTACGATCCAGCACATAAAGGAGGCTTCCCTTCTTTTCTTTTTCCCTGAGGGTCTCAAGGAGCTCCAGATTACGGAGGGTGGAGCTATCCAGTATCATATGCTCCGACAGATTGTATATGCGTATGCCTGTTATATAGCTGACAGTAGAAAACTGGGTATCATAGACATATCGAAGCACTGCGCCTGCTGCTATGACACCTGCACTGAGATCAGCTATGCCGAGCCCTGAAAGCTCCGCATGAAAATGCTTCCTGATGAGGTCCCTGCACTCATCCTCATAAAAATGCTCCCTGGGCATGGCGGAAAGTCTGGCATGAACACGTTCCTCCAGCTCTGCCGTATCCAGCCCTGACATGAATAGCTCATCATTGCAGATGATCTCAGAGGGCGAGAAATGACTCACAAAGTCCTTCAGAGACTTCATGTCCGAGGTCTCGGATATATAGAACTCTCCAGTGCCTATGTCTATGGCCGAGAGCCCAAAGGCTCCGCATACGTAGGCTATGCACATGAGATAATTGTTTTTACCGTCATCCAGGGCGTCGCTGGATATGATGGTGCCCGGAGTGACTACTCTTATGACCTCACGCCTGACCAGGCCCTTTGCCAGCTTGGGATCCTCAGTCTGCTCGGCTATGGCCACCTTGTAGCCCTTTTTGACCAGCCTGGTTATGTAGGACTCGGCAGCATGAAAGGGTATGCCGCACATGGGAGCCCTCTCCTCAAGTCCGCAGTCCTTGCCTGTCAGCACCAGCTCCAGCTCCTCAGCCGCAGTCCTGGCATCGTCAAAGAACATCTCATAAAAATCCCCGAGCCTGTAAAACAGGATACAGTCCGGATATTGTTTTTTCGTCTCAAGATAATGCACCATCATCGGTGACATCTTTTTTTCTGCCATCGTTGATCACTCCAATACGATCTGCCAAAAGCTCCTCAGTCCGCAAGTTCTCCCATATAATAAAAGCCATGGGCAGAGCACAGTCTTGCCTCTCTTATGGTGCCTATGATGGAGACATCCGCCTTCACATGCACGAGGCTGTTGTTTTCAAGCCTTCCGCTTATGAGAGAGGGATCCTTTTCATTGACCTCCTCAAAGAGCACCGGCAATACTCTCCCTGTAAGCTTTTCGCAGTTTTCTGCAGCTATGCGATTCTGCAGCTCAAGGAGCCTCTTGAAGCGCTCCTTCACCACAGGCTCAGGCACCTTGTCGGGAAATGCAGCCGCAGGGGTGCCCTCGCGCTCAGAATATATAAATGTATATGCGGCATCATAGCGCATCCTCTCCACCATGCGGAGTGTTGCCTCAAAGTCCTCCTCAGTCTCCCCGGGAAAGCCCACTATGATATCAGTGCTTATGGATATGTCAGGCATGGCCTTCCTCAGCTTTTCCGCCCTCCCAAGGTAGGTCTCACTGTCATAATGCCTGTTCATCAGCTTAAGTATGCGGTCAGAGCCTGACTGCAGAGGCAGATGGAACTGCCTCATGATATGCCTTCCTCCAGCCATGGCCTCTATGAGCTCATCCGAGAGGTCCTTGGGATGGGAGGTCATGAAGCGTATACGCTCTATGCCTGTCTCATCACATACCTGGTCCACTGCCAGAAGGAGCTCTGCAAAGCTCATGGGCTCAGGCAGGGTCTTTCCGTAGGAATTGACATTCTGTCCCAGGAGCATGATCTCCTTTACTCCGCTCTCTCCCAGCTTCCTTACCTCTGAAAGTATGTCCTCCGGCCTCCTGCTCTTTTCCCTGCCCCTTACATAGGGCACTATACAGTAGGAGCAGAAGTTGTTGCAGCCAAAGCTTATGTTGACCCCCTGCTTAAAGGGGAACTTCCTGTGATTCGGCAGATCCTCGACTATGTCCGGGGTATCCTTCCATACGGATATAACTGCCCTTTTTCCGCTGCGTAGCAGCACATCCTGACCATGATCGTCGGGAAGAGCCTCGGCTCCCCTTCTCTTTTGCAGCAGTTCATAAAGGAGCTCCGGGAAGGTATAGAGATTGTGGGTACCGAACATGATATCCACGTATGGATAGGTCCTCGATATCTTCTCCACCTCATCCGTCTCCTGCATCATGCAGCCGCAGATCGCTATGATCATATCAGGCCTCTGCTTCTTTATGGGCTTGAGCCTTCCAAGCCTGCCATAGAGATGCTCGTTTGCATTTTCCCTGATGGTACAGGTATTGAAAAGCACCAGATCGGCAGAGAGCTCATCTTCCGTCTCCCTCATGCCTATGGCCTCCAGTATGCCTGAGAGCTTTTCCGAGTCCCTGGCATTCATCTGGCATCCAAAGGTCACTACCGTATAGGAAAGAGGCCTGCTGCCTGCAAGCTCCTCTCTCAGTATGTCTATGTATCTGCGCTGTGTTTCCGCCTCGCCTTCAGCTGCAGCGGATACTGAGCGCTCATCTGTCTTATCAGTCATCTCTTTACGCATTCCTTATCATTTATAAAATACCGATCATACATTATAAATGAAAATCAAAGTCAAAACAAGCCAGGCACATAAAAAGCCCCCACGGTACTGTACCGCAGGGGCATGGATCCCATGATCGTGGTGATATGTCACAGTTTAGGTGCAAGGATCTCTGCAAACTCGCTCATGAGCTCTGATACCTTTATCTGCTGAGGGCATACGGCCTCGCAGCTTCGGCAGCCTATGCATGCCGAAGGACGCTTGTCCTCCGGAAGTCTGCCTATGCGCATGGCAGCAAGCACTCCCCCACTCATCTTCTCCTCATTGTACTGAGTTATGATATAGGGTATGTCAAGCTCCTGAGGGCAGTGGCTGGTGCAGTAATGACAGGCCGTACAGGGCACCGTGCCCTTTGAAGCCATGTCCTTTGCTATGCCAAGCAGGGTCACCATCTCCTTATCGTTGAGGGGCTTATCCTCGCTGAAGGTAGCTATGTTTGCCTTGAGCTGATCCATGTTCGACATGCCTGAAAGCACCATGGTCACCTCAGGTATGGACTGAACGAATCTGAAGGCCCATGCGGGAGCATCTTCTTCGGGACGAAGAGCCTTAAGACGAGCCTCATATTCATCGTCCAGCTTTGCCAGCTTTCCTCCTCTTACGGGCTCCATGACCCATACGGGTATGCCGTACTCCTTAAGGAGCTCCACCTTTCCCCTGGCATCCTGGAAATCCCAGTCAAAGAAGTTGAGCTGGATCTGGCAGAATTCCATGTCCTTCCCATAAGCCTCCAGGAAACGCTTCATGACGGGAAGTGCTCCATGGGCAGAAAAGCCAAGATGCCTTATGCGTCCCTCAGCCTTATGCTTCATGAGCTTGTCATGGACTCCATACTTAGGGTCCAGGTATCCGTCTATATTCGTCTCGCAGACATTGTGGAAAAGATAGAAATCAAAATGATCCACCTGGCATTTTTCAAGCTGCTTCATGAAGATCTCATCCACCTTATCCATGTTTGAGACATCATAGCCCGGGAACTTGCTCGCCAGATAGAAGCTGTCCCGATCAAACCTCTTAAGGGCCCTTCCCATGACGAGCTCTGAGTTGCCGTTATGATAGCCCCAGGCCGTATCATAATAATTTATGCCATTTGCCATGGCATAGTCGACCATGTCGAAGACCGCCTTCTCATCGATCTCCCCATCCTTGCCCTCTATGACCGGCAGTCTCATGCAGCCAAGTCCGAGAGCCGAAAGCTTCAGGTCCTGAAAATCTCTGTAGATCATATGCTTCACCTCCATACATAGCATACATATAAAGGGACGTGGCCGACCCACGCCCCTTTGAAAGTCTATAAGCATATTTTAACGCATTAAAGCAGTAAATGCAAATACCTGATGCAAATGACTGTCCATAGTCCCAGGTTATGGACCTGTCCATGTCATTCATTTCTGATAGCTGTAAGAGGGCTCAGCCTCATGGCCCTCAGAGCCGGAAACAGTCCCGCCAGCATGCCCACCAGCACTGCAAATATGAGAGCCAGCAACAGCAGCCACATGGGTATGCGGCTTATGTCACCTGTGGATACTGCATACATGGCAGCATTGCTCCTCAAGTACAGCACATTTATGACCTTGGATATGGTAAGGCTGAGCACTATGCCTACCAGCCCGCCCATGAGGCCTATGAAGCCGGATTCGATCAGGAACATGTCCCGGATATTGTCCATATCGCAGCCCAGCACCTTCATAACGCCTATCTCCTTTGTCCTTTCATATATGGACATCATCATGGTGTTTGCTATGCCTATGGCAGCAACGAACAGGGATACGGCGCCTATGCCTCCCAGGACTGCCTGCTGCATGCGCATGCTGTCCTGGGACTGCTCCAGCCACTCCATATTTGAGGAGGCCTGGTAGCCCATGGAATTTATGGCCTCCTGCACCTCAGAAACATGGTCCATGTCATCCACATAGACCTCTGCGCTGTCATATACGAAATAGCCAAGAGGCTTACCCTTTGAGTTGGTGGGCTGCCCCGGTATGGTACCCTTTTTGAATATGGACTTGAGCTTGGTCTTGAGGAGCTCTATGTCACAGTAGGCTCCGTAGGAATAGTTGCCGTAACCCGTCTCGCCTCCGTCCACTATGCCTGCTGTGGGCACTATGTATTTCTTTGGTGAAGGTATGATATTGCCGTCCGCATCCGTCGAGCCCTGGCTGTAATACTTGTCCCGGTCAAATATGATGAACACGGTCCTGTCCATGAGATCCACATCGGGAGTCTCCCCGGTGGACCAGTAGCCCTCTCCGGTCTTGGAATTCTGGAAGTCATTTATGGCCTGATTGCCATATATGATGCTCAGCTCCGCAGCATCCTCAGGAGGCACCCGTCCTTCCGAAAGAGGGATATTTTCCATATATTCATGGCTGACCCCCTGAAGGCTCAGGTAGGCCTCATAGACTCCCTGCTTGGCTATGGCCGTATATCTGAGTATGGGGCTCGCCCCGGTCACGTGCCTGAGGTGCTTGAAGCTCTCTATGGAATCATCCGTAAGATAAAGAGGATCCGTGGAGCCATCCTGAGGCCCATACATGGCATTTGAGTAGACTGTGATGGTGGTCAGGGATCCATAGGACTCGATCATCTCCTTGTTGGACTCTGACTGTCCTATGCCAAGGCTCAGCATGACCACTATGGAGGCCGTACCTATGACTACTCCAAGTACCGTCAGGAAGGTCCTGAGCCTCCGCCTTTTAAGATTGTTTATGCTCAGATCTAAAAGGTCCGTAAATTTCATCAGTATTCGTCATCGTCCTCCTGGGACTCGCTGTCCTTTATCTCAAGCTCCTTTTCAAGCCTCTTCTTCCTTATGCGCTTTATGATGAGCGCTGCGGCTGCAAGGACTGCTGCCGCCGCTCCTGCCACCAGCAGGAAGTTGGACTTTATCTGATCCAAAAGAGTCGGCTCCTGAGCCTCAAACATGCCATCATCCATGTACATGTCATCGTAACCCATGTCCATGGCCTCGGTGACAAAGAGCTCAAACTCCTTGGTGTCCGTAGTCACATTGCCGTTTACATCCTCATAGCTGATCTCTGCTGTGACCGTACCATCATCGGTGGTAGGCGCCACTGCAGGGAGCATGACATCCACGTTGCCCGTATGTCCCGGCTCGATATTGCCTATATAGGCCGTGGTCTCCCTGATGCTGTCTGCCCTGAAGGTAACTGATACGTTGTAGAGATTGACCTTGCCTGTATTGTTGATGCCGAACATGACATTTGACTCAGAGCCCACGGTCAGGGATGCAGGCAGCACCTCAAAGGATGAGGTGGAGAATCTGGATACCTGATGGACGGGTATGTCTATGGTCACGCTCTCCTCCGCGTTCTTGAACTCGGGAGAGTCATACTGCTCATTGACTGTTATCTTGTAAGAGCCCTCATTGACCCCTGCCTTGGCCATATAGGTCATCTTGACCGTGGCCGACTCCCCTGCCTTCAGGCTGTTCACCACAGAGGAGTTGGCACCTCCCTCACTGGAAAATACCGCAGACTTGTCCGAGGTCTCCTCAGAGGTGAAGGTGAAAAGTATGTTGCTGGCATCTATGCCTGAGGAGGCATTCTGAAACTCCACGCTGAGCTCAAAGCTGTCTCCTGCATATATCTTTTCAGGCACAGTGCTGTAGGACTTGACTATGATCCTGGCCTTGGTGGCCTTGTTGGCATTCCACTCTCCAGTGTCCTCCTGGTCCTCTGTCTCCATGGAGGCATTGCGTATGCGCACATAGGAGGTATGGGTCTCCGTATAGAGCTGCCCATCCTTGATGCGCCTGTAGGTTATGACATAGCTAAGGGGATAAAAGCCGCTGGCCGTCCTCTGGGATATGGCCATGGAATATGGCACACTTACCACCTCATCCCTGGCTATCTCGTCATAATGCCTGTCATAATTGGTCTCGTTTATGTCAAAGGGGAAGCCCCGGTTGGCCGAGCCCTTTGAGACCGCAGTCGGCTTCATCTCATCCTCTCCAAGGGACATCTGAAGGCTGACTGTCACATCGTATACGGTCTCCTTTTTGTTGCGGAGATTGACTCCATAATTCATGACCTGGGGATAAACGCCTGAGGGAGTAAGCTGGTTTTCCCCCATAGCAAACTGCTCCTCAGCTTCCACCGCAGTCCCGGTCTCTCCACCTGACTCCCGGATATAGACATTTATATACTCCACATGAGTGGGATAGCTCCTGCTGTTTGAATAGGTCACATGAGGGAGCTTATAGGTAAAGGCTATGGGGATGGCGTAGTAGCCCTCCTTGGTATCCTTTCTGACCGTCACGGTCAGGCTCACATCCTTGTACTCTCCCTTTGTCACCTGGTCGAAATGCACGTTCTGCCGGAACAGCTCTCCGTCCACCTCAAAGGGATAGGAGCCGCTGTCCACCGGATAGTTGTAGAGCACGGTGCCGTTTGAGGTATCATGATAACCGTCCAGGTAGCCCTGATAATATTCATCCAGGGTCTCACTGTCTATGTCATCTCCAAAGAGGTTTTCCAGCCTCTGAAGGAAGGCGGACTTGCTGGTGCCGACCTCTATCTGTACTCCCAGATAGGTCTGGTCATTTGACAGGGAAATGTTGACATCCTGTATGTATTCACTGTTGGGATTGTACAGGCCCTGTACCCCGTCATAGCCGAAGCGGAAATTTATGGTCAGGGGGAGGCCCGGAGTACCCTCAGGTATGGACTCTCCGTTATGTATGAAGGTATTGAGATTAGTATCGTTGTAGGCAGCCTGTGCCCTGAGAGTACCTGTGGCTCCGCTCATGACCAGCATCCCTGCTGCAAGCATCAGGGCTGTAAGTCTTTTTGTCACAGCTTTTAATCTACCTTTCGCCATCGTTTTCCTCCATGGATATGATCTTTCCGTCAGATATGCGTATCCGCTTATCGGCATAGGATGCTATGGAATCATCATGAGTGACCATGACCAGTGTCTGCTTTTCCTCTCTCACCAGCCTCTGCATGAGCCTGAGCACATCCATGCTGGTCCTGGAATCCAGGTTACCTGTGGGCTCGTCCGCAAATATGATCCTGGGATCTGACACCAGCGCCCTGGCTATACCGACCCTCTGCTGCTGTCCTCCGGACATCTGGTTCGGCATATGCTCCGCCTGATCAAGCACACCTACTAATTTCATGAGCTTTCTGGCCTTTGCCAGGCGCTCGCTCCGCCTGACCCCTCTGAACATAAGGGGCATGGCTACATTTTCCTCAGCATTCATGGTGCTAAGGAGATTGTAGCTCTGGAAGATGAAGCCCACGTTCGTCCTCCTGAAGGCCACGAGCTGAGACTCTGACAGCCTGTCTATCCTTTTCCCTGCTATGCTTATCTCACCCTTCGTAGGCGGCTCAAGCCCTGCAAGCATGTTGAGCAGAGTGGATTTCCCCGAGCCTGAGGCTCCCACTATGGCCACAAATTCACCCTTATATATGTCAAAGCTGACTCCGTCCAGGGCATGCACCCTGTTGTCGCCTACCCTGTATATCTTATAAAGGTCCCGGACCGATATGATGGGCTTCCTATTTGATTTTGTCCTGGTGTCCGCATCCATCTTAAAATATATACGAGGTCAGGTCTGCTGTCCTTTCAAATCTTTCACCATTTTTTACGTACATGAGCACATAATATTTATCTCCAAGGTCCCTGCAGTAAAGCTCTGCCCGGAAGCTGAAGCGCTCATCGAAGGCCGGATGCTCCGCATACTTGGCAAATACAGTATGATAATACTGCTGTATGGCCTCAGTATAGTCCAGCCTGTAGGACAGATAGGTCTCCCCGCCAAGCTGCACATCCGACTTCTGGATATAGGGTATCAGGTTATCGTTTCGTATCAGTCTGCCTATGACTCCCTCCAGATAGGCATTGAGATCCCGGTCCTGCCCATCGGCCCCCTTCTTTGAAAGGAAGTAGGCCATGAGTACGGAGGTATCGTCCGTCTCCATCTCCGGATCCGGCGCATCCACCGTAAATGCTGCATAGGAGGACAGCAGCAGATCCGGCACATAGCCATAAAGGGCAAGGGCTCCGTTTGGATCGTAAAAGGTCTCTCCTCCAAGCTCAGCCTCATAGCCCTGGGGTATGCTTATGGACAGCCCCGTATAGCTGTTTTCAAATACTGAAGGGGCCGTGATCCTGCCAAACTGCTCTGACCCGTCCATGACGGTCTCAGCTCCGGGCATGACCAGGCTCCCGCTTCCTTCATATACGACTGACGGCTCTGCCGCCAATGCACCAAAAGCAGTGCAAAGGGAGATCAGAGCCGCTGTCATTGTCAATTTGATCTTATGCATGTTCATGATACAAGCTTATATTATCTTCCTACCGCCTTGTCTATGGCTATGATGTCAGACACAGCCCTGTCCATGAAGGAGGCATCCACATACTCGATCTTTCCGGCGTCAGTCATCTGAGCTATGGAAGGATCCACGGGTATCTTGGCAAGCACGGAAAGGCCATGCTTCTTCGCTACCTCGTCTATATGGCTCTCACCAAAGAGATATATCTTCCTGTGACAGTCAGGGCACTCCACATAGGACATGTTTTCGATGATGCCTACTATGGGCAGGCTCATCTTCTCGGCCATGTTCACAGCCTTGGTCACTATCATGGATACCAGCTCCTGAGGGCTGGTCACAACTATGATGCCGTCTATGGGCAGTGACTGGAATACTGTAAGGGGTACGTCTCCTGTTCCCGGAGGCATGTCCACGAACATATAGTCCACATCCTGCCAGTAGGTCTCTGTCCAGAACTGCTGCACTGCTCCTGATATGAGGGCTCCTCTCCAGATGATGGGATCAGTGTTCTGCTGAAGCAGAAGGTTCGCTGATATGATCTGGGTGCCGTTCATGCTCCTTACGGGCATCATGAGCTTTCCGTCAGGTGTCACATCAAGGCCCTGTCCGTCCACGCCAAAGGCCATGGGGATGGAGGGACCGGTGATGTCCGCATCGAGTATGGCGGTGCTGTAGCCCTTCTTCTGGAAGGAGGCTGCAAGGAGGCTGGTCACCATGGACTTTCCTACCCCGCCCTTTCCGCTCATGACCGCGTATACGTGTTTTACCGAACTTATGTCGGCAAGCTTGGCCCTGAAATCAGTAGTCTGGGCACTGCCGCTGCTGCCTGCGCTGGGGCAATCCGCACCGCAGGAGCTGCAGCTTCCGCTGCATTCGTCGCTCATCTTTAGATCTCCAATCTTTGATTAATATTAAACCCCCATTTGCCTGAAAAGACAATGGGGGTCTTGCTTACATTTACCTTAAGTCAGGCGTTCCTGCCCTCTCCCAGGCCGCTGTTTATGGCCTCGCAGAGGACCTTCAGTGCCTCGTCCTCATCGACTCCTGAGCACTGTATGTTTATCTTGTCGCCGCATCTGATACCCGCCGCCATGACATTGAGCACGGACTTGGCAACTATGGTCTTTTCCTGAAATGTAATGATCACATCCGACTTGAAGCGCATGGCAGTCTGACTCAGATTGCCGGCAGGTCTTAAATGAAGCCCCGATGGATTAACTATAGTTACTTCTTTACTTACCATAATGCCGCCTCCTGATATAATGATACCTTAATATTTTAACTTGCCTAAGCCCCTCTGTCAACCTTGGAAAATACACATCCGCAGTAGTCCTGCCGATAAAGGCCGTACTTCTCCGAAAGCTCTATGCTGCGCTTATAGCCCTCTCTCTTCTTGAAGTCGGAGCTCAGGAAATGCTCCCCGAGCCGCGAGGCCTCCTCCTGGCCTATAAGGTTAAGGAGCGCAGCGTCCTTGAGAGGACTTATGCTGAGGGTCGTGCATATATAGTCATAAGGCTCTCCACGGTCTCGGGCCTCCCTTGCAAGCTCGGCAGTCCTCCGAAGCCTCAGTCCGAAGCAAAGTCCACACCGCTCTCCCCTCTCCGGGTCCTTTTCATGTCCCCTGACGGTCTCATAAAACTCCTTAGGATCATAGTCAGGAGCCAGTACCTTTATATCCAGTCCCATGGAGGCCACCAGCCTTTCGAGCTCTGCCCTCCTTTTGTCATACTCCTCCCTGCTGTCCATGTTTGGATTGTAAAAGAACAGGGTTATGTCAAAATACCTGGAGAGATATTCGAGCACGTAGGAGGAGCAGGGGGCACAGCATGCATGCAAAAGAAGGCGGGGCCTCGTCCCCGCCTTCAGGATCCCATCCAAGATGAGATCGAGCTCCTTCTGATAGTTTTTCTTCTGTACCTGAGCCATAACACTGAAGGAAGTCCCTGATACGCTTGGATCTGACAGGGTTCCTGAGCTTCCTGAGGGCCTTGGCCTCGATCTGCCTTATACGCTCTCTGGTGACGTTGAACTCCTTGCCGACCTCCTCCAGGGTCCTGGGATGGCCGTCCTCAAGTCCGAAGCGCAGGACTATGACCTGACGCTCCCTCTCCTTGAGATCTCCAAGCAGACTGTCTATGTGCTCTCTGAGCATGACAGACTCCACGTTCTGCTCAGGAGTGACCACATTTGAATCTGCCACGAAGTCACCCAGATTGGAGTCATCCTCCTCGCCTATGGGTGTCTCAAGGGATGCAGGCTCCCTGGCGATCTGCATGATCTCCATGACCTTCTCCTCGGTCATGTCCAGTGCCTTTGCAAGCTCCGGTATGCTGGGCTCATAGCCGAGCTCCAGTGTCAGCTTACGCTGCATCTTCGACATCTTGTTTATGGTCTCCACCATGTGAACGGGCACTCTGATGGTACGGGCCTGATCTGCCAGGGCTCTGGTCACTGACTGTCTGATCCACCAGGTCGCGTAGGTGGACAGCTTGTAACCCTTGGTATAATCAAACTTCTCTACTCCCTTTATGAGTCCCAGGTTACCCTCCTGGACCAGATCCAGGAAGCTCATGCCTCTGCCCGTATATCTCTTTGCTATGCTGACCACCAGTCTCAGGTTGGCCTCTATGAGCCTCTCCTTGGCAGCCTCGTCGCCCTCTGCCTTCCTCTTTGCCAGCTCAAGCTCCTCATCGGCTGTAAGCAGGGGTACGGTACCTATCTCCTTGAGATACATGCGCACCGGATCCTCAGTGCCCACTCCCTCCAGCAGGTCCACATTGTCTATGTCCACATCCTCGTCGGCGCTCTTTTCAGAAAACTCGTCTGAAAAATCATCCGACAGATCATCTATGAGGAGATCATCTATGCTGTCCAGCTTATCAGGGGTCAGGTCCGAAAGATCCGGCTCCTCAGGCGCGGTCTCCTTTTCCTGCTCCGCCTCGGAAGTATCGACTGATACTCCGGCAGTCTCCAGGAATTTGAATATCTCTTCAAACTCATCGGGGCTCAGGTCATCGTCTTTGAACTCATCGTTGATATCGTCCACGTTGAGCCTGCCTCCCTCTGCCTTTCCCTTTTCAGAAAGCTTATGGATCTTTGCCAGAAATTTCTGCTTGTCTAAAGTCAAAGCCAGCCTCCTTATATGTTCCTGTATATCGCTACAGCGCTTATGATGCAGAGCAGCGCGGTGATGGTGCCTATGACCATATAAAGGCTGCCTGCGGCCTTCTTTTTCCTGACCCTCGGATACATCCTGATATAGAACCATCCGGTCAGGAAGTTCAGGACCGAAGCCAGAAGGAATATGAGCGGGAACAGATACATATATCTCTCAGGATCGAAAAATGCAAATATGGCCATGAGCACTACGCATATGCCTATGGCTATATGCGCTGCATCCAATATGGTCCCAAGTTTCCTCGGAGAATATCTCTTCTTCCCCTGCATCAAAACTCCTTATGACAACATCGTGGGTAAAAATTATATCATATCAGGGCCGCTTCTTCAAGTCAGCAGCCGCCTGAGCCTCTCCTTCTCTGCCTTGCAGCCTCAAAAAGTATGACTGAGGCCGCCACCGCAGCGTTCAGGGACTCTGTATGGCCCAGCATGGGTATCTTTACCAGACAGGTGGCCCGATCGCTCAGCTCCTCTGAAAGGCCTCTGGATTCATTGCCTATAAGTATATATGAGGGCCCGGTCAGGTCGGCCATGTCATAATCCCTGCTCCCCTTCAGATGTGCAGCAAGCACCTCAAAGCCCTCCTGCCTGAGCCTGTCAGCCGAGACACAGAGGTCCTCCACCTGCAGTACCGGGAGCCTGAGCACCGCACCCATGGTGGACCTGACCACCTTGGGGGCATATATGTCTGCACAGTCGCGATCACATATGACCGCAGAGGCACCTGCGGCCTCCGCACTCCTCAGTATGGTGCCTACATTTCCCGGATCCTGTACCGCCTCAAGCCCTACTATGAGCCCGGAAGCTCCGGAGCCTGCGATGCTCTCCAGTATCTCTCCAAGCCCCTTCGTCCTCCTCTGCCTTACCAGGGCTATGATACCCTGGGGAGTCACCGTGTCTGAGATCTGCTTCATATCCCTGTCGCTTATGACCTCAAAGCCTCTGGCCCCAAGGAGCTCCGAAAGCTCCCCTGCATGCTCAGAGGCAAGCAGCCCCTCTGATACATATATCTCCTCAACCTGCTCCGGAGGGACCTCTGCGCACATCTTCGGTCCGTCCACGATAAAAAGCCCTGAGGATCGTCTTGCCCTGGGCTTTTCAAGGAGCTCCTTTATGAACTTCTTCTTTCTTCCATCCATGATGTATCAGATTATATCATATGCCGACCGTCCAGTATAGTCATATCTGTCCTATCCTTCCCGCCGGATATGTGTTATATTTATAAAGGTATGGATAACAATGAAAGCAGAGAAGCTATAACAGATAAGGACAGCCGCACAAGGCTGCTCATAGGAGAGGCCGGGCTTCAGAGGCTAAGGGGAGCTCATATACTGCTCCTTGGGCTTGGAGGCGTAGGTTCCTACGTATGCGAAGCCCTGGCCAGGGCAGGCATAGGCAGGCTCTCTCTTGTCGACTCTGACAAGGTGGAGGTGACTAACCTTAACCGCCAGCTCTATGCCCTTGAGAGCACACTTGGCATGTACAAGACAGATGCGGCAAAAGCCAGATGCCTGGACATAGATCATCATATAGAGATAAGGACCCTCAGGGACTTCATAAGGGCCGAGGACATGGACAGCCTGTTTTCCTGGGCCACGGAGGCCGGTCCCATAGATCATGTGGTGGATGCCATCGACACCGTATCCGCAAAGATCGCACTGGCGGTCTACTGCAGCGGCCATGACATTCCCCTTGTATCCTGCTGCGGCACGGGCAACAAGCTCCATCCGGAGCTCCTTCGTATGGCAGACATATATGATACCTCCGTCTGCCCTCTTTGCCGTGTCATGAGGAAGGAGCTGAAAGCCCGGGGAATCAAGGGACTCAGGGTATGCTACTCCACTGAGGAGCCAAAAAAGACAGGCACCAGGGCTCCTGCATCCATATCCTTCGTACCGTCAGCCGCGGGGCTGCTCATAGCCTCGGATGTCATAAATTCACTTATAAACAAGGCCTGAGCCCGCATATGCCATATGCCATGGCGACCATAGGGACAGCGCTTTCAGGAAGGAGTATGATATGAAACCAGTGATCATAGGAATAGCCGGAGGTACCGGATCAGGAAAGTCCACCTTTACAAATCGTCTCAAAAAGGCCTTCGGAGATTCCATATCGGTGCTTTATCATGATAACTATTATAAGGCCCACGATGACATGCCCTTTGAGGAAAGGAAGCTCCTCAACTACGACCATCCCGATGCCTTTGATGAGGACCTGCTGGTACATGACCTCATTGAGCTTAAGGAGGGCCGCCCCGTGGTCTCTCCCACCTATGATTACTCAAAGCATAACAGAGCCAGTGAGACCGTGCTCGTGGAGCCCAGGAAAGTCATAATCATAGAGGGCATACTTACCCTGTACGATCCCAAGCTTCGTGAGCTCATGGACATAAAGATATTTGTGGATGCCGATGCCGATGAGCGCATACTGCGTCGTGTGATCAGGGATACTAAGGAAAGGGGCCGCGACATAGAAAACATCATGGATCAGTATCTTGCCACAGTCAAGCCCATGCACTATCTCTATGTAGAGCCCACCAGGAGACTTGCCGACATAGTTGTCAACAGCGGAAAGAATCCCATAGCCTTCCGCATCATCAAAAACACCATAAAGGACATCCTGGAAGCTGAAGATGAAGAAAAGTCTGAGGGCTGAGCCTCAGACTCTTATGTTTGCCTGCTTGAAATCTCTCTCGAGCTCCCGCTTCTGGCTCTTCCTGGCCATGTCCTCGCGCTTGTCATAGAGCTTTTTGCCCCGGCAAAGGCCTACCTCGACCTTTACCCGGGAGCCTTTAAAATAGACCATGAGGGGTATGAGTGCATACCCCTTTTCTGATGTCTTGCCTATGAGCCTTGCTATCTCCTTTTTATGAAGTAGCAGCTTGCGGGTCCTCAGGGGATCCTTGTTGAAAATGTTGCCCTTTTCATAGGGATTGACATGCATGCCATAGATGAAGAGCTCTCCATCCTTGTCCTTTATGTAGGCCTCCTTGACCGCGCAGTGTCCAAGCCTCATGGAATTGACCTCAGTTCCGAAAAGCTCTATGCCGGCCTCTATCTTCTCATCCACGAAATAATCGTGATAGGCCTTCTTATTGTTTGCTATGATCTTGATACTGTCCTTAGCCATAAATCCTGAAATCCACTGTCCTCATGAGCTTGTCCGCTGATACCACTATGATATGCACGCTGTCTCCGAGCCTGAAGGATCTTCCTCTCCTCTCTCCCGTAAGACTCAGCTTCTTCTCATCAAATACATAGTAGTCGTCCACCAGTGAGTTGACATGCACCATGCCCTCACAGGTATTCGGCAGCTCCACATAAAATCCGTAAGCCGTAACTCCGGATATTATACCATCAAATTCCTCTCCTATAAAGCGGGACATGTACTCGCATTTCTTCAGCTTTACGCAGTCTCTCTCGAGCTCATCGGCCCTGCGCTCCTGGTCTGAGCAGGTATCTGCCACACCCGGAAGTATGGCTGCATAATGCTTTATCCTCTTTTTCTTAAGGCCATCCGACTTCAGATAATCCTTTATGATGCGATGTATCTGAAGATCCGGGTACCTTCGTATGGGCGATGTGAAATGTGTATAGTACTTCTTGGAAAGTCCGTAATGTCCGGTACATTCCACCGTGTACCTTGCCTTGCTCATGGACCTAAGAGCCGTCTTCTCCACAAGCGGAGCCTCCGGGCTCCCCTCCACCTTCTTAAGTATGGCGGAAAGGTCTCTGGGATCAGAAAGTCCGGCCTTTCCACGTCTGACCGGAAAGCCCAGCCCCTGCACCAGGCTTATGAGCTCCTGAGCCTTTTCCTCCGAGGGAGCCTCGTGCACTCTGTAGAGGAAGGGTACCTCCCTTTTGCAGAATTCCTTTGCCACCGTCTCATTTGCCGCCAGCATCAGGTCCTCTATGAGCCTGTTTGCATCATTTATCTCATAGGGATGTATGTCGGTCACCCTGCCCCTATCATCCAGGGCTATGACTGACTCAGGGAAGTCAAAATCGACCGCCCCCTCCTTCTGCCTTTTTCTCCTCAGTAAACGGGAGAGCTTCAGCATGAGCCTGAGCATCTCCACAAGCTCCCTGTCCTTCTCAGCCCTGGCGGTCTTCTTGTCCGTAAGCAGGGCGTAGGCATACTTATAGGTCAGCCTTCGGCGGCTCCTTATGATGCCCTCGACTATCCTGTGTCCTACTATGTCTCCCTTTTTGTCTATGTCCATGATGCAGGACAGGGTCAGCCTGTCCTCTCCCTCATTGAGAGAGCAGATGCCGTTTGAAAGCTTCTTTGGCAGCATGGGTATGACCCTGTCC
>CALWHG010000014.1 GCA_944380315.1 uncultured Lachnospiraceae bacterium
GACCGCTTCTCTGTGCTGGAGGATGTCAAGACCATCAACATAGGAAACGAGATGTCCCTGACCCTGAGCATAGGCATAGGCATGGAGGGAGGAGACTACAAGACCGACCATGAGGCTGCCAGGACGGCCATAGACCTGGCTCTGGGACGAGGCGGAGACCAGGCCGTCATAAAGGACGGAGAGGACATACAGTATTTTGGAGGCAAGTCCATGGCGGTCGAAAAGACCACCCGTGTCAAGGCCCGCGTCAAGGCCCATGCCTTCAAGGAGCTGCTGGATTCCAAGGACAAGCTCATAGTCATGGGCCACAAGATGGCCGATGTGGACTGCCTGGGAGCAGCGGTGGGCTTCTGGAAGATAGCCTCCGTGTACGGCAAGAAGGCTTACATAGTCATGAACAGCTCAGACAATGCGGTAAAGCCCATAAAGAAGCAGTTCACGGACAGCCCGGACTATCCCAGGGACATGTTCATAAGCGGCGACAGGGCCATGGAGCTTGTGGATGACGAGACCATAGTGGTGGTATCCGATGTCAACAGGCCAAGCTATACTGAGGAGCCAAGGCTGCTGGAGGCCTGCGATACCGTGGTGGTCATAGACCATCACCGCAAGACCTCGGAGACCATACGGAACGCAGTCCTTTCATACGTGGAGCCTTATGCCTCATCCTCCTCGGAGCTGGTGGCTGAGATACTCCAGTATATAGGAGACGACATCAGGCTGACCTCCCAGGAGGCTGATGCCATGTATGCAGGCATGGTGGTGGACACCCAGAACTTTACCAACCAGACGGGAGTCCGCACCTTTGAGGCGGCGGCCTACCTGAAGCGGAACGGCGCAGACATAGTCCGTGTCCGCAAGATGTTCAGGGACGACATAAATGATTATCGGGCCAAGGCGGCTGCAGTGGATAAGGCTGAGATATACAGGGAATGCTTCGCCATAGGCGTATGTGACCCCGAGGGCACTGAATCACCTACGGTAGTAGGCGCCCAGGCAGCCAACAGCCTGCTGGATATAAGGAGTATAAAGGCGGCCATAGTCCTGACCCCCTGGAATGATAAGATTTATCTGTCGGCAAGGAGCATAGACGAGGTCAATGTCCAGGTCATGATGGAAAAACTGGGAGGCGGCGGCCATAAATCCGTAGCCGGAGCTCAGCTGTCTGACATGACTCTGGAGGAGGCAAAGGATAAGCTCAAGGCCGTCATAGACGAGATGATGAATGAAGGAGATGTTTTATAATGCAGATCATACTTCTTGAGGATGTAAAATCTCTTGGAAAGAAGGGTACTGTCGTAAAGGTAAATGACAGCTACGGAAGGAACTATATCATACCCAGGAAGCTGGGCGTGGAGGCAAATGCGGCAAACCTGAACGATCTCAAGCTTCAGAACGCAAACATGGAAAAGCTGGAGGCGGCCAAGATGGCCAGCGCCAGGGAGGTGAAGGAAAAGCTTGACGGCAGGACCTTTACAGTGCGCATAAAGGCGGGCAAGGATGGCAAGACCTTTGGCTCAGTCACCGGCAAGGAGGTGGCCAAGGCCATCATGGATGAGGCCAAGATAGAGATAGACAAGAAGAAGATAGTCATGGAGCCTGTAAAGGCTCTGGGAGAGCAGCACGTGAAGCTTAAGCTCCACAAGGATATAAATGCTGAGATCCTGCTCAAGGTAGAGGAAGCCTGAGCATGGAGGACAATGCTTTAAAAAGGATAGCCCCTCAGAGCATAGAGGCGGAGATGTCAGTGGTAGGCTCCATGCTCATGGACAGGGATGCCATAACCGAGGCCGTGGAGGTCCTTACCAAGGAGGACTTTTATCACAGGCAGTATGGCATCATGTTCGAGGCCATAAGGGAGCTGTATAACGAGGACATCCCCGTGGATCTTGTCACGGTCAGGGACAGGCTGCTCCGTGACGGCGCTCCTCCTGAGATGCAGAGCACGGATTTCCTGAGGGACATACTGAGCGCGGTGCCCACCTCGGTCAATGCCCGCACCTATGCGGACATAGTACATGAAAAGGCCATACTCAGAAGGCTCATAAAGGCCAGTGAGGAGATAGTACAGAAATGCTATGAGGGCAGCCAGGACACCGAGGACATACTCAACGATACGGAAAAGGCGCTCTTTGAGCTCATAAAGTCAAAGGGAGCGGCGGAATACAAGCCCATAGACGATGTGGTGCTGGAGGTCATGCAGAAGATACAGGAGGCCTCTCAGCTGAAGGACCATATCACAGGAGTGCCCTCCGGCTTTACGGATCTGGACTACATGACCACAGGCTTTCAGCCTTCGGATTTCATACTCGTAGCGGCCAGGCCCTCCATGGGAAAGACCGCCTTCGTGCTCAACATACTGGAATATGTGGCCATCAAGAAGGAAAGGCCCTGCATGATCTTTTCCCTGGAGATGAGCTCGAACCAGCTGGTCAATCGTATGCTGTCCATGGATTCAGGAGTGGATGCCCAGCTCATCCGTTCGGGAAAGCTTTCTGACAGCGACTGGCCGAGACTCATAGATTCCGCAGACAGGGTCGGAGGCTCGAACATCATCATAGACGATACTCCGGGCATATCGGTGCCGGAGCTCAGGAGCAAATGCAGGAAGGTCAAGCTGGAGAGAGGACTGGATCTGATCATCATAGACTATCTGCAGCTCATGAGCGGAAGCTCAAAAAAGAGCGACAACAGGCAGCAGGAGGTCTCTGACATATCAAGATCCCTGAAGGCCCTGGCCAGAGAGATGAACTGTCCTGTCATAGCTCTGTCTCAGCTTTCCAGAGCCTGTGAGCTGAGAGCGGACAAGCGACCCATGCTCTCAGACCTTCGTGAGTCGGGAGCCATAGAGCAGGATGCTGACCTGGTCATGTTCCTGTATCGTGACGAATATTATGAGCCGGACAGTGACAAAAAGGGTGAGGCTGAGGTCATCATAGCCAAGCAGAGGAACGGCCCCATAGGTACGGTCACCCTAAACTGGCATGCAAATACCACCAGGTTCACCGGCAAGGAAAGGGCCTACGGCTGAAAGGAACAGGCTTAATGCTGAAGAGATAAAAAACGGAGCCAGGATGATATCATCCTGACTCCGTCTTTGTTTGCCGGAAATCCTTATCTGTCAGCCAGCACTTCGTTGATATTGCTGACCAGTGAGTCGCAGTCTATGCCGTGCACCATGCAGGCCTCCTCAAGGGTCTCCATCTGTGATGCGGGACATCCGAGGCAGTGCATGCCTGCACGCATAAGTATGGGGGTGATGAGCTCATCCACCTGGATAAGATCACCGATCATCATGTTCTTGTCGATCTGTTTCATTTTTTGCTAATCCTTTCTAAGACCCGTCTGACCGGTATGATCCCGGGCCTGATATGTGTTTTGAGATGCTTCAGCTTATGTCAGAGCAACGGCCTCAGATCCTGCCAAGCTTCTGGACTGCCTGCTCCGCTACCACGGTCCTGTAATGCTCATCGTAGTAAGCGAGGGAAGCAGCTCCTGATCTGAGCTTCCTGCCGTATTCGGCGATCATGTTGCAGGCCTTGAGGAAATCCTCGGACTTATCTGGCTGCATCTTAAGCACGAGGACATAATAGCTGTCCCCGCCTTCCTTTTTGTAAAGCTTTGAATCGGTATCAAATGAGGCTATGGCCTTGGAGGCGGCGATGACCTTGTCAAGATCATCAAAGGCAAAGATCCTGTGGTCCTCCGTAGAGGCAGCAGGTGCCTGAGCCTTTCCTGAAGCTGAACGTCCCTGGGAGATCTGGGCTGCCTGGGCGTCGCTTATGAGGCCGCTCTCGCGGAGCTTCTGAAGTATGCCGTCAGCACCCTCAAGCAGCTCGTTGGTAAGCTTCCTGAGCCACTCGTTGTTCTGCATGGCAGCCTGACGGGACTGGGAGAATTTTGAAAATCTCGTATCCAGCTCCTCCGGATCCTCGACCTTGGTGATGACTATCTGTATGGCATTGCCGGTCATGGGTATGGCCTCTATCATGATGGGAGTGTTCTCCGCATTGAAGCCTACCTCGTCGCTGGCTCTTGTCATCATCTCGTCAAAAAGCTTCCTGGCCTTGTCGCTGCCGTATGTGAGCTCCCTGAGGTTCAGGTTACGTACCGATAGATCAAAGCTTGTAAGGATACAACGTATTGAATTTTCATTTATTCTTTCTATTCTCATCTTCTACCTCGACCTTATAATATGCCAAAAGCCGTAAGTTATCAATAGAGGAAGGGATTATTTTATAAAAATTTCAAAAATTGCTTTTAGCCCTTATCGATGATATACTGGACAGGTGCCCGCAAAGGGCAGCCTCGCAGGGATGAAGAGCCTGCGGGCGGAAAGAGATATATGGCTCAGAGAAGAAGACATAAAAGTTCATACAATAGAGACCTTGATCACATGGATTTCCTCCTGGATGAGGGCAGCGATGGAAGCAGGCCGGTGAGATCAAGGAAAAAAGGCAACAGCAGAAGGAACAGCAGCAGGTTTTTTGCCCTTGTGGCGCTTCTGTGCCTGGTGCTCATGGGCTGGATGGTGGGCAGGCCCATTATCGAAAAATACACTCCCACCAAGGAGCGCAAGGACCTGAACGAGTGGTTCGAGGTGGCCGGAGACGAGGTCAAGATATACTATAACAATGCCGGTGATACGGAGACCCGGGCCATGGCCAGGGACGGAGAGGTATATCTGCCCATAGGCTGGGTGCATGAGCATATCTCAAGCCGGTTTTACTGGAGCCCCCAGGAGACCATGCTGACCTATGTGCTACCCGATCGGGTGGATGACTATGACAGCGACAGTCTGGATGACCAGGGCCATCCGGTATTTATACTGGATGAGGAGGGCGGCATGTACCTGTCCCTTTCCTTCGTGGCATCCCATGCGGGAGATGTGACGTACCTTAGCTTTGCCTCAGAGGATACGGCTGCCAAGAGGGCCTTCATATACCATGAGATGGGACCCATAAATGAGGCCGAGGTGAAGCGTGACACCAGTCTCAGGGTCAACAGCGGCATAAAGGCAGAGATCCTGACTGACATGGAAAAGGGAGACCTGGTCACTGTCCTTGATTCCACGGAAAACTGGTCCAGGGTAGTGACGAAGGACGGCTTCATAGGCTACTGCCAGTCAAAGAGGCTTTCAGATACCACGGAACAGGACTATGATCCCCAGTGGGAGGAGCCCAGGCCCCAGTATGCCATGCTGGACGAGGCTGTGGTCATGTCCTGGCATCTGGTCACGGGAAGCGCTGCGGCAAACGAGGGCTTTGATGCCTATGTGGCAAATACCGGAGGACATATGAATGTCATATGCCCTACCTGGATACAGATAAACAGTGCCGAGGGAGGCTACAACAACTTTTCCTCCAGGGACTATGTGGACAAGGCTCATGCCATGGGCATGAAGGTCTGGGCAGTGGTGGACAACTTCAATGACCCCACAGGCTTTTCCGACTTCAGCACCAGAGATTATTTTGCTCTCAGCACCAACAGGAGAGACTTCATAGCCAGACTCATGGCCGATGCGGAGACCTATGGCTATGACGGCTTCAACCTTGACTTTGAGTCCCTTCCCTCGGATGCGGGACCCAGCTATGAGCAGTTCTACAGGGAACTTTCAGTGGCCTGCCATGAGAGGGGACTGACCCTTTCCATAGACAACTACGTGCCCTATGAGTTCAATGACCACTACAACCTGTCTGAGCAGGGCATATTTGCGGATTATGTGGTGATCATGGGCTATGACGAGCACAATTCCTCCTCTGAGGAGGCGGGCTCGGTAGCGTCCATAGGCTATACTGAGCTTGGCATAACCAGGGCTCTTGAGAGCGTGGAGGCTGAGCATCTGATAAATGCAGTGCCCTTCTATACCAGGCTCTGGAAGGATTCCGGCTCCAGCGTGAGATCCACAGCCATGGGCATGACCGCCGCTGCGGACTATGCAGAGCAGAACGGCATGGAGATAGTATGGGACGATGAGACCGGACAGTACTATGCAGAGAGACAGCTGGATGGCGTGACTGAGAGGATGTGGCTCGAGGACGAGAGGTCCCTGAGCCTCAAGCTGGACCTCATGAAGGAGCATGGCCTGGCAGGAGTAGCCGGATGGAGACTTGGCTTCGAGCCCGCCTCCATATGGGAGCTCCTGGACATGAACGGCTGACCGTAAGCGAGAGTCAACATACGTGGAAAAGGGCCCCATAAAAGAAACACAGAAAGACAGGAAGCAGGATGGATACAGCTTTATATGAGCTAAATGGATATAACAGCGAGGGAGCACTGTCACCTGAGGATCTGGAGAAGCTTCGGGAGGCAGCAGCCATACTAAGAGACGGAGGGCTAGTGGCATTTCCCACGGAGACGGTCTATGGACTGGGAGGAAATGCTCTTATGAAGGATGCCTCAAGGCGCATATATGCGGCTAAGGGGCGCCCTTCTGACAATCCGCTCATAGTACATATCACGGAATTTGAGGACATAGAGCCGCTGGTATCGGTATACAGCGATGAGGCGAGGAAGCTTGCGGAGGCCTTCTGGCCGGGACCATTTACTCTGATCATGCCCAAGTCTGAGCTGGTGCCTCATGAGACCACGGGAGGGCTGGATACGGTGGCACTTCGCATGCCCTCTCATCCGGTGGCAAGAGAGCTTATAAGGCTGGCCGGAGTGCCGGTGGCGGCCCCCAGTGCAAATACCTCGGGAAGGCCCAGCACCACTACGGCAGCCCACTGCATGGAGGACCTTAAAGGCAGGGTGGAGGCAGTGGTGGACGGCGGAAGCTGCACCATAGGACTTGAATCTACCATAGTAGATGTAAGCGGGGAGGAGCCTGTGCTGCTGAGACCGGGCGCCGTGACCAGGGAGATGTTGAGAGAGGCCCTGGGCAGGGACATAGCCGTGGATCCGGCAGTAAAGAAGCCTCTTGAAAAGGATGAGCATCCCAAAGCTCCCGGCATGAAATACAGGCATTACGCTCCCAAGGCGCCCATGATCATCATAGAGGCGGAGGCAGGAGAGGGTGCCGACAGGGAGAGCCGCACGGCAGAACGTATGATAGAGCTGGCCCTGAGGGAGAGATCAGAGGGCAGGAAGCTGGGGCTTATAGCCTCCAGTGAGGTCTGCGGTCTGGTGCTCGAGGCTCTGAGTGAGGAAGGCACAGGGGCTCCGGAGAGCAGGAGGCTCGGAAGCCTTCATATATATGATACGGAGTCCATGGTCATCATGGACCTGGGAAGGAGCACCCAGGAAAAAAGCTGGGCCCACGAGCTCTTTGCAGCTCTTCGTGAGATGGATGAGGAGGACGTGGACCGGATACTGGCTGAGGGAGTTGACGAAAGCGACATAGGCTTTGCAGTCATGAACAGACTCAGGAAGGCCGCAGGCGGCAATGTCATAAAGGCCTGAATACGAAGGCACAGGAGACCTGAGTCAGGGCAGATCGGATATACAGGAGAGATCCATATGGCAAGAGAAAGCAAAAAGGCAAAGGCTGAGAGACTGTCAGGGATACTTGAGGCCCTGGATCGGGAGTATGGCACGGATCTGCGCTGCTACCTGAACCATGAGACTCCCTGGCAGCTGCTGTTTTCCACCATCATGAGCGCCCAGTGCACTGACGCCCGGGTCAATATGGTGACGGAAAAGCTTTATAAGAAGTATCCGGATCTGAAGGCATTTGCAGAGGCTGATCTGGAGGAGCTTAAGCGGGACATATATCAGACCGGCTTTTACAACAACAAGGCCAGGAACATCATAGCCTGCGCCAGGGTGCTGCTTGAGGAGTACGGCGGAGAGGTGCCCTCTGACATAGATGAGCTGACGAAGCTTCCGGGCGTGGGCCGCAAGACTGCAAATGTCATAAGGGGAAATGTCTACGGCATACCCAGCATAGTGGTGGATACCCATGTGAAGCGTATAAGCAGGAAGCTCGGCATCACGGATACTGATGACCCCACCAAGGCGGAATTTGAGCTCATGGACATACTTCCGGAGGATCACTGGATACTCTGGAACATAGACCTCATAACCCTGGGCAGGACCATATGCCAGGCCCAGAGGCCGGACTGTGGCCACTGCTTTCTCAGAGAGTATTGCCCTTCGGCGGAAAAATAAGTATAATGACCGGAGGAACCAGGGCTTTCCCGGTAAGGAGAAGGCCGTTTTTAAATATAAAGATATATAGATTGGAGTTGATCCCATGAAAAAGAGAACCAGGAAGATCATAACTGCGGCCATAGCCGTGATACTTGTGCTTGCCATGGTAGTGCCTCTTTTGGCATATGCCCTTTGATCGGTCGGCAGAGATCTTGCAGGTAACAGCCGGATGACGGCTGTTACTTTGACATTATGAGAGAATCAGCATTTGACATAGTGATAACAGGCTTTGCGGGGCTTAGCGGGAGCCGTATCATATATAATGAAGAGAGCCTCAGATCAAGGCTCCTTGAGACCTATCCGGCTTTCTTTTTCAGACCTCTTTGTGAGGCTGGTATGGGCTGTGAGGGCTCTGGAGGGGCTGATGAGACAGAGGAGGTCTGTGCATCGGTGGAGGCCCTGCGGGAGCTTGAAGGCCTTGCAAGGCAGCAGGAAGAGGCCGGGCTCATGGCCTGGGCCGGGGAAGGCGGCATATATGCGGCCATGTGGAAGCTGCTGAAGGCCAGGAGGCTTGGGGCCGAATACAGCCAGAGGGCCATACCCATATTGCAGCAGACCATAGAGATATGCGAGACCTGGTCCCTGGATCCCTACAGACTGGATTCTGCGGGAGCGGGAGTGTGGCTCATGTCGGGCGGCGCTTTGGGACTCGTGGCGCTGGCTGAGAGAGCATACGGCCATGGCTCTGCAGCAGTTGTGGGAAGGTCCATGAAGGGACCGGCCATAAAGCGGGTGGATCAGGAGGAGATCGCCTATATACGAAGGCCCGGTCCGGACGAGCTTCAGAGGCTTTTTATAAAAGCGTGAACAGACAGGAGGTAACGGGATGTCAGATAAAAGAGAGGGTTATATCACCTGGGATGAGTACTTTATGGGAGTGGCCGAGCTTTCAGGCATGCGCTCCAAGGACCCCAGCACTCAGGTGGGAGCATGCATAGTGAGTCAGGACAACAAGATACTCAGCATGGGCTACAACGGATTTCCCAGAGGCTGCAGCGACGATGAATTCCCCTGGGGCAAGGAGCATCAGGACGATGACCCCTACAATGCGAAGTATTATTATACGACCCACAGCGAGCTCAACGCCATACTCAACTACAGGGGAGGCTCCCTGGAGGGGGCCAGGCTTTATGTGACGCTCTTCCCCTGCAACGAGTGCGCCAAGGCCATCATACAGGCTGGCATAAAGACCATCATATATGCAAATGACAAATATGCGGATACGCCCTCGGTAAGGGCTTCCAAGAGGATGCTCAATGCTGCAGGGGTGCGCTACTATGCCTATGAGCCCACGGGCAGGAAGGTGGAGCTCACGCTCTGATGCAGAAACATTTTAAGTACAGGGAGAAAGGACGGACATGAGAGACAGGATACTTGACATCATAGAGAAGAACGGAAGGCTCAGTGCGGCAGATATAGCAGCCATGATAGGAGCTGATGAGGAGGCTGTGGCCAGAGAGATAGAAAGGCTCGAGGATGAGCATGTGATCTGCGGATACCGTGCCATCATCAACTGGAACAAGACCGATGAGGAAAAGGCGGATGCCTTCATAGAGGTCAAGGTCAGCCCCCAGAGAGGAGTGGGCTTCGACCAGATAGCGGAGCGCATCTGGCAGTATCCGGAGGTCTCCAGCATCCAGCTCATAAGCGGATCCTTCGACTTTGCCGTATTTATTCAGGGTCGCTCCATGAGAGAGGTGGCCATGTTCGTGTCCGAAAAGCTTTCCACCATAGATGGAGTGCTCAGCACCTCTACCCAGTTCGTGCTCAAGAATTACAAGGATCACGGCATCGTCATAGAGAGCCCAAAAAAGGATGAAAGGCTGGAGCTGTCGTGAGAAGAGCACTTAACAGTTTTATAGAGGATATCCCCAGCTCGGGGATAAGGAAGTTTTTTGATATAGTAGCAGAGATGAATGACCCGGAGGTCATATCCCTGGGAGTGGGAGAGCCGGATTTTGACACCCCCTGGCATGTGAGGGAGGAGGGCATATATTCCCTTACAAAGGGAAAGACCTTCTATTCTCCAAATGCTGGACTTAGGAGCCTGAGGGACGAGATCCATGGCTTCATGGAGAGACATTATGGTCTGTCATATGACCCGGTGCATGAGATACTTGTGACCGTGGGCGGATCCGAGGCCATAGACCTGGCCTTCCGTGCCATGCTGGATCCGGGAGACGAGGTGCTGATACCGGAGCCCTCCTATGTATCCTACAAGCCCTGTGCCGTGCTGGCAGGAGCCGTGCCCAGGACCATAGAGCTTCAGGAAAAGGATGAGTACAAGCTCAGGCCCGAGCAGCTTGAGGCGGCCATCACGGAGCGCACCAAGATACTGCTCCTCTGCTATCCCAACAACCCTACCGGGGCTGTCATGGAGAAGGAGGATCTGGAGCCCATAGCGGAGCTCGTCAAGAAGCATGACCTCTATGTGGTATCCGATGAGATATATGCAGAGCTCAATTATACGGGCAGGACTCATGTGAGCATAGCCACACTTCCCGGCATGAGGGAGAGGACCGTGGTCATAAACGGCTTTTCAAAGTCCTTTGCCATGACTGGCTGGCGCCTTGGGTATGCTGCGGCTCCCAGGCTCATCATGGACCAGATGCTGAAGATACATCAGTATGCCATCATGTGTGCTCCCACCACGGCTCAGTATGCGGCAGTGGAGGCCCTGAAAAACGGAGATCAGGACATAGAGCTCATGAGGAATGAATATGACGGCAGGCGCAAGTACCTTCTTAAGCGCTTTTGGGACATGGGCATAGACTGCTTTGAGGCCCAGGGAGCATTTTACGTGTTCCCGGATATATCCCATTTTGGCATGAGCTCCGATGAGTTTGCCACCAGGCTGCTCCATGAGCAGAAGCTGGCGGTGGTGCCCGGCACTGCCTTTGGAGAGTGCGGAGAGGGACACCTCAGGATATCCTATGCCTATTCCCTCAGGGACCTGAGCAGGGCCCTGGACAGGATAGAGGCCTTTGTAAAGGGACTTTGATCATAAAAGATGGCAGATAATATCATAGAAGTAAAAAATGTCACAAAGGTCTACAGGCTCTACGACAAGCCCATAGACAGGCTGAAGGAAAGCCTCAGCCCCAGAGGAAAATGTCTCCACAGGGATTTTTATGCCCTGAGGGACGTGTCATTTTCAGTGGAAAGGGGACAGTCCTGCGGTATCATAGGCACTAACGGCTCGGGAAAGTCAACCATACTCAAGATAATAACCGGGGTGCTTTCAAAGACCGAGGGCTATGTGAAGGCTGACGGCAAGATATCGGCACTGCTGGAGCTTGGAGCGGGCTTCAACAGCGACTATACGGGCATAGAAAACATATACATGAACGGCACCATGATGGGCTTCTCCCGCAAGGAGATGGACGAGAGGCTGCCGGCCATACTGGAGTTTGCGGACATAGGAGACTTCGTGTATCAGCCGGTCAAGTCCTATTCCTCAGGCATGTTCGTGAGACTTGCCTTTGCCCTGTCCATAAACGTGGATCCGGAGATACTCATAGTGGATGAGGCCCTTTCCGTGGGAGACGTATTTTTCCAGGCCAAGTGCTATCATCGCATGGATGAGCTGAGGGCCAAGGGCACGACCATACTCATGGTCACCCACGACATGGGCTCTGTCATGAAGTACTGCGACAAGGTAGTGCTCCTGAACCGGGGCGAAAAGGTGGCAGAGGGCAGGCCCGGCGAGATGGTGGATCTGTATAAAAAGATACTGGCAGGACAGTATGATCAGCTTAAGGACATGCTTGACGAAAGGAAAGATGAGGACGGCAGGGCTGACGGTGCCAGGGACGGAGCAGGAGCAGAGGCCGATGACCGGGAGACTGGAGCCGGGGCTTCAAAGGGAAGCCGGGCGGAAGCCTCCGATGCAGGGCAGAAAAGGCTCATGCGCAGTGAGATGAACATCAATCCAAACGTCAATGAGTATGGTGACGGCAGGGCTGAGATATATGATTTTGGCATAGAGGATCAGAACGGCAGGCTGACGAATCTGGTGCTCAAGGGAGAGACATTTACCATAAGGGAGCGCATAAGGTTCAATGCTCCCATAGAGGCTCCCATATTTACATTTACCATAAGAGACAAAAAGGGCAATGACCTGACCGGCACGAACACCATGTTCGAGGGTGTGGACATAAAGCCCGTGAAGGCAGGTGACCGGTACGAATGCAGCTTCACCCAGAGGATGGACCTCCAGGGAGGTGAATACCTCATAAGCATGAGCTGCACCGGATTTGAGCAGGGAGAGCATACAGTGTACCACAGGCTCTATGATCTGCTGAACATTACAGTCATATCAAACAAGAACACTGTGGGTGTCTATGACATGGGGTCAGAGACTCACGCGGTGAAGCTGGAAGACAGAGATGATGGATGAATTCATATATGATCTGATCGAGGATCTTGATAAGAGCGGAGGCAATGTCCGGGCTGTCCTTAAAAAGGAGGACGATCCGGAATTTTATCATGCCCTGAGCGAGGACAGGCAGAACCTGGTCTCCTGGCTCCCCGTGAGCAAGGATATGGACATACTGCTCTGCGGCGCCTGCTATGGTGCTTACTGCGGTCTGGCAGGCAGGGCCAGGAGCCTGGACATCTTTGATCCTTCGGAAAATGGTCTCACGGTGGTCAGAAAACGCTATGGAGACAGGCTCAGGGAGCTTGGAGACATAGGCCTTCACAAGACTGAGCCCCATAAGCTCTATGATCTTGTGATGCTCCCCGTCATGGATGAGGGGATCTGTGCATATGCGGAGAGCTGCATCGAGGCGCCCAGCTTCGGAGAACGAAGGACCGAGGAGACGGACAGGCTGAGATCGGTGCTTGGTTACTTTGCACGCTTCCTTAAAAACGGAGGCAGCCTGGTATTTGCTCTCGACAACAATGACGGGCTGAGATATTTTTCCGGGGCTGAAAAGAGGGCCTCTGAGCGCTGCTTCTCCAGAGCTGAGACGGACAGGGCCATAAGGCGTCTTCCCTTCGATGGCAGCAGGTCCTATTATCCTTTGCCTGACATGTCCTTTGCAAGAGATATCTTCTCTGAGGACAGGCTTCCTGGGGAGGGAGATTTCAGGGGAGTGGCAAGGACCTTTTCGGGAGACGGCTACAGCCTCTGCGATCAGGAGGCACTGTATGGAAGGCTTTCCGCAAAGGGGGCCTTCAGGGACTTCGCGCCCTCCTTCCTGGTACTGCTGACCGGATATCACGGCGAGCACATAAAGGATGTGGTGCTCATGAGCGAGCCCGAGGCCAGAAGACTCAGTGAGGATGAGCTCCCCATTTACATAAGATATAACAGGCGCAGGGATGAGCGCTACAGGATAAAGACTGAGATACTTGAGACCGGGAAGGGCAGGGTCGTACGAAAGACGGCCCTTTCAGAGGCGGCAAATGACCATATACTGTCCTTTGAGCACAAGTGCAGCCTTCTTGAGGAGACCGTGGAAAACAAGGAGCTCCATATACTCAAGCCCCGTACAGGCCGAGACAGATACGGACTCATGTATGCGGAGTTTGATTATATCGAGGGCCGTACCATGGCCGAGATACTGGCCGATGACATAAAGGATGGCAGAGCGCCTCTTGGAAGGCTCCGGGATGCCCTGGAGTTCGTCATGGGACGAGGACTCAGCGAATGCCATGATCTGGATCTGGTATTTGAAAATGTGCTGGTCAGCAGAGGCACGAGCTGGCTCATAGACTATGAATGGGTGTTTGATACTGCACCGGACCGGGATTATGTGAGATACAGGATACTCAGGTACTGGTATGAGGCCTACAGCCAGTCTCTTTATGCCTATAAGGATCTCCATGATTTCCTTGCCGAGTTCGGCATAAAGGGAGAGCTCCTTTCTGACTGTGAGGAGAGAGAGGAGTCCTTCCAGAGCTTTGTAAATGGAGACAGCGTGCTGGACTTCCCGCCCAAGTTCGGGGCAGCCCCCAAGGGTGTAGAGGAGGTAAAGGAGGCCTTCAGAAGGCTTCAGGAATTTACTGAGTGGAACCTGCGCCTCCAGGACGAGGTGGAGGAGCACAAGACAGCCATACGAAAGCTCCATGAGACAGAGAGGCTCAGCCAGAACCATATAACCAATCTTGAAAACATCATAAAGGCAAGGACTGCGGAAAATGAGAGGCTCACCTCAGAGGTGGCATATCTTCGCAGACACAGGAGCCTCTATGCCAGGATAGCCGGGGCAGTGACTGCCCATTTTGACAGGACAGCTCCCCAGGGTTCAAGAAAGAGGAAGCTGCTCCACTATGCCAAAAATACGGTGAAGCATCCTCTGACCTATATCAGGCGATATGTGACCTCTGAGGGCAGACTGTTCATAAGAGGAGATCTGTCCATAGGAGGAGAGTTTGAGGAGGGAGGCTTCCTCAGACTGCCTGAGGTCGGAGAGGGAGGGCCTCTTGTATCCATAGTGCTGCCTGCCTACAACGAGGTGGCCTATACCTATGCCTGCATAAGGTCCATCATAGAGCATACGGATGCGGAAAAGACTCCCTATGAGGTCATACTGGCAGACGATATGTCCACGGATGCGACTGCAGAGATAGATAAGTACATCACAGGCCTCCGCATAAGCAGGGGCACGGAAAATCAGGGCTTCCTGAAGAACTGCAACAGGGCTGCGCAGCTGGCTGCGGGAAGATACATACTGTTCCTCAACAACGATACCAAGGTGACCGATGGCTGGCTTCAGAGCCTTACGGATATGATGGAGAGAGATGACAGCATAGGTATGTGCGGCTCCAAGCTCATCTATCCGGACGGAAGGCTCCAGGAGGCTGGTGGCATCATATGGTCCGATGCCTCAGGCTGGAACTACGGACGTCTGGATGATCCGGACAAGCCGGAGTATAACTACGTCAAGGATGTGGACTACATCTCCGGTGCTGCCATCATGATAAGGGCAGAGCTCTGGAAGGAGATCGGCGGCTTTGACGAGAGATATGCACCTGCCTACTGCGAGGACAGCGACCTGGCCTTTGAGGTTAGGAAGCATGGAAAACGGGTGGTATATCAGCCCAAGTCAGTGGTAGTGCATTTTGAGGGCATATCGAATGGTACTGACGTGGAGGGCACAGGCCTCAAGCGCTATCAGAAGATAAATAATGAGAAGTTCAGGGAAAAGTGGGCCGAGGAGCTTAAGAAGCAGCAGGTCAATGACGGCTCTCCCGATCCCTTCACGGCCCGTGACCGTTCCGCAGGGAAGAAGTGCATACTGGTCATAGACCACTATGTGCCCACCTGGGACAAGGATGCTGGCTCCCGCACCACCTATCAGTATATAAGGATGTTCATCAAGAAGGGCTTCAATGTAAAGTTCCTGGGGGACAACTTCCTTCATGAGGAGCCCTATACCTCGGAGCTCGAGCAGCTAGGAGTAGAGGTGCTCTATGGGGATGAGTACAAGCTGGGCATATTTGACTGGATCAGGAAAAATGCAGCCCACATAGACATAGCTTATCTCAACAGGCCCCACATAGCCGCTAAATACATAGACTTCCTCAAGGATGAGACTGATATAAAGTGCATATACTATGGCCACGATCTGCATTTCCTCAGGCTGGGACGTGAGTATGAGCTAACGGATGATATCAGGTACAAGAGAGAGGCAGAGTACTGGAAGAGCGTGGAGCTCTCTGTCATGGACAGGGCCGACATGGTATATTACCCCTCTGAGGTGGAGATAGAGGCCATAAGAGAGCTCAGGCCTGACATAAAGGCCAGGGCCATAACTGCCTATACCTGGGATGAATTCCCGGAGCCCCCCTCCGATGAGGAGACCAGGGAGGGCATGCTGTTTGTGGGAGGCTTTGCCCATCCGCCAAATGAGGATGCCATGCTCTGGTTTGCAAAGGACATATGGCCTTCCATCAGGGAGGAGCTTCCTGAGGCAAAGCTCTATGTGGCCGGATCCCATGTGACTGAGGCAGTGGAGGAGCTCGGCAGCATAGACGGCATAGAGATACTGGGCTTTGTAAGCGATGAAAGGCTCAAGGAGCTTTACGACAGCACCAGGCTGGTGGTAGTGCCCCTCAGATACGGAGCCGGAGTCAAGGGCAAGGTGGTAGAGGCCCTTTATCATGACTGCGTGGTAGTCACTACCGAGGTCGGCGCCGAGGGCATACCTGATGCGGACAGCGTTATGGCAGTGACTGAGTCAGGACCGGAGGAGGCCTCTGATCTTGCTGCGGACGTGGTCAAGCTATATAAGGACGATGTCTTCTGCAGTGCCATAAGGCGCGCAGCAGCTGCTTACGTCAGACAGCATTACAGCATCGATGCCGCCTGGGATGTCATAAAGGAGGATCTTACCTGACCGGAGAAGCAAATGGCTGAAAAGGATTTCCTTGAAAAACGCATAAGAGAGCTGGACCAGCAATGCTACGACAGGGACATCATAAGATATACGGACTTTCTCGACATACGGGAACAGTCCGTATATCTGTCCATGCAGAGAGAGCTGTCATCGGACAGCCTGCTGTACGGCGGACATGAGGAAGCAGACAGGCAGATGGCCATGTTCCTCCCCTCCTATATGGACAGGGACTACCCGGAGCTTGCGGCAGAGAGCTGCATGGCCCTCCTCCTGGCAAGACCCCTCAACGAGAGATTTTCCGATGATCTGACCCACAGAGATTTTCTGGGGGCCCTCATGAATCTCGGCATAGAGAGGTCAAAGACCGGAGACATACTCACGGACGGCACGAAGGCCTATATCTTTACGACCTCGGACATGGCAGGCTTCATATGCGATGAGCTCAGACGGGTCAGGCACACCTCCATATACTGTGAAAAGGTGCCTCTGTCCGCCTGTGACATAAGGCCGAAGTTTGAGGAGCTCAGGGTAAATGTAGCCTCGGAGCGGGCAGACGCGGTCATAGCCGCGGTCTACAAGCTGTCCCGGGAGACTGCCTCCGCCCTCATAGAGGCGGGCAACGTATTCATGGACGGAAGGGAGCTCAGGAAGGCCTCCGCAGAGCTCAGGGAGGGCTGCCGGCTGTCCGTCAGGGGACATGGCAAGCTGAGATACGAGGGCACGGAAAATGTCACCAGGAAGGGAAGGCTCTACGTAAATATAAAAAGATATGTGTGATCATATAGGATGAATGGCATATGTGACAGGGTCGGCTTTGAACAAAAGCCGGCCCTTTTAAAGTTTAGAAATATTTTATCTTTTGATTAGCACTCGTTTATTGACAGTGCTAACAATCAGGTATATACTATGGTCGTTCGATGAAAAAGGATACTACGGCGGCAGAGCTTCGCAGCGCCTGTCCGGGCAGAGCTTTTTAGGATAAAGGATAAGCGATCTTTATTTTGGGGCTATCCCTGCGATCCATCCTGCCGCCGATATTTATATATGATATTTCCTTTTGAAAGGGGGATATGGATATGAACATTAACAAATTTACACAGAAATCCATAGAGGCCGTCAATGGCTGTGAAAAGATAGGACTGGAATATGGCAACCAGCAGATAGAGCAGGAGCATCTGCTCCTCAGCCTTCTGAATATAGAGGACAGCCTGATAGAAAAGCTGCTCCAGAAGATGGGCGTGGATACGGCAGCATTCAGGCGTGATGTGACAGACATGGTGGCAGGCCTTCCCAAGGTATCGGGAGCCGGCCAGATGTATTTTTCAAATGATGCCAACAAGGTGCTCACCGGTGCAGAGGACGAGGCAAAGGCCATGGGAGACGAGTACGTCTCCGTGGAGCATCTGTTCCTGCGCATGCTCAGAGAGCCCTCGGCAGGCATAAAGAAACTGCTTTCAAGATACAATATCACCAGAGACAGCTTCCTCAAGGCTCTTTCAGAGGTAAGAGGCAATCAGCGTGTCACTTCGGATAACCCTGAGGCCACCTATGATACTCTCAACAAATACGGCTATGACCTGGTGGAAAGGGCCAGGGATCAGAAGCTGGATCCGGTCATAGGCAGGGACAATGAGATAAGGAACGTGGTCAGGATACTCTCCAGGAAGACCAAGAACAACCCGGTGCTCATAGGTGAACCCGGTGTCGGCAAGACTGCGGTAGTTGAGGGGCTGGCTCAGCGTATAGTCAGAGGAGACGTGCCTGACAGCCTTAAGGACAAGAGGATATTTGCCCTGGACATGGGAGCCCTTATAGCGGGCGCAAAGTACAGGGGAGAGTTTGAGGAGAGGCTGAAGGCCGTCCTTAAGGAGGTCACCGAGTCAGACGGGGAGATCATCCTTTTCATAGATGAGATACATACCATAGTCGGAGCGGGCAAGACCGAGGGCAGCATGGATGCCGGCAATATGCTCAAGCCCATGCTGGCAAGAGGTGAGCTCCACTGTATAGGCGCCACGACCCTTGAGGAATACAGATACATAGAGAAGGATCCTGCCCTCGAGAGACGTTTCCAGCCTGTCATGGTGGATGAGCCTACGGTGGAGGATACCATATCCATACTTCGTGGCATAAAGGATCGCTATGAGGTATACCACGGTGTCAAGATCACCGACTCGGCGCTGGTATCTGCAGCAGTGCTTTCAGACAGATATATAAGTGACAGGTTCCTTCCCGACAAGGCCATAGACCTGGTGGATGAGGCCTGCGCCATGATAAAGACCGAGATGAACCAGCTTCCTGCGGAGCTCGATGAAAAGCAGCGCAGGATCACCCAGCTGGAGATAGAGGAGGCAGCCCTCAAAAAGGAGGAGGACAATGCCTCTGCCCAGAGGCTTTCAGAGCTTCGGAAGGAGCTGTCGGAGCTTCGTGATGACTTTACCGCCCAGAAGGCAAAGTGGGAATATGAAAAGGCAGGAGCCGACAGGCTCTCAGCCCTCCGTGAGGAGATAGACAAGAAGCGCAGCGAGGCCGAGATCCTTCAGAGGAAGGGCGACTACGAGCAGGCAGGCGCCCTTATATACGGAAAGATACCTGAGCTTCAGAAACAGCTCTCCGAGGAGGAGGAAAGGGTAAAGGCCGAGGGTCATGATCTGGTACATGAAAATGTCACCGAGGACGAGATAGCAAAGATCGTCTCCAAGTGGACCGGCATACCCGTAGCAAAGCTCTCCGAATCTGAGCGCTCAAAGGTACTCCATCTGCCTGATGAGCTCCACAAGAGAGTGGTAGGTCAGGATGAGGCAGTGGAAAGGGTATCCGATGCCATACTTCGTTCAAAGGCCGGTATCAAGGACCCCACCAAGCCCATAGGCTCATTCCTGTTTATGGGACCTACCGGAGTGGGTAAGACTGAGCTTGCAAAGACCCTTGCCCAGGCCCTGTTCGATGATGAGAACAACATGGTCCGCATAGATATGTCGGAGTATATGGAGAAGCACAGTGTCTCCAGGCTCATAGGAGCTCCTCCGGGATATGTGGGCTATGATGAGGGAGGACAGCTTACAGAGGCTGTGAGAAGGAAGCCCTATTCAGTCATCCTCTTTGATGAGGTGGAAAAGGCTCATCCGGATGTGTTCAACATACTGCTTCAGGTGCTGGATGACGGACGTATCACAGACTCCAAGGGCAAGACCGTGGACTTCAAAAATACGGTCATCATACTTACCTCCAACCTGGGCTCCCAGTATCTGCTGGAGGGCATAGACGGAGAGGGCAACATCACTCCCGAGGCCAGAGCAGAGGTGGAGGGCATACTGAAGCAGAGCTTCAGGCCCGAGTTCCTCAACAGGCTCGATGAGATCATCATGTTCAAGCCTCTTACCAAGGACAACATAGGTAAGATAGTAGAGCTCTGCATAGATGATCTTAACCGCCGGCTCCGTGACAGGGATATGAAGGTGGAGCTTACGGATGCTGCAAAGCAGTACTGCATCGATAATGGCTACGAGCCTCAGTTCGGTGCAAGGCCCCTCAAGAGGTTCATACAGAAGAATGTGGAGACCATATCCGCCAGAGCCATACTCGAAAACCGCATAGCCGAAGGCGGCACCATACACATAGACCTGCAGGACGGAAGACTTGCGGTGGTAGGATAAGCATATATTTAAGTAACAAAAGAGGCTCGCAGTTTGTCTGGCTGCGAGCCTTTATTAATGATCATCTAAAGATCAATGAAGATGTTGTTTGATCCAGAGTGACAGATCATCTGCTGAACATCTTCTTGCTGCAATGGCTATGAACATATCAGATAACTCTCCTTCATTCAGATCCAATATATATCCATTCCATTTAAGCAGCAGCTGAGTGATGAGCGCTCCGATCCTTTTATTTCCGTCCAGGAAAGCATGATTTGAAGCAAGTCCATATCCTAATCTTGCGATTTTTTCAATATCAGTTTTATAAAGATCATTACCATCAAAGGACTGAAGGGGAGCAGCTACCGCGGCTTCAAGAAGTGATCTGTCTCTTAAGCCGTCAAGTCCTCCGGTTTTACGGATCAGATGAGAATGAAGCATGATAATGTCTTCGGTGTCGATCCAGATCATTGGGCCATTCTCCTGTAGTCTTCGGCAAAAGCGTTAAGAAACATATCGGCATCTTTTATCATCTCACTTTTTGAAGGGCTTAAAGGATATGCATCATCTATGCGAACAGGAAAGGGCATGCCTTTTGCACGCACGAAAGCATTGGCGAAAATATTGAAGGCAGCAGAGGGCGTCATGCCAAGCTGTTCACATATTTTAGCCATATCTGTTTTAACCTGATTATCTATCCGAAAAGTAATATTTGTATCCATAGGACCCTCCTTGCACTAAAATATTACTACAAAATATGTGCATATTCAATACACAAATGAAAGTGTAAAATATCATTAATATTTTTTGTACACATTCACGAAAAATAGCATTTTCATAAAAAAGCCTTTCCATAGCCGCATATCTGGCTTATAATCTAAGCACATCTAAGATTCTTATATCATTCAGGACATCTGTTTACATATCTTATCGATAATCTGTAAACTTCCCCGCTTATATGTTATGATACAAGGAGCAGACAAGTGAAGAGATTCAAATTTTCCTTGAGCTGATGAACGGACATGTATCTGATGATCCATTTATAAAGGCGATCACCAGAGAGATGGACTACATAAAGTCTGATTCAAAAAGGGAGACGAAATATATGTCATACTGGAAGGAACAGAAGGCATACAGGGATATGCTTTATGATAAGTACGGTATTGGATTGACTGTATGATAGTATGATGTAATTTAAAACTTATCATAGCATTTATATCAAAGCTGTGTTAAAATTATCCAGTGCGGCAGAGACTGAGGGAAGGCATGCATACCAGCCCTCAGAAAGTCTCAGCTGACCGCATGAAAGAAAGGACAGTCAGATGGCAGAAAGACTTAAGACAGAAAAGACCGAGGTCACAAGACAGGATAAGGAAAAGGCCCTTGAGGCTGCCATAAAGCAGATAGAGAGGGAGTACGGACAGGGTGCCGTCATGAAGCTTGGCGATGCCTACAACAAGATGAACATAGAGACCATATCCACGGGCTCACTCAGCCTGGATCTGGCACTTGGAGTCGGAGGCCTTCCCAAGGGCAGGATAGTGGAGATATACGGACCTGAGTCCTCAGGTAAGACCACCATAGCCCTCCATGCCATAGCAGAGGCTCAGAAGCAGGGAGGCATATGCGGCTTCATAGATGCGGAGCATGCACTGGACCCTGTCTATGCCCGCAACATAGGTGTGGATATAGACAACCTTTACATATCACAGCCTGACAGCGGCGAGCAGGCCCTTGAGATCTGTGATACCATGGTACGCTCAGGTGCCATAGACGTCATAGTCATAGACTCGGTGGCAGCTTTGGTCCCCAAGAAGGAGATCGAGGGTGAGATGGGAGACTCGGTGGTAGGCCTTCAGGCTAGACTCATGTCCCAGGCTCTTCGTAAGCTGACAGCTCAGATCTCCAAGTCAAACTGCGTGGTCATATTTATAAATCAGCTCCGTGAAAAGGTAGGAGTGCTCTACGGCAATCCTGAGACCACTACTGGAGGCCGTGCTCTCAAGTTCTACTCTTCCGTGCGCATGGAGGTACGTAAGTCCGGAGACAGCATAAAGCAGGGCACGGACATCATCGGAAGCCACGTCAAGATCAAGATCTCAAAGAACAAGGTGGCGCCTCCCTTCAAGTCGGTGGAGCTGGACATCATGTTTGGCAAGGGCATATCCAGAGAGGGCGACCTGCTGGATGTGGCAGCCAAGGAGGACATAGTAGAGAAGAGCGGAGCCTGGTATGCCTACAAGGGCGAGAAGATAGGCCAGGGCCGTGAAAACGCCAAGCAGTACCTTATAGACCATCCTGAGGTATTTGAGGAGATAGACCATGCGGTACGTGTCAACCATGGACTCCTGCCCGATGAGGACGGACAGTACAGGGACAAGGCCGATGAGGTGATCGAGGACAAAGATATCTGACGGATATGTACATAAGCTCTATCACAGATCATGATAAAAAACGCAAAAGGATAAGCCTGGACAACGGCAGGCTTATCTTTTTACTGTACAGGGGAGAATGTGGAAAACTCAGGCTCAGAGAGGGAGAAGAGCTTTCCGAAGAGGAGCTTCAGTGCATCTTCAGGGATATCCTTGAGCCAAGAGCCAAAAAACGGGCTCTGTATTATTTAAAATCTTCGGACAAAACAGAAAAAGAAGTCAAAAGAAAACTAAAAGAAAGTCTGTATCCTGAAGAAATCATAGAAAAGGCTCTGGAGTATCTGAAGGGCCATAAATTCGTGGATGACAGCCGTTATGTGGAAAACTTTGTGGATACAAAAAAAGGCAAGGCCTCAAAGAGGGAGATACTGAGGAAGCTGAGGCAGAAGGGCGTGAGCCCTGAAGCGCTGGAAAAAGCGGCTGAATGCATAGCGGATGATGATGAATATGATATCTGCCGAAGGACTCTTGAGAAGTATACAAGGGGCCGGGACCTGAGAGATCCTAAGGAGAGGGCCCGGGCATATCGGTATCTTGCAGGAAAGGGCTACAGCTACGATGCCATATCAGGAGCCCTGGGCAGTATGGATGAGATGGACTGACATTTTGTGTGACAGTCCATTTTTTGTGCGCTTAAAAAGGCTCAAAAATATTTCAGGATTTTACAAAAATATGCTTGCATACCCCTGCAAAATATGTATAATATGCTTGTTTGATTTTTTTAACTAAAAGTTTAGTATCAGTATACCAGAGCTGTGCGGCGGTGAGCCATACCTGGACGCGGCGGCAGGAAGCTGATAAAGACGGCGACATGGCACAGGAGGCGATGGTTTGGATATAGGCAAGAATCTCAAGGAGCTGAGGCTCAGCCAGGATCTGACATTGGAGGAGCTGGCCTCAAGGAGCGAGCTTACGAAGGGCTTCCTCTCTCAGGTGGAGCGGAACCTGACGAGCCCCAGCATCTCCACTCTGGAGGACATACTGGAGGCTCTCGGCACTACCCTTTCTGACTTTTTCAAGCCGGAGAAGGAGGAGCAGGTGGTCTTCGGTCAGGCGGATTTCTTCGTGGATGAGCAGGAGGACTATACCATAGAGTGGATCGTGCCGAACGCTCAGAAAAATGCCATGGAGCCCATACTCCTCAGGCTCAATCCGGGCTGCCGCAGCGAGCTCATGGAGAGCCACAGCGGCGAGGAGTTCGGCTATGTGCTGAAGGGCTCGGTCAGCCTCATCCTGGACGACAAGAGATACAGGCTCAGGCCCAGGGAGACATTTTACATAAACGGAAGAAAGACACATCATCTGGTAAATACAGGCAGTACGGAGGCCAGGATACTCTGGATCACGACGCCGCCCATGTTTTAAGGAGTTTAGCCATGGAAGAGAAAGCGCTTATCCAGTTTCGGGGCCTGGTCATGGAATTTGACGGCCAGACCGTGCTTAAAAATGTGGATCTGGACATCCATGAAAATGAATTCGTGACCCTGCTGGGCCCTTCCGGCTGCGGCAAGACCACCCTGCTCCGCATACTCGGAGGCTTCCTTAAGCCCATAGAGGGCAAGGTCTATTTTGACGGAGTGGACATAAGCGATGTGCCTCCCCACAAGAGGGAGCTCAACACAGTGTTCCAGAAATACGCCCTGTTCCCTCATATGAATGTCTATGAAAACATAGCCTTCGGACTCAAGATCAGGAAGATGAGCAAGGATGTCATAGAGCAGAAGGTCATGAAGATGCTGAAGCTCATAGGCCTGGAGGGCTTTGAGAGGAAAAATGTCACTCTGCTCTCAGGAGGACAGCAGCAGAGGGTGGCCATAGCCAGGGCCCTGGTCAATGAGCCCAAGGTACTGCTCCTCGATGAGCCCCTGGGTGCCCTGGACCTCAAGCTCCGCAAGGAGATGCAGTATGAGCTCAAGCGCATACAGCAGGAGGTAGGGATCACCTTCATATATGTCACCCATGACCAGGAGGAGGCATTGACCATGTCTGACACCATAGTGGTCATGAAGGCGGGAGAGATCCAGCAGATAGGCAGCCCCCAGGACATATACAACGAGCCCGTCAACCGCTATGTGGCGGATTTTGTGGGAGAGAGCAACATCATCCCCGGCAACATGCTCAGGGACAGGCTGGTCAGGTTTGACGATACGGACTTCGAGTGCGTGGATGCGGGCTTCGCTCCCAATGAGCCGGTGGACGTGGTGCTGAGGCCTGAGGACATAGACATAGTGAGCCCTTCCGAGGGACTCCTTACCGGCGAGGTAGAGAGCGTGCTTTTTAAGGGCATGCACTATGAGGTGGTCGTGGAGACCGTGCCCGGTACCAGCGTCACTGTCAACATGCGCGTCATAAAGAACAACGAGGTCACCTCGGGAGACGGCAAGGAAAAGATATCGGCCAATGACTTCTATGTGGACATAGAGGATGTGAAGCTGCTGGACGACAAGGAGATCATAGCCCGTGCGGATGCCCAGGCCTGGCTCCCGGAGACCGATGAGTTCATATCCATAAACAGGATCGAGTATGATCTTAAGGAGGAGGAAGGAGAGTATCCCGTCACCTTCTTTACCTCGGCGGGCACCATGATACAGAGGACCATATTTGTGGTCAATCAGCCCTTCATAAGGAATGTCAGGGCAAATGAGGCAGTCAGCGCCTTCAACTTCTTCAAGACCGTGGACGAGATCACCGAGTCCCAGGCCCTGGATACGGATCTCAAGACCTGGGCCAACGCTCAGGGCTGGAAGCTCTCCGATGAGGACCAGTCAGTGGACATAAGCGTTGACTATGATTTCGAGCCCGAAAAGATCAGGGAAGGCGTCTATAAGGTCACCTTTTCCACCACGGGACGTGAGTTCAAGATCAGGACCACTGATTATGTGGAGGAGGAGACAGAGGTAGGTCTTCGCTTCAACCCCGAGGACATCCACGTCATGAGGAGGATGGAGGCATAAATGAAGAGATTTTCGCAGCTTGCCGCACCCTATATAGTCTGGGCGGTGATCATGCTGCTCCTGCCCATGCTGCTCATAGTGCTCTATGCATTTACTGACACGGGCAACGAGATCATGACCTTCCGCTTCACCCTTGAGAACTTCGTAAAGTTCTTTACGGATCCGGACTTTTTGCTGGTGCTCTGGCGCTCCATAAAGATAGCGCTCAAGACCACGGTCATATGTGTGCTGCTTGGCTATCCCATAGCCTATTTCATAGCCTTCAGCCCTGACCGTATGAGGAACATGCTCATCCTGGCCATCACCCTTCCTACCTGGATAAACATGCTGGTGAGGACCTACGCCTGGATAGGCCTGCTCTCGGAGGGAGGCATATTTTCACAGATACTGGGACTGCTGGGCTTTGAGGAGACTGAGCTACTCTATACTGAAGGGGCGGTGCTCCTGGGTATGGTATACAACTTCATACCATTCATGATACTGCAGATAAATACCTCCCTTTCAAAGATGGACCGCTCGCTCATGGAGGCCAGCAACGATCTGGGAGCAGACGGCATACAGACCTTCCTTAGGGTCACCCTGCCCCTGTCACTGCCCGGCGTGGTCAGCGGCATTTCCCTGGTATTCCTTCCTGCAGTGAGCTCATTTTCCATACCGAAGCTCCTGGGCGGCGGACAGTTCTTCCTCATAGGAAATGTCATAGAAAACCAGTTCATAACCGTAGGAGAATGGAACTTCGGCTCATCCATATCCCTGATCATGGCCCTGATCATGATGGGTACCATGTATGTCATAAGGAGACTGGATGCCTATGCAGCAGGCGGAAGAAAGGAGGGACGGTAAGCCATGAGAGAAAAGAAAAGGCCCATAGGAAGGCTGATCATGATACTGGCCATAGTATTTTTCTATCTGCCCATAGTGTTCATGATAGTATTTTCCTTCAACGACAGCCGCTCCCTTACCAGCTTCACGGGCTTTTCCCTTCGCTGGTACGAGCGCATGTGGAATGACTCCGAGATGATGGAGTCCCTGTACACCACCATCATAGTGGCTGTGCTGGCCACGGTCATATCCACGGTGGTGGGCACCATAAGCGCCATAGGCCTCTCCAAGTCAAGGCGCATAGTGCAGGATGTCATACTCCAGATAAATGACTTCCCCATCATGAACCCGGAGATAGTCACTGCCATAGGGCTCATGCTCTTCTTCATCACCATAGGCGTGGAGAGAGGCTTCATGACCATGCTGCTGGCTCACATAGCCTTCTGCATACCCTATGTCATACTGAGCGTCATGCCGAAGATCCGGTCCCTGGATCCAAATCTGGCGGATGCGGCCATGGACCTGGGCGCCACCCCCTGGCAGGCACTCACCAAGGTCATAGTGCCTCAGATAAAGGTGGGCATATTTTCAGGAGCGCTCATAGCCTTTACCATGTCCTTTGACGATTTCATCATATCCTATTTCGTCACGGGACGGGGAGTCAAGAACCTGAGCATCATGGTATATACCATGAGCAAGAGGGTCAACCCCAGTATCAATGCCATATCCACCCTGGTGGTGCTCTTCATCACCCTGGTGCTGGTGGCGGTAAATGTCATCCCTATCATAAGGGACAGGAAGCTTAAGAGAGAAGCGGGAGATATCCCGACTCAGATAAATGTATGATCATCTTGGGAGGAAATGAAGGATGAAAAAACTTATGCTGATGGCGGCAGCAGGCCTCATGGCCATGAGCCTTACTGCCTGCGGAGGAGGAAATGAGGGAGAGTATGCAGGACAGACTCTCCATATCTACAACTGGGGCGAGTACACCGGTGAGAACCTCATAAGCGATTTTGAGGAGCTGACTGGCTGTGACGTGGTCATGGACAACTTCGAGTCCAACGAGCAGATGTATATAAGAGTGGCAAACGGAGACTCCTATGACATACTGGTGCCCAGTGACTACATGATCGAGAGGCTCCTTCAGGAGGATCTGCTCCAGCCCCTCGACAAGGAAAAGCTGGACTGCTTTGACAAGCTGGATCCGGACGTGCTGGGGCTTCCCTACGATCCTGACAATGAGTATTCCGTACCCTATTTCTGGGGCACGGTGGGCATAGTTTATGACAAGAACAAGGTAGACCTTGCAGATCTTGAAGCAGAGGGCTTCGGCATCTTTGCGGATGAAAAGTACAAGGGAGACATCTATCTCTATGACTCAGAGAGAGACTCCTTCATGATGGCTCTCAAGTACCTGGGCTACAGCATGAATACCGCGGATGAGGCTGAGATAAACGAGGCCTATGAGTGGCTGGTAAGCATAGTTGAGACCATGGAGCCTGAGATAGTCACCGATGAGATCATAGACAACATGGCTCAGGGCAGGAAGGCCCTCGGACTTATCTATTCGGGAGATGCGGCTTATGTCATAAGCGAAAATCCCGACATGGGCTTCTACCTTCCCGAGACCGGTACCAACATCTGGTCCGATGCCATGGTCATCCCTAAAAATGCTGAGAATCCCGACCTGGCTCATGAGTTCATAAACTTCGTATCGAGCTATGACGGAGCTCTGGACAACTCAGTGACCGTGGGCTATACCTCTCCCAATCTGGAGGTCATGGAATATCTTTCCGGCGAGGAGGGCGATTACTACGGCATAGATGCCTACATCCCCCGCTCCGGCAACCCCAACGACGAGGTGTTCAGCTACGATCCTGACACCAGGGTCATCATCTCTGACCTCTGGAGCAGAGTCAAGATAGCTGCTTCAAACGCAGGCTGAGTCGCCTGGGAAAAGACCCGGACACCGGCTCAGACCCGGAAATACAGCATATAAACCACTTATTTAATTTCATATGATCCCGGTATATGGGAATGGGTGTCTGCTGCCTCTATGAGGCGAAGGGCCCTTCCCATATACCGGGATCTATTTTTTGAAAGGATAACTTAAGTTGAATTAAGGCATGACTTGGGGTACTGTATTAATGTGAACAGTACAGTTCGTACAGGAGAGGAGCAGCATGATCAGTCTTGACTATAAAGACAAACGGCCCTTATATGAGCAGATATCGGAAAAGCTCAAGGAGCTCATGGCTGTGGGAGGCCTTCCGGAAAATTCCCAGCTTCCCAGCGTCCGTGCGCTGGCCATAGACCTGAGCATCAACCCTAACACCATCCAACGGGCCTATGCGGAGCTGGAGAGACAGGGCTATATATACAGCATTAAGGGCAAGGGCAATTTTGTTGCCCAGACGGAGCGTCTCCAGTACCTCAAGGTAGAGGAGCTCCGGGGCAGGCTCGCTGCCATACTGGATGAGGCCCAGAGGCTTGGCATGAGCGATGATGAGATCATAGACTTCATAAGAGGCATCATAGCCGAAAGGAGCATTTCCGCATGATAGAGACAGTTTCGCTTACAAAACGATTTGATGACATAGTGGCTCTGGACCATGTGACTGCCACCATCAGGGAGGGACAGGTGTTTGGACTCATAGGCACCAACGGGGCCGGCAAGTCCACCTTCCTGCGCTGTCTTTCAGGCATATATAAGCCTGAGGAGGGCGAGGTGACCATAGACGGGGCCCCGGTGTATGAGCATACGGCGGTGAAGGAGAGATTTTTCTTCATATCCGATGATCAGTACTTCTTTCCCAGCGCCACGCCCCTTGACATGGCGTCCTCCTATGCCATCTACTACAGGCATTTTGACAGGGAGCGCTTCAAGAGGCTCCTTTCGGAGTTCGGCCTTGACGGACACAGGAAGATATCAACATTTTCAAAGGGCATGAAGAAGCAGCTGTCAGTCATACTGGCACTGTCAGCTCATACTGACTATATATTCTGCGATGAGACCTTTGATGGCCTGGATCCTGTCATGAGGCAGGCGGTCAAGTCCCTGTTTGCAAATGACATGGCAGAGAGGGGACTGACTCCCGTCATAGCCTCCCACAACCTGAGGGAGCTGGAGGATATGTGTGACCATGTGGGGCTACTTCATAAGGGTGGCATACTGCTGTCAAAGGACATAGATGATCTGAAGCTGGGAGTACACAAGATCCAGTGCGTATTTGCCTCAGAAAAGGAGCCTGAGCAGATAGAGGGCCTTGAGATCATAAAGTGTGAGCACAGGGGCAGGCTGCGCACCATCATAGTCAGGGGCGATGAGGATCGTATCCGGGCGCTTATGGACCGGGAGGAGACCGTGTTCTATGAGCTCATACCTCTTTCTCTGGAAGAGATATTCATAACGGAGACTGAGGTAGCAGGCTATGATGTAAAGAAGATCATACTGGGAGAGTGATATTATGCTGAAGATGATAAAAGAGGATCTGCATTATAACCTGGGTACCCTGCTTCTGGGGCTCCTCGTCATGGTATTTAACTATCCCATAAACCTGGCCCTGCAGCTCAGCGAACTGAAGGACAGGATGGACAGCTATATGGTCACTACGGAGATGTCCTGGGACGGCCCCAGCTCCTTCGTCGTGGCTGAAAAAATCACGGATCTTGGAGAGCGCATGACCAGGACCACCAACATGGTCCTTTGCGGCACCGGCGGCCTGCTGGCTTTGATCATACCCGTGGCGGCGGTGCTATGTGCAAGGTGCATGTTCCACTATCTGATGCAGAAGAGCACTGTGGACTTTTACATGAGTGAGCCCGTCAGCCGCCAGAAGCGCTTTGCCGCAAACTACATCAGCGGACTTCTGATCATGCTCATAAGTCTCCTTACGGGATTCGTGCTCTGCCTGCCGGTGGCCCTGGCCTATGGTGTGGAGGGGATGGAGCTGGGCACTGCCCTGGCATCCAGCCTTGGCTTCATGCTGGTGTTCCTGATGCTTTATACCACGGTCATCATAGCCATACTGCTGTGCGGAAGGACCTTTGCCGCCGTGGCTGCGGTCATAGTCATAAATGGCATCGGCTTCTGCGTATATGCGGTCATGATGGTGTTCATGAACTTTTTCGACACCTACATAGAGTATGGTACGCCGATCTGGGAGAAGCTTTACTATACCTCACCCATATACTATATCTTTGAGTATATGGAAAGACTGACACCCAGGAGCTCTTCCATAGCCGTCATGAGCCCTGAGGTGCTGAGGCTCATGCTGGTCATGGCAGGGATATCGGCTCTGCTCATACTGCTGGCAGTCCTGCTTCACCGCATAAGGCCCTCTGAGGCCTGCGGAAGCACTCTGGCATTTCCCTTGACCAGGAGGCCCCTCAGGGTGATCCTGAGCATCATGGGAGGTCTGCTGCTCTCCTTCCTGGGGATATATCAGAGCGGAGTGTTCTGGGTATTTTTCTTTACCCTCCTGGGAGTGGTCATAGTCCATGCCATGGCGGAGATAGTCATCAACATGGATGTGCGCATGCTTTTTTGCCACAGGATAGAGACAGCCATATGCATGGCGGCGGCCTTTGGCTTCGTATGCATTTTCGTCTTTGACCCCTTCGGCTATGATGCCTATGTGCCTGAGGCCTCAAGTCTTCAGTCCGTGGCCATAAGCTATAACGGAGACTTTGAGGAGAGACGGGCCATAAGCCTTTCGGACTATCAGTACGAGTATGAGACTGAGCATCCGGAGGATATATACACTACGGAGTACTGGGACGGACAGCCGGACGGCTTCCTTGAGATGGCCATCACCGAGGAGCCCTATGTGGATGCAGTACTTGAGCTGGCCTGCTGCGGAGCAGAGCATGCCTCCGGCGTAAACTACAGGGGCTATGAGGACTATTATGATGAGGATAGCTATCTGATAGACGTGGCCTACAGGCTCAGGAGCGGCTCTGTCAGGTACAGGCGCTATGAGCTCTCGAGAGCCGAGGTGGATGAGTACATGCCGGGCATATTTGCCTCCATGGAATATAAGACCGCCATGTATCCCATACTCGAGCTTCCGGAGGAGGAGCTGGGACTTTTCGGCATAGAGTATGCAGATGATGCTGAGGGAGCAAGGCTGGAAGCAGAAGGAAAGCTCAGCGGAAAGGAGATCAGGACGAATCCCTATGCCTCCAGGGACTGGGATGATTTTGGCTCCGTATATGACATAAACGAGGATCAGAGCTTCAGGCGAGAGCTGCTTGCGGCCCTTAAGCAGGACATAAGCGATATGCGCTTTGAGGACTACGAGGACTGGTTCTACACGGTGGATTCCGGATATAACGAAGAGACGGGAAGGGTAGAGACATTTTCAGATTCAGAGCTTTATAAGGAGGGCGATGTGCCCGGCTGCTACCTGATAGATGACATCATCTATTACATCCCCGAGACCTCGGTGCTCATGGCAGACATGCACTATGAGGCCGGAGACAACTATACCTACGAATACAGGGACATCTACCCCGTATTTGACAGCTTCACCCATGTAAGGGAGGTCCTGAGCGACTACGGATATGTGGATCAGGACTGATACAGGTGGATTTTTATCCTGATCTGAGGTATCATAACAGACATGAAAGAGCGTGTGATCAATTTTCTGAAGGATCAGAACAGGATGCTTGATATGGCGATGCTTTTCTGCATCGCCGTATTTGCGTTTTATGTAAACAGGGACATAGAGATAAAGGGACTCTATATGGACGACCTTTACATGTGGTCCTGCTATGGAGAGCAGAGCTTCATGGAGTTCGTGTTCCCGGTGGGCACCTCCACCAGGTTCAGGCCGGTATACTGGCTGTTTACCTACCTGCAGATGGCCATCATAGGCAATCATGTGGACTGGTTCGTGGCCTTCAATGTCATCTGCAATATCATAGTGGCCTATGAGCTGTTTTACATATGCAGGAGGCTGTCCGGAAGCAGGCTGCTGCCCTTCTTTTCAGCGCTCTGCTATCTGGCCTCCCGCTTTGCCTATTATCAGATAGGGCAGGCCCTGGGACTTATGGAGACCCTGGCTCAGTTCTTTGCCCTTTGGATATTTTATCTGCTCTATGTCTATATGAACAGGCCAAACGACCGTACCAGGGCGGAGCTCATAGCAGAGGGAGAGGCAGTGCTCGTGCAGACCGGCCAGAAGCCGGAGCTCAGCCTGAGGCTGGTGCGGAGCAGCGACATTTATTTTGCCGGCGCTCTGGCTCTCTATGTGCTGCTGTGCTTTACCCATGAGCGATATCTCTGCCTCCTTCCACTGTTTTATATGGTGCTGGCAGTAAAATGGCTTCGGGAGCAGAGGGCCTGGAGGAAAGCCTGGTTCATGGAAAACCGTGGCAAATGGCTGGCTCCTCTTCTGAGCTTTCTGATCATCATGGCCATAAGGCTCCTTAGCACCGGCGCCTTGGTGCCTGCGGGCACGGGAGGGACCGAGGTGACTGATACATTTTCCGCAGCTCAGACCCTGTCCTTCGTCATGGATGAGATAGCCTATATATTTGGCATAAATGCCGGAGACAATTATCTCTCGGCTCTGTCCTGGACTGAGACTCCGGAGCTCATAAAGGCCCTTGTCAAATCAAGTGTGCTGTGCATAGGCGTCATAGCTGCACTGTATGTCATAGTACTGCTTCTGGAGAGCTCTGAGAGGAAAAAGGACGAAGAAAAGGACGGAGGCGACATCTTCTGGCGACATGTGGCAGACAGCCTGCTCATGCTCATGTTCATGGGGCTCTGCATAGGGGCTTCATCGGTCACCATCAGAGTGGAGATGAGATGGGTATATGTCTCCTACAGCATGGCCCTCATATTTGCCTGCTACATGATATCGGCCATAGGCTCGGCCTACAGGTCCTCCTTTGCGGTGGACGATGCCAGGGCAGCGGACAAGGGCCCGGCTGGCAAGGCTGCTCCCGGAGTGCTGGAGGGCAACATATTCAGGCGTATGTCGCTTACGGTAGCCGACAGGCTCGTGGGTCCCAAGGTGTTTTACGGGATCATATGCCTTGTGTTCCTGGCCTACTGTGGGCTCAGCATATATACAAATGTCTTTTATCGGGGATATTTTCCCAACATATATTTCTGGCAGGATCAGCAGCGCATGAACTCTCTGGCAGAGGAGACCGTGGAGAAGTACGGCGTGGAGGGAGTGCTTGGAAAGCAGGTATACATACTTGAAAATACCTATGGCATGTCGGATTTTTACGGAGACACCTTCTTTAAGGTGTATGATAAGGAAAAGACGGGCCAGGGAACTGTCATACATTTCATAGATGATATGGAGGATGTGCCCGAGGATGAGCTTCGATGGGGCGGGGCTCTGGTGCTCATGGAGGTCCCTGAGGAAAATGGCTACAGAGACGTGACGGAGGATGCTTACTCGTACATACGGTAGCTCCTCCGATAGGGGATCATGAGAAGGGAAGCTATGGGTGCAGGCCAGAGCTTTCTGAACATGAGCTCCTCCTCCGAGCCTCTGAGGCCCTGATGAGTTAGCCGGCTGGTGGCAGCGCCCTCATGCACTCTGTAGGATATGAGCTCCCTTTCATCACATATGAATCTGCCTGGCCTTCTGGCCAGACGTATGAGGGCATCCCAATCGGTGACGAAGCTGTATTCACCGGAAAATACTGAGGTGCCCGTAAGTTTTACTGCATAGCTGCAGCTTGGACAGCATATACCGTTGCCGAATCTGATCGGCAGCTCCTTAATGAAGCGCGTCCCGGAAAGGCCCCTGAGTCTCAGAGGCATCCGCAGGATGCGCTTTATCCCTTCTATGGAATGAGGTATGACATGGCCTTCAGCATCTATGGTCTCGTAGCGGGTGCAGAAAAGGGACATGTCAGGCCAGCGCCTGCAGGCCTCAAGGAGGGCCCGTCTGTAGCCCGGGTGATAGATATCATCCTGATGGGCTATGGTCACAAGCTCTGCTTCACGCTCCTCAGTCGCAGTCCTCATGGCATAGTTCCAGTCATCCCGAAGAGAGCTCTGGCCGCTGCGCACATAAAGGGGGATGCCATAGCGCTTCGCCAGGGCCCTTATATGCTCATTGTCCGTGGAGGTGCAGATGATCACATCTCCCGGCGTATCCTGACTGAGGACAGAGCTTATGCACTGCTCAAGGTAGGGAGAGCATCCGTATGCGCATATGGAAAATGTATGCCTTGGCTGTCTGTCCATCAGATCTCAAAATAGGTGTCCTCAAGCATGAGGCACAGGGTATGATATATGGGCAGGTGGAGCTCCTGTATCTTATAGGTCTCCTGCTCTGGAGCCACTATGGCTATGTCTGCCTCCTTGGCAAGGCGCCCGCCATCCCTGCCTGTAAGGCCTATGACGGTCATGCCCAGGGCCTTGGCCACTGGAAGGGCATACAGCAGGTTTTTGCTGTTTCCGGAGGTGGATATGAGCATCAGCACGTCGCCGGGAGTGCCATAGCCCAGGGTCTGCTGGGCAAAACAGAAGGCCGGATCCACATCATTTGCAAATGCGGTGTTGAGGCTCTGGTGCTCCGACAGGGACAGGGCCATGAGGCCAAGCTGGAGCTTGCCTGCGGTCTCCTTGCCATAAACGGGATCCAGCTGCTCTATGGCAGCAGCAAGCTCAGGCCCAAGGGGCCTTTTTTTGCAGAAGCCCTTCATGAGCTCCCCCACTATGTGCTGGGCATCTGATGAGGAGCCGCCGTTTCCGGCCACAAGGAGCTTGCCTCCTCTGTCATAGCAGTCCCTGAGGGCCTCATAGGCCTTCAGGATGTCCGGACAGACGGGTGCAAGGACGGGATATCTTTCGGAAAGCTCCGCAAGCCTTCCTTCTATGAGCTTAGTTCTTTCGTTATTCATAATATTTATTTTATTTGATTAAATGCCTTTGATGGGTTAATATTTACGATGTATATTATATATAATAAAATGAAAAACAGGCAATATCCTATATAAACAAAAAGAAAAGGGAAGACATATATGAAAGTCGTGATACTGGCAGGAGGCCTTGGCACCCGCATCAGCGAGGAGAGCCACCTGAGGCCCAAGCCCATGATAGAGATAGGGGAGCAGCCCATACTGTGGCACATCATGAAATACTATTCTGCCTTCGGCTTCGATGATTTCATCATCTGTGCCGGATACAAGCAGTATGTCATAAAGGAGTATTTTGCGGATTTCTTCCTGCACAACAGCGACGTGACCTTCGATCTTTCGCAGGGGAGCATGGAGGTGCTCAGCAATAACTCTGAAAAGTGGAAGGTGACCATAGTGGATACGGGCCTCAACACCATGACCGGAGGCAGGATCAAGCGCATACAGAGGTATGTGGGCCAGGAGACCTTCATGCTGACCTATGGCGACGGGCTCTGCAATGTGGATCTGGATAAGCTGCTTCAGTTCCATCGCTCTCATGGCAGGCTGGCCACGGTGACTGCGGTCAACATAGCCCAGCTCAAGGGTGTCATGGAGGTGGAGCAGGATGGCAGGATCACGGCCTTCAGGGAGAAAAATGACCGGGACGCCGCCATCATAAACGGAGGCTTCATGGTATTTGAGCCCGGCTTCTTTGACTATCTTGAGGGCGATGACACTGTACTTGAGCAGGAGCCATTTTCACGGTTATGCAGCGAGGGGCAGATGATGAGCTTCTACCATGACGGCTTCTGGCAGTGCATGGATACCCAGCGGGAAAAGAAGAAGCTGGAGGAGCTCTGGGCCAGCGGTCACGCACCCTGGAAGATCTGGTGATCGTCGGGAAGCTTTTTTAAGGGAGATATAAATGCCTCATACTGATAGATTGAAGGAATTTTATAAGGGAAAGCGTGTCCTGGTGACGGGGCACACGGGCTTTAAGGGAAGCTGGCTCTGCGTGCTGCTTTCATATCTTGGAGCAGAGGTCTATGGCTATGCGCTTGAGCCCGATACGGAGCCTGCTCTTTTTTCCATGCTGTACGGAGCTGAGCCTGAGGGTGAGCTGAGGCTTCAGCTTGAAGCTGAGCAGCTTCCGGAGAGCTGGTCTGAGGCGGGCAAAGCCACTTTGCACAGCCACATAGGGGATATAAGGAGCTTTGAGGAGCTTAAGAGCTTCTATGAAAATGCTGCACCTGAGGTGGTCATACATCTGGCGGCTCAGCCCATAGTCAGGGAATCCTATGTCATCCCAAGGGAGACCTATGAGATAAATGTCATGGGCACCGTCAATCTGCTGGAATGCGTGCGCACCATACCGGGCTGCAGGTCAGTCCTTAACGTGACCACGGACAAGGTCTATCTCAATGAGGAGAGAGAGGGCTACGGCTACAGGGAGGAGGACAGGCTGGATGGCTATGATCCCTATTCCAACTCCAAGTCCTGCTCGGAGCTTGTGACCCACAGCTACAAGGCTGCATTTTTTGATGGTATGGATATAAGAGTATCCACTGCCCGTGCGGGAAATGTCATAGGAGGAGGGGATTTTGCGAAGGATCGCATCATACCGGACTTCATGAGGGCGGTGAAGGCTGGAAGGAGCCTCTGCGTCAGGAATCCCTACAGCACCAGGCCCTATCAGCACGTGCTGGAGCCCCTGCTTGCCTATCTTTACATAGCCATGAGGCAGTGGGAGGACAGCTCACTTTCCGGCTGGTACAATGTGGGACCTGATGACTGCGACTGCGTGACCACAGGAGAGCTCTGCGATATCTTCCAGAGGGCCTATGGTCAGGGCGCCTGCTGGCACTCTGAGGCGGAGAAGGATGCGCCCCATGAGGCCTCCTTCCTGAAGCTTGACAATACTAAGCTCAAGGAGACCTTCGGGCTCCATCCCGTATGGCATATAGATGAGGCCGTAAAAGCCTCTGCGGACTGGACCAGGGCCTGGCTTGAGAGCGATGCCCGGGCAAACAAAGAGCTGCTTCGGCAGATCGAAGCATTTTTGAAGGATCTCTGATCCTTATGGAGGTACGCTGAAGGCCCTTTGAAGGACCGGACAGCCTTTGAGAAGCTGCATCAGGAATATGATTGACGGATCATCACGAAAAAAACATACAGACCTTTTGCTGTGCCTCCTGCTGACGGCTCTTGGAGGCATTTTTCTGCTGTGGTATATAAGGGCAGCAGGTGCTGATGTGGTCTACAGCGACTATATCAGGATAGTGGAGGAGTACCTGCCGGATGCCCTGGATCCTCAGAAGCTGTTCGTTCCGGACATACTTACCCGTATCCCGGCCACCTTCCTTCAGCGCTTTATAAATGTGGAGCTGTTTTCCTACTCGGTGACCTTTGACCGCGTATGCTCGGCTCTGGGTATAACGGGCTGCGCCCTCATGACGGCTCTCTATATGCATAAGGAGCGCATGTCTGCACTATGGTTCATACCCATAGCGACGGTCACATTTTCTCTTAACAAATGGGAGATCATACTGAACGGCACGGCCTGGGCCCATACGGTGGCCTTTGCCATGTTTTTCCTGAATTATCTTCTGCTGGACAGCTATTATGAGGGCAAGGGATCAAAATGGGGCAGGACAGCTCTTTGCAGCATGCCGTTTATCATACTGCTGTTTTCAGGAGAATACATAGCATCATACGCTGCGGTCATGGCAGTAGCCTATATCTTCTGCATGCTTGAGCAGAGAGACCGTATATACATAAGAGGACTTGTCTGTACCCTGGCGGCCCTGGGACTGTATCTGCTCAGCCGGCATTTCGCCGTATGGGAGCATGCGGGGGCTACGGATATGAGCCTTATGGAGGTAGTGGCTGAGGACCCCTTGTTTATACCGAGGCTGTTCATAAAGAGCTTTGCAGGAGCAGTGCTTGGGCAGCAGGCCATGGCGGATTTTTACGGTCCTGCCATGCCGCTTTCAGATAGCTGGGTATTGCTTATCGGAGTGCTGGTCATAGGCGCATATATATTTGCCATAGCTCTGTATATCAGGCACAGCCTATGGAAAAGAAGCATCTACCCAATGATACTCATGCTTTCTGGGGGCTTCAATCATGTGCTGGTCACGGCCTCCCGCTGGATATTCCTTAATGATGACTATGGCCTGAGCTCCCGCTATGGAGCCCAGTTCATGATAGGCATCATAGGCATACTGCTTACATTTGCTTTGTATTTTAAGGTAAGGGACAAAGAAAAAAAGAGATGCGGAGCGCTGATGATGATACTGACTGTGCTGATCTTTGCAGGCAGCATCCTGACCACCAGGGCAGAGCTTGCCATAGTGCCCTACAGAGAACAGAATTATGAGGCACTGCGACAGGCAGTACTGGATTATCGCAGCTATGAGCCTGAGGAGCTGGCCGGGCTACTTGAGTGGGGCAAATCCGAGGATACCATGTACAGGGCTCTTGAGATACTTGAGGATAACAGGCTGAATGTGTTTTCCGGCTTGGACTGATGCCGGAAGGTCATTATTCAGCCTTTATCCAGCCTTCTATCTCATCTGCAGGTGCGTCTACCATTGCGGAGATATCGTTTATGTCCATATGTGCATTGTACATGCGAAGTGCGATAAGCTTCTTTTCTTCGCTTTTCTGATCATGTCCATAAGATCAGAAATGATGCTGTCAGCTTCCTTATCACTCAGACGTTTGGCTTTGATCTTATTTTCATATTTCAGCATCCTGAGTGCCATATGTTTGTCCGCAGTCGACTGACATTCTACATGGTATCTGTGGCCCCTTATAAGGAAGATCGAATCAGTTATGATCTTACCAAATTCCTCATAGTGTTCATTTCGCAATTGTGTTATATCCTGTTGTTCATAGGATGTATGAAATACTTCGTTTATGAGAGGCAATATCAGTTGTGGCAGCTTTTGTGCTATAGTCCTGAATACGTCATCAAAAATAGTGCTTTTGGGAGCGCCGATATTTTCTGCCATGTTATTCTCCTTAAATTATATTTGTGTGGGAAAACTGTGTCAATGAAAGAATATGTGTGATATAGATCTTAAGAACGATGATGTCAGAAAAACAAAGTTTAGATCGGTCAAAAGATGATGTTGTTTGCTTTATGATATCAGAAAAAGATGAGAAAGTGGAGTTTTTTATTGATATTTTTATAATTTCTTTCCACCAGCTGATTTTACTTGACAAGCTTTCGGCTTGGTGATATTTTTAATCCATCAATCAAATATGGCAAACCGATGACAGAGAGTAAGTAGGTCATATGCAGGAAGTAAGAGAGAGCCGCTGACGGTGTGATGGCGGTACGGACGGTATGGCTGAATGGACTCTGGAGGGCGCTCCGGAATCAAATAGTATGGAGCGACGAAATCCGCATTCGTTAAAGGGCGGCATATATGATGGTATATGGACAAGAGGGCTTCGGCCAAAGCGGGGTGCGCATGGCAATTGTATTGGGGCGGACTGCGTGGGCCTCGTGCCGTCCTGGCCTGCCGTGCCCTGCGGCCCCTCATCACCCTTCAACAAAAACACGCGTTGCGTTCTACCGTTTCCTTCGCGGAAGGGGTGAACGAAGTTGTAATTGTCGTAGTGATACGCCAAGCGCTCGACGAACTTATTCGACGTGAACAGCCTCTCTGCGCTCGACCTTCCAGCGGCGCTTGGTTCTCTTCACCAGGTCCTCAATAGAAATATCGCCTCTGACATACTCGTCCGCGTCCTTGCGAAACTCTTCGGAGACATATGCGCCATCCATCTCTCCCGAATGAATAGCTTCCTCCATCAATGTCTTGCGGTCCATATAAACCCCCTGTCAGCCTCTATACAAGCATGCTTTCAAGAAGGGATTTTCTGAAATTATTGAATAACTTCAGCTTACGCTGATTGCGTGCGTCCCTCTTTCTTCGCGAGTTCTTCTTACACAGGTGCGCGCGAAAGCGAAGGGGCTCGTGCTACACCCTAGTTATCGTTATATCCGTGCATCCGCGTGTCGAGGCAGTCCTTCCACCATTGTTCCCGCTTCCGCACTTTTTGCGGGTCGTAGCTCATTCCGAAGTACTCGAGCAGTGTGAACTCGAAGTACTTTCTGAAGTACTCCGCGCCCTCTCGCTCGTAGAGCTCGCGCAGCTTCTTGTTTCCTCCGTGCTTGGAGTCCAGATAGCTGCCCCAGCGCGCCGCCACGCCTCCCTCGCTGGTTGCCGACCCGATGTAGAGCTTGCCGGTCTTGGTGTCCGTGAGGCAGTAGACTCCCGTCACGCTCTCCAACGCGTCGTGAAACGAAGGCATGATCTCGCGCCTGAATATCCGGTCGAGCTTCGCGAACGGCAGATGCACCTGGTCGTATCCTCGGAATTCATCTCCGCTGTACATCACGGGAAGGATTTCCTTGATCGTCGCATCGTTGAGGTATTTGCTCAGGTTGAACGTGTATCGGGAGAACTTGTTCCCTTTGTAGAGGTCGATGATCAGCCGGCCGAAAAGGGGGGCATACTCCGTCAGGATCT
>CALWHG010000015.1 GCA_944380315.1 uncultured Lachnospiraceae bacterium
AGCTTTGACATTGCTTTGCAGAACGAGTTTTCCATGCAGGAGAACATCGAGCTTGCAAGGCAATTTTTATTGGAGCAGTTTGTGAGCCGTGGCATGGTGGTGGACTTTGCCGTTCATTCTCCCGACAAGGAGGACGGCGGCATTTCCAATCCACATTTCCATGTTATGTGTCCTATCCGTCCTTTGGATGAACACGGCAAATGGGGCAACAAACAGCGGCGGGAATATCTACTGGACGAGCATGGCAACCGCATCCGGGATGAAGCAGGAAACTATGCATTCAATGCTGTGCCTACCACCGACTGGGGCAGTCCCGACACTTTGGAGCATTGGCGGCAAGCGTGGGCTGATCTGTGCAATCAGAAATTTGCGGAAAAAGAATTGGACTGCCGGATCGACCACCGCAGCTATGAGCGACAGGGTATCGACCAACTCCCCACCGTCCATGAGGGTGTGACTGTCCGGGCGATGGAAGCAAAAGCTACGAAACCGAGCAGGAACAGCTTAAAGAGGAAAGCCAGACCTTGCAGCAGGATATTGAAGTACAGGAACGACAGATTGAAAATTTGGAGCAGTTTATCCAGAGGGTACACAAATACAAGGATTTGGACGAGCTTACCCCCTATGCTCTGCGGGAACTTGTCAAGGGAGTTTATATCGAAGCCCCCGACAAGAGCAGCGGCAAACGGCGGCAGAACATCCGCATTTCCTATGACCTTGTGGGCTTTATCCCGCTGAATGAGCTGATGAAAGGGGAAACGGCATGACCGAAGCCATGCCGTTCCTGCAAAAATACGATATTACTTTCTTACGACCCCCGCCCATTATCCGGAGGCATTTTTTGTTTTTATTGATACAAAAACTGCATTGATGGAGATGAATTTTAAGCATTAGACAGTAAAAAAATACATATCTATAATTTAAAGAGGAAAAGAATCTAAGAACAGGAGAACAAGCTTATGAAATATACAAAATTAGGAAATTCAGATCTTAAGGTATCCCGCATCTGCATGGGCTGTATGGGCTTTGGAGATCCGGGCAAGGGGCAGCACAGCTGGACACTGGATGAGGAGCATTCAAGGGAGATCATAAAGCGTGGACTGGAGCTGGGAGTAAACTTTTTTGACACGGCTGTGGGCTACCAGAGCGGTACCAGCGAGCAGTACCTGGGACGTGCTGTCCGCGACTTTGCAAAGAGGGAGGATGTGGTCATCGCCACTAAATTCCTGCCCCGCACTCAGGAGGAGATCGCGGCAGGGATCAGCGGGCAGCAGCACATCCAGAACATGATCGATACCAGCCTCAGGAATCTGGGGACGGACTATGTGGATCTTTACATTTACCATATGTGGGACTATGAAACGCCTCTTTACGACATCATGGATGGACTGGATCGTATCGTGAAAGCGGGAAAGGCGCGCTACATCGGCATATCCAACTGCTTTGCCTATCAGCTGGCAAAGGCCAACGCTCTGGCAGATAAGGAGGGCTTTGCAAAATTCGTTTCCATCCAGGGGCATTACAACCTGATCTTCCGAGAGGAGGAGCGGGAGATGGCAAAGCTCTGTGCGGAGGACAACATCGCCATGACACCCTACAGCGCTCTGGCTGGGGGCCGTCTTTCAAAGCACCCTGGAGAGACCTCCAAACGCCTTCAGGAAGACAGCTACGCCAGATTCAAATACGATGCTACGGCAAGTCAGGATCAGCTCATCATCGACCGCGTCGCAAGGCTTGCGGAAAAGCGCGGCGTATCCATGACGGAAGTCTCCCTTGCCTGGCTGCTTGCCAGAGTGACTGCTCCTGTGGCCGGTGCCACAAAAAAGTATCATATCGAGGGGGCTGCAAAGGCCGTGGAGCTTGAGCTTGCGGATGAGGAGCTTGCTTATCTGGAGGAGCCCTATGTGCCTCACAGGCTGGTGGGTGTCATGGCTCAAAACACACCTGCGGCAGCCAGAGAGCAGCATGTGTGGAGCACCGGCGATCAGGAGATACAGAGATAAGGAGGGGACAAACCTATCGTTAAGTTTTATTAAAGATAACTTGAGTAAAATGAATTTTAACTTATCATCCTAAAGGTCTATACTCTGAAATGAAGATGCCGGTGAGCCACCTGCGATCGGGGATCAGCTGGCCGGCAAATCATTTTATTAAAGGAGAAAAGAGTATGGAATCAATGGCTTTGTGGATCGTACTTGCAATGCTGGTGCTCTTTGTAGTACTGATGCTGTCAGGAAGATTCGATTTTGCAGGAGTAGGTCTTACCTGTCTGACCATCCTGGTATTGACGGGGGTAGCACCTATAAGTCAGGCTCTGTCAGGATTTTATGACAAAAATGTAGTCATGCTGGTAGGTATGTTTGCCATCGCAGGCATGCTGGGACAGACTGATTTTGTGGAAAAGATCAAGGACATGCTTTTGTCAGGCGGAGGAAAGAAGGGTGCAAGCAACCTCAGGATCATGTTTTCACTGATGATCATAGCCGCCATACTGGCTCAGTTTACCACCTCCCAGTCCTCCATCATCATGATCATGATGAGCTTCATGCTGACCATATGCAATGAGAGTGAGGATATAAAGCTTTCAAGGATACTGCTTCCTCTTACCTTCATCATGACCTCATGGATGGGCAAGCTTCCCGTGGGCAGTACAGGAGCTACCACCTATCTTATGCTCAACCAGTTCATAGAGGCCACCGGAGAGACGAGGCTCCTGGATATCTTCAGCCTTATGAAGTGTACCCTGATACCTGGCATCGTAGGTGTCATGTATTCGGCAGTGACCTACAAGTGGCTCCCCAAGAAGGACGTGGATGTCTCAGCCTTTGAGATAAAGGGCAAGGGCGGCTCCTCGGGCAAGCTTCCCAAGGACAAGCAGATCATAGTATATGTGGGCTTCATAGTTTCCGTAGTAGGACTTTTCCTTGCACCATCCATAGGTGAGAGTGCTTATTTCGTGCCCATAGCTGCATGTATAGTCATGATCACCCTGAAGGCCATGGACAGACAGTATTTCCTTAACTCCATCATAAAGGGCCCGGTACTTATGTGTGCCACCATCATGGGTATAGCAAACATACTTACGGATTCTGGAGCTGGAAATGTCATAGGCGAGCTGATACTTGACCTCCTCGGAGGAAATCCTTCAGGCATCATGATCATAACTGTATTTGCCTTCGTTACCCTGATCACCACCAGCTTTATCTCAAATACGGCTACATTTATGGTATTTATCCCCATAGCATGTAATGTCTGTGCAGCAGCTGGTATAGATCCCAGAGCCGTGGTAGTCACCATCTTTCAGTGCTCACTGCTCTCGGTCATCACTCCTATGGCAAACACAGGCGCAGCCATATGCTTCAGTGCCTGCAACCTCAACATAAAGGAGACTATCAAGCAGACCGTTCCGGGAGCGGTACTTTGTACCATACTGGTCATAATCAACTCTGTACTGGTCTACCCGTTCTGATGCGGAGAGTATAGGAGGTAATAGTGTTAAAGCTTACTGAAAAGGAAAAGGCCGAGTATGCAAAGCTGCTCAGAGGTGGCCTTGAGACATCCCCTGTTACGGAGGGAGAGTATTTTAAGATCTTTGATGAGGTATGCACCACCGAAGCCAGTGTAAAGGCAAGGGACGGATATGACATACCCGTATGGATCGTAAAGCCCATGGATGGAGAGCCTGAGGATTATGTGTTCATCAATATCCACGGAGGTGGATTTGTAAGAGAGCACTCTAAGTTTGACAGCGCCTTCTGCGCATATCTGGTAAAGCGTCTCAGATGTACGGTGGTAGACGTTGACTACAGGCTTGCCCCGGAGTATCCTTATCCTACAGGCCTTCAGGATGGATATGATGTATATAAGTGGGTCATGGCTCATGCAAGGGAGCTTGGAGCAGGGCCTGACCGCATAGTTATAGGAGGCAACAGCTCAGGCGGGCAGTTCAGTGCAGCCATCCCCATGATGGCAGCCAAGGCGGGAGATCCCATCCCTGCACTGTCAGTCATGATGTATCCTGTATGCAGCATCAATACGGTGGAGGCTGTCAGCGATGATCTGGATCTGAGCGACGTGAGCAACAGAGGTCTCCTCTACAATCTGCTCTATTGCACAAGGGAAAGTGATTTTGATGAACCTTACGTGAGCCTTCTTAAGTCAAACAAGGAGGATCTTGAAAAGTTCCCTCCCCTCATACTTGCGACCGGAGGGCTGGATCCTCTGGCTCCGGATTCTGAGGAGTTTGCAAAGCAGGTGGCACAGGCTTCAGGCTCACGGGTCGTCGTTCAGAGATTCAAAAACAGCAAGCACGGTTTCCTCAACAGATGCCTGGGAGATGAATGGGCTGAGGGCAGAGAGTTCGTGTTCAGCGAGATCGAATATATGATGAGCAGGTGAGAGACGTTGGATAAGCATTTTCACATGAAGGACGAAAAGTACAGAAGCAGCCTGATCACTAACGTGCTCGGCAAGATCGGGCAGAGGGCCCTGCTTTATGCCACCGGCATGGATGAGGAGGATCTTAAAAAGCCCTTTGTGGCGGTCATAAGCTCCTTTTCCGAGATGGTACCCGGTCATACCCATCTTCGTGAGCTCTGCGAGCAGGTAAAGCTTGGCATAGCAGAGGCCGGAGGGGTGCCCAGGCAGTCAGAGACCATAGCCATATGTGACGGGCTATGCCAGGGACATGAGGGCATGAGATATCCTCTTCCAAGCAGGGACCTTATAGCAGACTCCATAGAGATGGTGGTGGAGGCTCATCACTTTGATGCCATGGTGCTCATACCGGGCTGTGACAAGATCATCCCCGGCATGCTCATGGCGGCGGCGAGACTTGATATACCTGCGGTCATACTTCCCGGTGGCCCCATGATGCCCGGAAACTACGGAGGCAACCCCCTGTTCTGTTCTTCAGAGCTTCGTGAATTCCCGGGAAGGGTGGAGGCCGGTATCACCACCATAGAGGAGATGAAGAAGGCGGAGATGGCGGCACTTCCTACGGCAGGCAGCTGTGCCCATCTTGGCACTGCCAATTCCATGTGCATGCTGACCGAGGTACTGGGCATGTCCCTGCCGGGGGCAGGCACTGCGCCTGCGGTCTCAACAAAGCGTAAGAGGCTTGCAAAGGATTCCGGACGCAAGGTCATGGAGCTTCTTAAAGCCGGCATAACACCCAGACGTATACTGACCAGGGAAGCTCTGCTCAACGGCGTTGCCGGAGCCATGGCTACAGGCTCCTCCACGAACCTGGTGCTTCATCTTATGGCCATAGCTCATGAGGCAGGAGTGGAACTCAGCCTCGATGATTTTGACCGCATCAGCAGGGAGGTGCCCTTTATCTGCAACCTGCAGCCCTCAGGCAAGTATCCCATAGTATCGCTGGATTCAAGCGGTGGTATCCCCTCAGTCATGAAGATGATAGAGCAGAGGATACATACTGAGGCCATGACGGTGACCGGTGAGACCTGGGCTGAGAGGCTTAAGTCCGTTGAGGCGGAGCCTGATGATGTGCTCAGGACCATGGACAAGCCCCAGAAGTCAGAGGGAGGCATAGCCATACTTCATGGCAACCTGGCTCCCAAGGGAGCGGTAGTCAAGCAGTCAGGTGTCAAGGAGACCATGTATCATTTCCGTGGCAAGGCGAGGGTCTTTAAGTCCATGGAGGAGGCGGATGCGGCCATCAGTGCCGATACCATAGAAAAGGGCACGGTCATAGTGCTCCAGTATGAGGGCCCCAAGGGAGGACCCGGCATGAGGGAGATGCTGTCCACCACTTCACTTATCATGGGACGCGGCATGGATGAGGATGTGGCACTGGTCACAGACGGAAGATTTTCCGGAGCCACCCATGGCCCCTGCATAGGACATGTATCTCCTGAGGCGGCGGCAGGCGGCCCCATAGCCTTTGTAAGGGATGGAGACATGATAGAGATAGACATCCCTGGTCGCAGGCTCACTCTGGAGGTATCCGATGAGGAGCTTGAGAGACGCAGGGAGGGCTGGAAGCCCTATATGAAGCCCAGGAAGCCTGCTCTCGCAAAGTACGCGGCCCTGGTATCCTCAGCGGATACGGGTGCCATAGTGGATGTGAGCAATCTGTCACAGCCCTGAAAATGTAATGATGCATATATGAAATGATGCCCGGGAGACCGACATGGTCTTCCGGGCATTTTTGTCTCAGGCTCTGGCTCTGCCAAGCTCATACTCCCGAAAGAGCCTGATGAGGTATTTATGGACATCCGAAAGGTAGCTGCCCTTTTTGTAGGAGACCATGACATTCCAGCAGGGATGGTCAGGCAGGGCTGCAAACCGTACCTTTTCGGCATGAGGTGAATCTATATAACCATCGGTCACCAGCGCCAGACAGAAGCGGGAGGAGACCATGTCCAGGATAGAGTTCTGCTTGCTGCTTTCAAAGAGTATCTTGGGATCTATACCATGCTTCTTGAATATCCTCTCTTGCTGATAGCGGAAGGTGGAGAGCTTGCTTATGAGGGCAAAGGGCTCATAGCGGAGCTTTTCCATGTCCACGACCGGATATCTGGAATCAGGTGCGGGCACGGTTATGGTGTCCAGGGGATAGGAGGCGGGAAATGCCACCAGTATCTCCTGTCTGGATATGAGTATGTATTCATCCTCCGTACGCTGATCATCGGAGAGAGTCATGAGGCCCATGTCGAGCTTTCCCTCCGATATCATCTTTTGCTGGCTCTTGACATGGGTCTCCATGAGGTTGAGTATGACATCGGGATAAGCCCTGTGGAATTCAGGGTATATGGCTGAAAAAATCTCCGAGCCTTTTTCCGGGAAGATGCCCACGTTCAGTACGCCCTTCTGTATGTCGGCCATGTCATGAAGCTCGTTGTACAGATCCTTTTTTATCTGCAGTATCTGTCTGGCAGCCTCTATATACCTGAGGCCGGCGGCAGTGGGCTCAAGTCCCTTCCTGGAGCGGGTAAAAAGAGGCACCTCCACATCGCTCTCAAGCTGATTGAGCTTCTGGGTCAGGGCCGATGGGGTCACTGACACCTTTTCCGCTGCTCTGGTGAGGTTGCGCTCCTCATCTATGGCTATGATATATTCCAGTTCTCTCAGATTCATATCTACCTCAGTATGACCTTGCTTTCTGTATGATCTGTCAGGATGCTTCCATTATACTGCAAATTGACATAGGCTGCTATTGAAAAGAGGAGCAGTATCTGGCAAAATAAACTCAAATAATGTTTTGGAGTCGATCACGGATATGATAGATGAGCATATAGAGGATCTGATACCTGTATTTACTGAATTTTTGGTAAATGCAGTCATAGCCCTGCTTATACTTCTGATAGGCTGGAAGGCCTTATCAGTGTTCCGCAGGTGGTGCATAAAGTCGATGGACAGGATAAGGGTGGATCATACGGTAAGCGTATTCCTGGGATCCTGTATAAATGTGGTGCTTTTTGGCCTTCTGATATTTGCAGCGGCTGACATAGTGGGCATAAGCTCTGCATCCCTGGTGGCCCTTTTGGGTTCCGCAGGCATAGCCATCTCCCTTGCCCTTCAGGGAAGCCTTTCAAACTTTGCGGGTGGAGTCATGATACTTATGCTGAAGCCCTTTGCCACCGGAGATTATATCATCTGCGAGAGCGGAGAGGGCACCGTGGCAAACATAGGCCTCATTTACACCACCCTCATAACTGTGGACAACCGCCAGGTAGTCATACCAAACGGCATACTGTCAGGCTCTCCTCTTACAAACGTCACTGCCCAGGACCGCAGGAGGCTCATAATCAGTGTGAGCATAGGCTACGGAGCCAACCTGAAAAAGGCAAAGGAGATCATGGAGAAGCTGTTTACGGACAAGCCGGAGATACTCAAGGATGAGCCCATAGATGTGTATGTGGACAGACTTGGGACCAGATCCATAGTCCTTACCGCGAGAGGCTGGACAAGGACAGAGGATTACTGGAAGGCAAAATGGGAGCTTACGGAGGCAGTGAAGTATGCCTTTGATGATGCAGGCATAGAGCTGCCTTCTCATAAGCTGGATGTAAATGTGACTGATAAGCCTCAGTAATGTCTCACCTGGTCGCTTGCCTTTATCTTCTCTTTGACTGCCTCCGCCTCAGGGCTCTCAAGATAGTCAAGGGTAGTGCGGGGCAGCATGAGCTTGAGAAGCTCACTGTCTCCTGACTTTATGGCTTCCCTTACTGAGGAGGCGCTGACTGCCATATGGTCGCCATCGGCCATGCAGGTCCTGCGGGGCACTATGATGCAGTCTATGCCCTTCTTCGGGAGCTCCTCAGACAGTACTCGGTTATATATGCCTGTGACCAGGCTAGTAGGCTCCTCACCCACGTATCTGGCACTGATGCCAAGTGCTTCGGCTATCCTTATAAATATGCGGGCATCCAGCCTGGCGTGGCTTTCTATGACATCCTCCTTATCGCGCAGGAAATAGCTGGGGAAGGTGGCATTGCTTATGATATAGGGACCGCTTTCATGGCATATGACATTTTCAAGCTGTGAGGTGCCCTTTTCCACCAGCTCCTTACGGACGCTGAAGGGGAATAGAGAGCTGTCCTCGCTCACCACAAACACATGTACCCAGTCATAGGCCGCAGCTGCGGTCTCCACAAGATAGAGATGTCCCAGAGTAAAGGGATTGGCGTTCATGACTATGGCCGCAGAGCTTCCACTCCTACGGCTGCGCTCAAGGGAGCTCAGATAGTCTGAAAAGCCGGTCCTTTTATTTTCCATAAATACGAGCCGGTCGTCTACTCTGGCTATCTCGTAAAAACCCAGATCACCAAAAAATTTAGCCGTGCTTATCTTTGTATAAAGGAACTGATGATAGTTCCCTCTCTCATACTGTACCTCTGACAGATGGCTGACGATCTGGTTCATGAGCCCCTCGCCCTGATGCTGGCTGTCCACGGCCAGGCAGCGCAGGGTATTTCCGAAGCAGCTGCCCGTGGCTATGAGCTCCAGCTCCTCATCATATATCCCGCAGGTATAGTCCAGGTTGGCGTCACGTCTTATGCCTTCCTGCTCAAGCAGTCGATCGACCCTCTCAAGGCCAGCCTTATCAGAGGGATATATACGGGAAATGCTGTATTCAGACATGTCAGGTCTCCTTTTCCTTGAGAAAATGAAGCATATAGGTCACAGCCAGCAGGTCTGCGCTCCCACCCGGGGATATGTTCATATCCATGAAGCGCCTGTCAAGATCTGACACCTTTTCCATGGAGGGATAGGGGTCGGATTCAAGGAGCTCTGAAAGCTCTCCTGCTATCCTCCTTTGCGTATTCAGGTCGCTCCTGGCTATGATATTTGTATCAACAGAATTGGCTATGATGGCAAGCAATGCGGCGCTTCCAGCTCTGTCCGGACCAAGTCCCCGGCGCAGGCCTTCCTCAAGCACTGGCAGTCCTGTCTCCGATACTGAGGGAAGTCCTGCCTCCATCTCACCTCTTACGCCGCTTATGCCATAAAGAGAGTAGAGTCTCTGCCCGGAGGTCTTTGCCTCAGACGGATCCAGATCCCCGAGTTCCTCCCTCACCAGGCCCTTTGTCATGTCTGCACAGGTGCCAAGCACCAGGCTGCTGTCGCCCCAGAGCTCCCGGGGCAGCCTTCCAAGGGCGGCACAGACTGTACCCATGGAAAAGATGGCACCCTTGTGAGTGTTGACCCCGGCCGTGGCGCTCAGCATGTGGCCTTCAGCCTCTGCCCCAAGCCCCCTTATGGCGGAAAATGTCTCCCTGGGAGGCTGATCGGCAGAATGCCGTCCTGCCATGAAGCACTGACCGAAGTAGGGCAGGAGGGCTGTGACACTGTCCACGAAGGTAAATATATCCATGTCCCTGTGGCTCCCGCAGTTGGCCCGATCCACCAGACCGGGCTTGGGAGTGGTACATACCTCATAAAGCAGGGCCCGTGCTGCGGTGCTGCTTATATATGCCCGATCCTCCTCATCGAGGCCCTCCTTCAGGATCTGGAAGGTGCGGGCCTGAAGCTCCTCTGCACTGTGTCTCCTGCTTCCCGCACACAGCCTTACGTCACCTCCGCATATGATGCAGCTCCTGGGAGGAAGCCCAAGCTCAGAACGCTCCGCCTTCCTTCCCGAGGCATCCAGTACGTCCAGGTCAAACAGCCTTCCAAGGCTGTGGGTGGACTCTATGTCACAGCAGATGCTCTTCAGCCTCAGAGCATCATGATCTGCCACATACATATCCTCGCAGCCTGTCTTTTCATCTATGGAGACGTGTCTGAGCACGGGTATATGCAGAGCCCTGAGACGCTCACAGAGGTATCTGTTCCCAAGGGCGGAGGCCCTCCTTATCATGGGAGAGTTCTTGACGGGGCCTGCTATGTTCATGGAGAAGCTTATGATCGGCTTTCCATATGCGGAAAGCAGCTCATGCTGGAGTGTGGCTCGTCTTTCCCGACAGTCCAGCATATCCGTGAGCTCACAGTAGTCTCCCTTATTGTCGTATATCCTGTATTCCATGCTATTAATATAGCATATCAGGGACACAGGATGCACGAAAAATTAACTGATGCATATTAGTAAAAACAATATAAATATTTGTGCATTTTAGAATAATATAGTGTACAATAGATTAAAATATACGGATATTATGCCGAAGGCATTTCAGGTCCGCTTTTCGTAAGCATCGGGGTACTAAGCTATGAGTGACAGCAGGCAGGAGACATCAGCCGACAGGAGCCTTGAAAAGAGGATAGAGGAGCTTCAGAAGCGCGCATCCAAGGATGAGCTTTCAGGCCTTCTTAACAGGTCTACAGCTGAGCAGTATATCACTGCCCGGCTGGATGAGCTGCAGAAGGATGAGATGTGCGCCCTGTTCATTATAGACCTGGACGATTTCAAAATGGTCAATGACACTCTGGGGCACATAGCGGGAGACCAGGCCATAAAAAAGAGCGCTCAGATACTTTCTGCCCTGTTCAGGGCAAAGGACATAGTGGGAAGGCTTGGAGGAGACGAGTTCATAGCCTTCATGAGCGGCAGTATCACGGAGCAGGAGGTCAGGGCCAGGGCCGCCTCCATATGTAAGGAGCTCCAGCTTATGCTCGGAGAGGAGCCCTCAGTAGATCTCACGGCAAGCGTGGGAGTATATCTTACGGGAGGAGTGGGACACCGCTTCAGCAGCCTTTATCAGTCTGCGGATCTGGCTCTCTATAAGGCTAAAAACGGCGGCAAGCACAGCTATTGTCTTAAGAAGGGACATGATACTGCACCTCAGACCGAGTCCTTCCACCCGGTAAGCGCGATTCCCCTTACTCAGCTCATGGAATACATGGACGGAGGAGTGGCGCTGCTTGAGATGAGCGAGCCCATAGACATCATATATGTCAGTCCCAGCTTCCGCAGGAGCCTGGGGGTGGATCCCAGGACCTACGTGCTGCCTAAAAGGCTCAGCGAGCTGGTGCATCCTGACGACAGGATAGAGCTTGAGCAGATGCTGAGGAAGGGAGTAAGAGATGGAGAGCCGGTGGAATATACGAACCGGGTATCTGGTGACGGCACCAGCTGGGCCTGGTGGCAGCTGAGAGCAGTACGTGTCAATTACAACGATCCCTATCCCGTCATGCTGGTGACGACTACGGATATATCCGGCTATAAAAACAATGAACGAAGACTGGAGGAGATGAATCAGAGGCTCCGCATAGCTCTTGATCAGACCACGGAGCGCATGTGGGAGGTGGACCTGGAGACCAGACATTTCTCCATGTATGACCAGCAGGGAGACCAGATATCTGATACGGGAGAGGGAAACAGGTTCCCAGATTCACTCATAGAAGCTGGCCTGATACATCCCAGCTCCCAGGCCAGGTTCAGGGAGTTTGCAGAAAAGCTGCTTGGAGGGCATGTACAGGGCTTCGGCAACTTTATCATTCAAAACGTTACCACCGGCTGCTATGGCTGGGCCACCCTTTCATATCGCATGGCCTTTGACGAGCTTGGAAGGGCCAGCAGGGCCATAGGCATCATGGAGGGCCTGCCCCCCAACTTTGTGGCAAACGAGGTGGTGTCGGTGCTCAGAAGACCGCTTCCTGAGGCCCTCCTGCCGGATCTTATAGCGGGCCTGCGGACAAACCTCAGTCAGGATACGGTGGTGGAGCTCTGGATCGAAGGCAGGGACAGGAGCAGGAACCTTGTGGACACCAGCTGCTCAGGCTGTCTTGCGAGAGCCCGGGCTGCCATATTCAATGAAAAGGAACGTGAGAGCTATGCCTCGTATTTTTCAGTAGAGGAGCTTCTGGGACGCTTTCAGGAGGGAGATCGCTGGCTCTGGATAGATTATCAGCGCATCGAAGGCAGCGGAGATGTCAGATGGGTCAGGCATATAGCCAATCTGGTGGAGGATCCATTGACCAGGGAGGTCTATCTGTTCCTCTATATCTGCAACCTGGATGTCAAAAAATATCAGTGGGAAAATGCAGTCAAGGATGTGCCTCTGAGAGACAGCGTTACTCATCTCTATACCAGACAGGCAGTCAGGGATATAGCCGAGGCCATGCTCAGACAGGGAGGCACCGAGGAGATCGCCGTAGCAGTGGTGGATATAGGCGGCCTCAGCAGGCTTTATGAGCAGGACGCCCAGGCGCTTAACAGAGGCCGGTATTATCTGGCGGCAGCATTTACGGTGGCTCTGGGGACGAGCCGGATACTTGCCAGATACAGCACGGATCAGCTGCTCGTCATATTCCCCAAGGCCGCTCCACAGCATGAGCTCAGGGAGCAGCTTGAGTCAGCATTTTCCTTTGTCAGGCTGGTGCTGTCGGACAGCATGGACATCCAGTCCATGCGCTTTGCGGCGGGAGTGGTCAGCGCCTCTGCCCAGATAGCAAACATAAGTGCCATGGCCATACAGGCATCGAACCTGTGTCAGCTCTGGCAGCGGGCCTCCTCGGACGTGGTGGCATTTCCCCATGAAAATGATGACTGGTCCTGGACAAATCTGCATAAGGACATAGAGGAGGATAAGGTCGATATATATGGAAGCTCCGAGATGAAGAGGCCCCTGTCCCAAAGCGAGAAGGACGTGGCCTTTGACTGTATGTCCATCATGCTGTCAGCGGACAGCCTTGAAAATTCACTTTATGGGGTGCTCAGCTATATAGGAGATTATTACAGGGCTGACAGAGTATACATACTTACTCTTGCTCCAAATGGGCGGGTAGTGACCATGGCCTGCGAGTGGACGGACGGCAGGAAGCACAGCATCCAGCAGACTGTCTCCGGGGCGGTCATAAACAAGTTCCCTCTCCTGGAGCGCTGCATAAAGGAAAAGGCGCCGGTATTTCTTACGAGGGAGACACCCATATCCCTGCAGGGAGAGCCGCCGGTGGCAGATACCTGGCATTTTACGGCCTTCCCTCTTATGGAAAGGGAGGACATAACCGGCTTCCTCTGCATAGAAAATGCGAGAGAGCATCCCGCCGATGCGGCGGTGTTCAGTACTCTGATACCATACATACTCAAGGAACAGGAGCGGTACGGAAGCAGGACCACAAACACTATAAGCTCTTCAGGAAAGACCCTGGACATACCGGATCTGAGATCCTACATGAAGGCCATAGCGGAGCTTGACTCCGACAGATACAGCTCCATGGGAGCAGTCTGCGTGGATATACCAGACATGTCGGTCATAAATGGCAGCCTCGGGTTTGAGTACGGCAGCCGTATGCTCTGGTATGTGTCAAAGACCCTGACGGATATATTTGGGCCGGGCAGCATCTACCATACCTGGGATGCGGAGTTCGTGGCCCTGTGCCCCAATACCACGAGACAGGTGTTTGACGGCAGGTGCCTGAGGCTCAGGAGCCTGCTCAAGCGCCGGTATCCCAGAGAGATATCCATGGGCTTTTCCTGGTCGGACGGCAGGTTCCAGGCCAGGGATCTGGTCAAGGAGGCAAAGGAGCTGATGCAGGGTGATCCCCGGAGCGGATTCCGAAGCGGAGTGGGGAGCACCCACGAGGCCATAGAGCCTGCAGCCCAGTCAGATCGCTTCAGGATATACCTTCAGCCCAAGGTGGACATGAGGTCAGGGGAGCTCTATGGGGCTGAGGTGCTCGTCAGAGGCGTGGATGACCATGGCTCCCTGATCCTGCCGGGAGAGTTCATACCGGAGCTTGAAAGGGACGGCGGCATAAGGGAGCTGGACCTGTTCGTGCTGGATCAGGCACTTGCCCAGCAGGAGCAGTGGGTCAGGGACGGATTTGGCGTCATACCCATATCCGTAAACCTTTCCAGGGTCACGCTCCTGGGACCTACGGCGCTGGCATCGGTGCTGGCCATACAGAGCCGATATCCCCTGGTACCGGCTGAGGCCCTGGAGCTTGAGATGACTGAGAGCGTGGGAAGCGAGACCGGCTCCCTGCAGGAGGTGGTGGACCAGTTCCGTCAGTGCGGCATAAAGCTGGGACTGGATGACTTCGGGTCAAAATATGCCAACCTTTCACTGTTTACAAATGTCCACTTTGATACCATCAAGCTGGACCGTACACTTATATCGGATATCATCAGAAACCCCATAAACCGTATGCTGGTCAGTGACATAGTCAGGATATGCGGAACAAACGGCTCCGTATGCATAGCGGAGGGGGTCGAAAAGAAGGCTCAGGCCGAGGCACTCATGGAGGCGGGCTGCAGATATGCCCAGGGCTTCTATTATGACCGTCCCATGCCGGGAGACATGTTTGAACAGAAATATCTGCGTGGGAGGACGCAGGTCGTGGAGCGGAACGATCAGGAGGATCACAGATGAGCGATTATATGGAAAAAAATGAAAATGTTTCTAAGATGGCTGTTCCCATGATCATAGGCATAGGAGCATCTGCGGGTGGACTGGAGGCGCTTCAGCAGTTCTTCAGAGTCATGCCCAGCAACAGCGGACTGAGCTTCGTAGTCATTCAGCATCTCTCTCCGGATTATAAGAGCCTTATGGCGGACATATTGAGCAAGCATACTGACATGACCGTTATACAGGCAGTAGACAGGATGCCTGTTGAGCCGGATACCGTATACCTGATACCTCCCAAGAAGTTCATGACCATAAAACAGGGCAGGCTCATACTGTCTGACTATGCTCCAGGAACTCTCAATCATCCCATAGACGTGTTTTTTGCTTCACTTGCTGAGGAGAAGAAGGAGCATTCCATAGCGGTGGTGCTCTCAGGCACCGGAAGCGACGGTACAAACGGAGTCAAGGCCATAAAGGAGTATGGAGGCCTTGTCATGGCTCAGGCCCCTGAAAGCGCCAAGTTTGACGGCATGCCAAAGAGCGTGATCAATACGGGCCTTGCGGACTTCGTGCTTTCGCCTGAGGAGCTGGCAGAGGAGATACTCAACTTTTCCTCTACGCCCGTATTGCTGCCTACTCCCAAAAACGGCAGTGCCTCGGCAGAGGAGGATGAGCTCTTTTCCGAGGAGGAGACTCTTTCCCATATATACACCATACTCAAAAATGCCAGCGGCATAGATTTTACCTATTACAAGAGATCCACCATACTGCGCCGCATAGAGAGGAGGATGCTGGTAACCCATACCAGCAGTCTGTCGGAGTTCTCCAGGCTCCTGGGAGACAATCCTGAGGAGGTCAACATCCTCACCAAGGAGATCCTCATTGGCGTAACAAACTTTTTCAGGGATCCCGCATTTTTTGAGAAGCTGAAATATAACGCCATATACAAGATCGTGGAGAGGGCAAAGGAGGATGAGCCCATAAGGGTATGGAGCGCAGGCTGCTCCACAGGCGAGGAGGCCTACTCCCTGGCCATACTTTTCCATGAGGTCATGGAGGAGCTGGAGGTACAGAGGGATATCAAGATATTTGCCACAGATGTGGACAGCAGGGCCATAGAGCAGGCCGGACGGGGCGTATATTCCGAAAACATCATAGATGATGTGACGCCGGATCGGCTTGCCAGATATTTCATGAAGCAAAATGACCAGTACCACATCAATAAGGAGATCAGGCGGATGATCATCTTTGCGACCCATAACATGTTTTCTGATCCGCCCTTTGGAAAGCTGGACCTCATAAGCTGCCGCAATGTCATGATATATTTCCAGCCCGTCATGCGCAGGGGCCTGTTTGCCATATTCCATTCTGCCCTTAAAAACGGAGGCTTCCTGTTCCTGGGAAAGAGCGAGACCGCAGGAGAATATGTCAACCTCTTCAAGCCTGTATGCTCAGCTGAAAAGATATATGTGCACAAGGCTGACGGCAAGGTGGAGGACCTGACTCCACCCTCCTTCAACATACCAAACATCAATACCATCTCACTGAAGAACATACATGCGGGCATGAGCCAGAGCGCTGATGATGTGAAGGAGAGCCAGTATACCCATTTCCTGGAGGATTTCCTTCCGGCCTCAGTGGTCATAAATCAGGAGGATACGGTGCTGCATTTCTTCGGGAACTACACGGACTATCTGTCACTGGCTCCCGGCAAGGCCACCCTCAACTTCTTCAGCATGATATGCAAGGACCTGTCCCTGGTTTCAGCCACTGCCATAAGCAGATGCCGTACGGACCACAAGTCCGTCACCTACACGGACATAGTGGTGGATACGCCCTCAGGACGCAGGACCATAGATCTGACAGTAAAGCCGGTGCCCTCGGAGGATGGAGAGGAGAGCGAGCTCACTGCCGTGCTCTTCCTTGAAAATGTGCGCCAGGATCAGGAGGGCGTGGTAGAGAAATATGATGTGGATGCCACAGCTGCCCGCCGTATAGCTGATCTGGAAAGGGAGTTCCAGGTATCACAGAGCGATCTTCGCCAGACCATACAGAGGCTGGAGACGGTTAACGGAGAGCTTCAGGCGGCAAATGAGGAGCTCCTTACAGCCAACGAGGAGCTTCAGAGCTCGACGGAGGAGCTGCAGTCAGTAAATGAGGAGCTCTATACGGTCAATACGGAGCACCAGCTCAAGCTGGATGAGCTGACCATGATGACGAATGACCTGTCAAACTTCCTGTCCTCTACCATGATAGGCATACTTTTCGTGGACAGCAATCTCAACATACGTAAGTTCACTGAGTATGTGGGCAGGGAGTTCCAGCTCATGGATCACGACATAGGAAGAGGCATCCAGATATTTGCCCACAGCTTCCCGGATGAGGAGATAGAAAAGGACTGCCATACGGTGCTCAAGGATCTGACCACCATAGACCGGGAGGTCACTGCCACGAACGGGAGACATTATACCCTGCGCATAGCGCCCTATCGTACTACCGAAAACAATATAAGAGGCCTGGTCATCACCATCATCGACTCTCTGGGAGTGGACAGGGAGACCGACGGCAAGGGCTGATGGCCCGGGCTCAGGGCGACCAGGGACATACTGAGGTCGGGCTGAGCCTGAATTATACGATAAGACCGGAAAGGAGGATGAGACCATGTCTGAAGCATTCATACCATGCGATGGAGATGACAGAAAGAAGACGGCCATAGAGCTGACACGCTTCCTGGTGCACAAGCATTATTGTGAAAATGATTTCCTGGCGGATGAATCCCTGTTTGACGAGCCCTTCCTCTGGTTCGGAGCAGCAGAGCATGAGTTTGCCTCAGGAAGGGAGACGGTGCTCGATATATTCAGACAGTTTACTGGCAAGGTGCCCAGATGCAATATAGCTGATGAGGAATATACCTCGGAGATGATCGCTCCTGATGTGTGCCTGGTGGCGGGAAGGATGTGGATATCCACGGACCCCTCTACGGAAGTATATCTGAGAGTGCATCAGCGCATAACCACCTGTATCAGATGGACAGGAGACAAGGCCAGGTGCTGCATGCTCCATGTCTCAAATCCCTATACGGAGATGGAACAGGACGATGTGGGCTTTCCGACCCGTATGGCCCAGCAGTCAAGGGATTATATGGCTCAGCAGATCGAGGAGCAGAAGCAGAAGATATCCAGTCAGGCCTCAGAGCTTTCAGATATCTACAATACTGTCTCCTGTGGCATACTGCGCCTGATCAGGAAGGAGGATGGATACCATCTGCTCACCTTCAATCATGCCCTGGCAGAGCTCATGGACAGGACTGAGGATGAGGTGTGGGCCATGGACTGGTCCATGGGCTTCGGAGATGATGTGGACGAGGTCGATATACCAAGGCTCAGATCCTCCATAGACAGGCTCGCAGGGCCTGGAGACCGGTCCTCCATAGATTACAGGATAGTGACATACAGGGGCAGGACCGTATATCTGACCAGCATCAATGACTATATATCATCGACGCCGGAGGGAGAGATCATACAGAGGCTGACCTATGACATATCGGACAGGGTGGCTCTGGAGACGGCCCTTCAGAGCCTGAGCTTCTATGATACCCTTACCGGAGTATTCAACCGCAACCGGTTCAATGAGATCATAACCGAGTATAGTGACAGGGAGCTCCTGGGCCTCGGAGTGGCGGTGTTGGACATCAATGGCCTGAAGAAGGTCAATGACGGTCTGGGCCATGTGGCAGGGGACGACCTGCTCATGCGTACCGGCAGACACATAAATGAGATCTTTCCGGGAAAGGCCTTCCGCACCGGAGGAGATGAGTTCGTCATAGTGGATGAGGAAGGCGACAGAGACAGCTTTGAAGCCCAGGTGGCCTCACTCAGGGTATTGCTTGCCAGGGATGGCATAAGTGTAGCCATAGGCACCTGCTGGCGGGACAGTGAGTGTAGCGTATGGGACCAGGCCGAGGAGGCAGATAAGGTCATGTACCGGGAAAAGCAGGAGTACTATATCCAGTCGGGGGGGGTGAGCAGAGTCTGACGTTCGCTGAACATGAGGCCCGCTAAAGCCTCAGGCCCGGGTGCCTGCCAGGCAGCCTCTGATGGTGCGTATCAGCTCCTTTGGATCTATGGGCTTTATGACATGGTCATTTATGCCGGCAGCCTTCTGAGCTGCTATATCCTCTGAAAATACATTTGCAGTGACTGCTATGATGGGTATGGTCCTGCTGTCAGGGCGATCAAGGGCCCTCAGACGGCGACTGGCCTCGAGACCGTCCATCACAGGCATCTGCATATCCATAAGTATGATATCGAAGGAGCCCTCGGGAGCAGCTTCAAAGCTCTCCAGGGCTTCCTTTCCATTCCAGGCACTCTGTACCCTGGCGCCCTGGGCGGACAGAAGCTCCAGGACTATCTCCATGTTTATCTCGTTGTCCTCTGCAAGGAGTATGCTTACGCCCTTGAGCGGCTCCCTGTCATCAGAGGCATTTTCATTGACGGTATCGGGCGCGGCGGCAGGTGCCTCCGCGGCCTTGAGCAGCGTAAGAGTCACGGTAAATTCGGTGCCCTCATCCATCTCACTTTCCACCTTTATGCTTCCGTTCATATAGTTTACGAGAGTGTAGACTATGGACATGCCAAGCCCGGTGCCCACTGTGCTCCTGCTGGTGAAGCGGTCCTCCTGATAATAGGGCTCGAAAAGGTGAGGCAGGAACTCCTTACTCATGCCTATGCCAGTGTCCCTGACTATGAGGGTATATATGACGGTATTTCCTGATATGGAGTGGCTCAGTCTCGTGCTGATGCTGTCACCGGGAGAGGTGAATTTGATGGCGTTTGACAGGATGTTGTTTATGATCTGGACCACTCTGTCAGGGTCACCGAGCACCGGCCACTCATCCTGTTCTATGACCATATGGAAGTCCTTTGACTGAGAGAGGGCCTGAAGCCTGAAGGGCTCCAGTGCAGCCTCTATGGTGCCGCTCATGGAGAAGGCCCGTTCATTGAAGCTGAGCCTGCCCTGCTCTGCCTTTGACATGTCCAGTATGTCGTTTATGAGTGTCAGCAGCTGCTTTCCAGAAAATTCTATCTTGGAAAGATAGTCGGCCACCTTAGCCTTGTCGTCCAGCCTGTCCTTTGCAAGGCCGGTCATGCCCAGTATGGCGTTCAGGGGAGTACGCATGTCATGGGACATGTTGTTGAAGAAGGCCTGTCTGGCCTTCATGTTGCGGTCCGACATCTCCAGGGCGTCCTGGAGCATCTGACGCTCACGAAGCTGCAGCTGCTTGGCCTCATTGACCTCACGGAAGCAGAGCAGCACCTCATCCTTGTCAAGGGACTCATCAAAGCGCAGGCTGACATTTACCCATCTGTATTCTCCGTCGAAATTCCGGAGGAAATCGCCGCCAAAGTCTCTGATGCGTGTCTGTATGAGCCTTTTTATATTGTCTATGGAGAAGCTGTCACAGAAATCCCGGAAGGCCGACTCCTCTATGACCTCTCCGCTGGTCCTGAGGAAATCCTCGTAGTTTCCCTTGTCGGGCATACGGTCTCTTACGTGCCTTGAACCCCTGACCAGCTCATAGGTATGGTCTGCATAATTGACACGATAGAGCCCATAGTAGGTATTGCTGAGGGCCCGTATGGTGGATATGAGCCTCTCGTTCTGCTTCCTCTCCCTGAGGGCCCTTGTGATCATGACTATGTTTGCCACGAGGAACATCAGGGCTATAAACGAAAAAATGGCTATGTATATCCTCAGGCTTCCAAATATGGCGGCATAGGGCATGGTCACTATGGACCAGCCTCCGTCCTGGGTCCTCACATGATAGACGCCTCTCTGCCTGCCCTCCATGTCTCTGATATGATCGTCATAGCGTCCCAGCTCACCTGACTCTATGCGGGCTATGAGCTGACGGGCAAAGCGGGAGACGGTCTCTTCATCATATTCAACTTTCGTGTCATGGAAAAGGAGCCTCCCATCCTTATCGCACAGAAAATAGGACATGCCCTCCATATATCTGTCCATGCCGAAGACATAGTCTATGGTACCGCTCTCAGCATCGTACTCCGATGCATATATGCCTGCCAGAGAGGTGGCGCTCACGTAGCTGAACCTGAGGAGTGCATGATAGAGTATGGACACGGCCATGAATATGGCTGCTATGACCATGAGGAAGGTGACGATATTGAGCCAGAACATGCTGATGAACTCTGCCGATCTTTTTGTGAGGCTCTTCTTTAGGGACCTGCCGTCATGCCGGCTGTCTTCATTTTTCATATGGCTGCTTTCATCCTTTCATAAAGGGGTCTTATCCTGTCCATCATATCCCGGGCTGCTGCCACATCTCCGCCCCGAAGCAGCTCGGTCTGCCTGGAAAAAAGCTCATAAAGCGCTGTCATGGAGAGGTTGCCTGTCATGCCCTTGAGGGTATGGGACAGGGAAAATGCCTTTTCACATGACCCTTCATCCAGGGCTTCAGAAAGGGCCTGAAAGCTCTGATCTTCTTTCCACTTCTGGAGGAGACGGCCAAGGAGGGCCTCATTGCCCATAAGCCTGTCGAGTGCCTGATCCACGTCAAGTCCCTCGAGTCTGAGTCTGTCAAGATATGTCCTGTCCATCACTTTGTATCTCCTTTACTGCATAAAGCTTCCTCATGGCCGGTTCTGCCACTTTGAAGGCTGCAAGGGCCGTAGGCCCGAAGGCTCCGCACTTGCCTGAGATGATCATGTCCTTTGCTTCGTCGAAGCTGTAGGCCTTTTTATATACCCTGTCATTTACCAGTGCATCATAGCAGTCCGCCAGAGCCACTGCCTGGCTCCATATGGGTATCTCATCGCCTCTGAGCCCATCCGGATAGCCCCTCCCGTCGTAGCGCTCATGATGATGTCTGGCTATGTCATAGGCATATACAAATCCGGGATGCTCACGCATCTGAGGGATCTTTTCCAGAAATTCCGCACCTCTAAGAGTATGGGTCTTCATGACCTCAAATTCCTCTGCTGTCAGTCTGCCGGGCTTGTTGAGGATGGCATCGGGTATGGCTATCTTGCCTATGTCGTGCATGATGGAGGCAGTGGCTATGATCTCTATGGTCTCATAGCTCATGCCGACTCCAAGCTCCGTATTGAGCAGCAGGCACTTTGTGATGTCGTGTATGCGCTTTACGTGGCTCCCGGATTCTGCGGAACGGAACTCTACTGCAGTGGACAGCACCTCTATCATGCTGTGATTAAGCTCAAGTATGCGCCTTGCCTGCTCATCCAGCTGATGCTGCTGCTCCTCTACCCTGGCCCTCAGCCTCTTCCTGGCCATGAAGAGCTCTATGACCGAGTCCACTCTCCGGCGGACCATATAGGGGACGACGGGCTTTGCTATGGTGTCCATGACTCCAAGAGCATAGGCCCTGCTCAGCACCTGAGTATCAGACTCGGCTGTGATGAGGAATATGGGTATGCCTCCGTTCCAGCCTTTGCTGCGTACCTTTTCCAGGAACTGGATACCGTCCATGACCGGCATCATCACGTCAAGAAGGACAGCTGCTATGTCCGGGATATCCGAAAGCAGCAGCCTTACGCCCTCCTCTCCGTTGGAAGCCTCCAGGATCTCGTAGTCATCGGAAAAGATATTTGCCAGGATCATGCGGTTAAGCTCATCGTCATCGACGATGAGTATCTTCCCAGGCATCCTTGTGGTAGTCATGCTTGTCTCTGTCTGTATACTGTCCATATCCGGCCTCTCCAAGCTGAAAAACGACGACACTGTCTTTACCAATAATAATATATACTACCGGATTTTTCCACTAAATAGCAAAATATACTGTGCTTTGGCAGCTCTTGGAGCCATCCTCCTGCCATAACTTAATGGTATATAAAATAAGGCTTTTGTACTTTTTAATGGTCTTAACTTTATCTTAACTTGCCTTATGCTGCTTACTTATGCTAAAATTCATTGCAAGTAATGCGGCAGGAATGAGCTGTTGTATCCTGTCGCATTTTAGTTTATAAAAATCTGATAAAGGAGGTTTAACTATGAAGAAGACAACGAAATGTATCCTGGGAACCATGTTCATGGCAGCGCTTCTGGCAGGCTGCGGAGGAAGCAGCTCAGATGCGGGAAGCGGAGCAGCCGAGACTCAGGAGAGCGCCCAGGTGACTTCTGTTGCGGCAGAGGACGGGGTAGTTCGCATAGCAAATATAGCAGACTATCAGACCCTGGACGTACACAAGACCAGTGCCGACTTCACCATACCCATAAATGTATTTGATCGTCTGTTTGAGATCGTTCCTACGGATGGAGGCAGCACCGAGATAGTAAACAGCCTTGTGGATGACTATACCATCTCAGAGGATGGACTTACCTATGACTTTACACTTAAGAGCGGAGTGACATTTTCCGATGGTACTCCCTTCACCGCAAATGATGTAAAGTACACCATCGAGAGGGCACTGACCCTGCCTGAGACCGTGCAGACCGATATCTATGCTTCCATAGCAGGAGCTCAGGAGCTCATGGACGGCACTGCAGATGACCTCTCAGGAGTAGTGGTAACGGACGATACACATTTCTCCATCACCCTCAGTGTGCCCTACGCAGGCTTCATAGGCCAGCTGGCCACTCCCGGAGCAGCCATGTTCAGTGAGTCTATCACCGAGGCGGCAGGAGATTCCTTCGGACAGGATCCTGCAGTCACCATAGGTACAGGCCCTTACATGGTCACCAGCTGGGAGAGGAATGCAAGCCTTACCCTCGAGGTCAATCCCAACTACTGGGGCGAGGAGCCTGATGTAAAGAAGGTCATCATCTCCATAGTTCCCGACCCCTCTACCATGAGCATGATGTTCCAGAATGGTGAGCTCGACATGCTCGACGGCGATGAGCTGGATTCAGCGGTATTTGATGCTACCTACAGGACACCTCAGTACGAAGACAAGATAGTATCTGCCTTCAGACTTGCGACCACCTACATGGCACTTAACGAGAATGTGGAGCCCCTCAACGACGTTAACGTACGTAAGGCTATCCAGATGGCCATAGACAGACAGACCATACTTGATACCGTATACAGCGGCGGCGGATTCCTGGTAGACGGCATATATGCCCGCGGACTCCTTGGCTATACCGAGGACAACCAGGGCTGGCTCCAGTATGATCCCGAGGGAGCAAAGGCCCTCCTTGCAGAGGCCGGCTATCCCGATGGCTTCACCATGGAGATATCCTCCGACAACTCGGCATCCTCAAGCGTACTGCTGGTGCTTCAGATCATACAGCAGAACCTGGCAGAGGTAGGCATCACTCTTGACATAGTTCCTTACGATGAGGCCAGCTGGCTGGATCTCCGTCAGAGCGGTGAGATGCCCAGCTTCGTTGCCACCTGGACTGCTGACTACAACGATCCCGACAACTTCATCTATACCTTCTTCGGTTCAGAGGAAAATGTAGTCAATCGTAGCCTTAACTACAAGGATACTGATGTCATAAACAGAGTTGCTGCAGCAAGAGCCATCATAGATGATGAAGAGAGGATGGCAGAGTATGCTGCCCTCGAGGAGAAGATTGTCAAGGAAGATGCTGCCTGGGTACCTCTGTTCAGCCGTTCACACTTCTATGTGCTTGGAGACAGAGTAGAGAGCTTCACCCCTCACTGGGCAGGCTACAGCGCATACATCTATTCCACCTTCAAGCTTGCTGACTGAGGATGGACATAGGAGAGACAGATGAAGTATTTTCTTAAACGTGTCATAGGCACTATCCCCGTTTTACTGGGGGTGGTGCTTCTGATATTTGTAATGCTGCGGATCATACCCGGAAACCCCGTGGTCATACTGCTGGGAGAGCACTATGACCAGGCGACCATAGACAGACTGACGGATCTCATGGGATACGACCAGCCTATCCTTCTGCAGTTCGTAAATTATGTAAAGGGAGCGCTGGTGGGTGACCTGGGAGTAAGCTACAAGTACTCCAGGCCGGTCACCGAGATGATCATGGAGGCCCTTCCCTATACCATCAGACTTGCGCTGATGGCAGTGGTGTTTGCCTGGGGCCTAGGACTTATCACGGGCATCATAGCCGCGGTAAAGAAAAACAACTTTATCGACAGGATGTTCATGGGCGTATCGCTCCTTGGCGTGTCCATGCCCATATTCATGACCTCTCTTCTGCTTCAGTATATATTTGCCTTTAAGCTGGGCTGGCTGCCCATGACTGAGGAGGGTACCTTCGCCTCCATGATACTTCCCGCCATAGCTCTTGGCTGGAACAGTGCTGGAAGCGTGGCCCGTATGACCCGTTCGAGCCTTATAGAGGTCATGCAGGCTGACTACATAGATACGGCCAGGGCCAAGGGACTCAGGAAAGGAGCTGTCATCATAGGCCATGCTCTCAAGAATTCCCTGCTGCCCGTAGTCACCATGATGGCCCTTCAGCTTTCAAGCATGCTGTCAGGAGCGGTCATCACTGAGTCAGTCTTTGCCATACCCGGCATAGGAAGACTGGCCACCACAGCCATAAACAACAGAGACATGCCGGTGCTTCAGGGTACCGTGCTTTTTACCACGGTCATAGTCATAGCAGGAAACCTCCTGGCTGATTTCCTGTATTCCGTACTTGACCCCAGGATCAGGAAAGGAGACTGACATGTTTGAGCATGAAGATAAAAACATGGCTTTGAACGAGGATCTCCAGTCCCAGATCGGAGAGAGAGACGGTATCAGAGACAAGCTTAAGAGGATGTGCAGAGAAAATCCCCTGGCAGCGGTTTCGGCGGTGGTCATAGCCATCATCATACTTATGGCCATATTTGCGCCTGTCATAGCACCCTACGGAGAGGCTGAGCAGGATCTGATCAACAGGCTGCAGGCTCCCAGTGCTGAGCACTGGCTTGGCACCGACGAGCTTGGAAGAGACCTGTTCTCCAGGATGCTTTACGGCTCCAGGCTGTCCATAACCATAGGCATACTTCCCAGCCTCATATCCCTTACCATAGGCGTGGTGGCAGGACTTGCGGCAGGCTATTTTGGCGGATGGGTAGACTATGTCATCATGAGAGTAGCTGATGTCATGCTGTCCATACCCTCACTCATACTGGCCATGGTAGTCATGTATACTCTTGGCACCTCTACGGTCAACCTTTTCATAGCCCTGTCCATGACGGGCTGGTCAAGTGTGGCCAGGGTGGTGCGCAGCCAGACCCTCAGCATCAAGCAGAGCGAATATGTGGAGGCAGCCCGCTCCATAGGAGTGGGACGCTGGAAGATCATGTTCAGACACATACTTCCCAACTGCATACCCTCGCTCATAGTTCTATTTACACTGAACGTACCCTCGGCCATACTTTCAGAGAGCTCACTGAGCTTCCTGGGCATAGGCGTCAAGGTCCCTGCAGCCAGCTGGGGACTTATAGTAAACCAGGGCAGACAGTTCCTGTTCACCCAGCCCTGGCTCTGCCTTGCACCCTGTGTGGCCATCATGATAGTAGTGCTGGCATTCAATTTCCTCGGTGACGGACTCAGGGATGCACTGGATCCGTACATGCAGAGATAAAAGGAGGTTTCGGATGGAAGAGAAGAACATACTTGAGATCCGCGGCCTCAAGTCATATTTCTTTACGGACAATGGAGTAGTGCCTGCAGTCGACGGAGTGGATCTGGACATACCCGAGGGCAAGATCATAGGCCTGGTGGGAGAGTCAGGCTGCGGCAAATCCATGACCGTCAGATCGGTCATGGGGCTCCTCAAGTACCCCGGAAGGGTGGTAGAGGGCTCCATCAGGTTTGATGGCAGAGAGATAGCCGGTCTTAAGGAAAATGAGCTCAGGGACATCTGCGGCAAGGACATATCCATGATATTCCAGGAGCCCATGACGAGCCTCAATCCCGTCATAAAGGTCGGCAAGCAGGTCAGAGAGACCCTGCTAATCCATGACCGCAGCATAAGCCGCGAGGAAGCGGACAGAAGGGTCATCGAGATCTTCAAAAAGGTAGGCATATCTGAGCCTGAAAAAAGGTTCAACAGCTATCCTCATCAGCTTTCAGGCGGACTGAGGCAGAGGGTCATGATAGCTATGGCCATGATATGCAAGCCTAAGCTCCTGATAGCAGATGAGCCCACCACGGCCTTGGACGTGACCATAGAGGCCCAGATCCTGAGGCTCATGAAGGAGCTCAGGGATGAGACAGGCATGAGCGTACTGCTCATAACCCACAACCTGGGAGTAGTGGCAGAGCTCTGTGATTATATATATGTCATGTATGCGGGCAAGATAGTGGAGCAGGCAGAGACCTTTGAGCTCTTCGATCATACGGCCCATCCCTATACCCAGGGGCTCCTGGATTCCATACCCCGTATAGGACGAAACGCTGACAGGCTCCATACCATACCCGGTGTAGTGCCCAATCTGCTGCACCTTCCCAAGGGCTGCGCCTTCTGCAACCGCTGTGAGCTGGCAGAAAAGAGCTGCCATGATCAGGGCGTGGAGCTCAGGGAGATAAGCCCGGGACATAAGGTACGCTGCATAAAGCCCATAGAACATAAGGAGGTGACTGGCTCATGAATGACAGCATGAATACTGCGCCTCAGGAGGTGCTGCTTAGGGCAGAGCACCTGTATAAAAACTATTCCACCGGTAAAAAGGGCAGAGAGGTCCATGCGGTATCTGACGTCAATCTCAGCATCATGAAGGGTGAGACCCTGGCGCTGGTAGGTGAGTCAGGCTGTGGAAAATCCACTCTCGGACGTACCCTCATACACATGCTTCCTGCCACCTCTGGCTCCATATATTATCAGGATATGGACATAGCTGCCATGGATGACAAGCAGTTCAAGCCCTATCGCAGGAAGATGCAGATGATATTCCAGGATCCCTATGCAAGTCTGGATCCCCGTATGACGGTCAGGAACATCATAGCAGAGCCACTGGAGACCTATAAGGTATGTGCTACCAAGGAGGAGACCACGGAGAGAGTGCTGAAGCTCATGGATGCCGTAGGCATACCCGGAGAGTTCCTCAACCGCTATCCCCACCAGTTTTCAGGAGGACAGAGGCAGAGGATAGGCATAGCCAGAGCCATAGCCCTGCAGCCTGAGCTCATCATCTGCGATGAGCCAGTATCGGCCCTGGATGTGTCAGTCCAGTCCCAGGTGCTAAACCTGCTGAAGGACATACAGCATGCCTTTGAGCTGACCTATCTGTTCATAGGCCATGACCTTTCCGTCATCAACTTCGTTGCAGACAGGGTATGCGTCATGTTCCTTGGCTGCATATGTGAGGTGGCCGGCAAGGACGAGCTGTATTCAAAGCCCCTGCATCCTTATTCGGAGTTTTTGCTGGATGCCATCCCTGTGGCTGATCCTCACAGGAGAAACAGGCAGAGGAAGGTGCTGACTGGTGAGATACCCAGTCCCATGGATCTTCCCAAGGGCTGCTGCTTCTGCACACGCTGTCCCTATGCTACGGACATATGCCGCAAGGAGCGCCCGGAGCTTCGTGATCTGGGAGACGGAAGACAGGTGGCCTGCCACCATCCCCTTGGCTGATATGCCTGAAACATAACGATGACATCCTCCGGAGACAAAAGGAAAAACAGAGATATAAATGTAGAGCTGCTTCGTATCATGGCATGTCTCATGGTCATAGTCCTTCACGTAAAGCTGTTTTCTGTGAAGGACGGACAGGTAAGGGACACAGTGCTCATGGTACAGACACTGGCTTCCATAGCAGTGGGCAGCTTTTTTCTCATGTCAGGATTTTTCATCCCAAACCAGAGCTCAGTGCCCAGGGTATGGAAGAGCTTCTTACGCAATACGGCGCTTCCGGCACTGCTGGTGGTGCTGGCCGTAAATATACTGGGTCCCTGGCTGGATGATGAGGCCGGATTTTTGGAGGGCATCATGGCCTTCGATCTCCCTGACTTTGCGGAGAGGCTCATGAGGGCCATCATAGGCCTTGATGTGTCCTTCCTTGGAAATGGCTGCGCCCATCTCTGGTTCATAATGAGCTATGCACTGATCATGATATGGGCACCGGCTATCATGCTCTTTGCCCATCATGACGGCAAAAGGCTGCTCACGTTTTATGCCGCCCTGGCCTTGTTCAGGCTCTGCATCATAGATATCACCAAGATGACCGGCATACCTGTGGTCATATATCTGGTGGAGCTTGGACCAGTGGAGGTGCTCTATTTCGTACTTGGATACCTTATATATACCTTCAGGGACAGACTTGCCAAAGCTGGCTGGACGGCGCCTGTATTTGGGGCACTCGCTGTCATTTGGTTCGCACTGGTGTTCCTGGTTCAGAGGACCTACTATGTCTTCCTCATGGATCAGGGCAGGGATGTGTTTGATGTCAATATATCGGGAGCCTACTATACGAGCTGGGCAAGCTTCTGCGCCATGGTGTCGGCCTGCCTTGTTGCTCTTTTCGTGCTTTCTCTGGATATAAAGGGAGAGAGGCTAAGGAAGGCCATAGAGGTACTTGGCAGTCTGACATTCCCCATATATCTGATACATTATCCCATAGTCATGAAGATCAATGCCATGGGCTTTGGCGGGGCCCTTGAGAAGCTCTTCCATGCCGAGACGGCTGTCGGTGCTGTCATATACACGGGCTTTTATACTCTGCTCGTATTTTTGGTGACCGGAGGACTTATACTGAGCTTTCGCAGCATAAGGCAGGCCATGGCTCATAAAAGGATCATACCTATAAATAAATGATATGGCTATCATAAACCAATGAGGCAAAAAAGTGGTCGGAAACAGGTTTTCCGGCCTTTTTAAAATTCACTGGATGCATTTTGGTAGACATTTCCATGATTTGAGGTTATAAAAATTACTCATAGCGAAAGTTTTCATGCATGAGACTGGCTGCATCCGTATCACTTTCAGCCATGTTCGGATTCCCCATGACCCAGATTATAGTGGACAACGTGGTGGACAGCTATACTGAGCTGAGTGATGAAAACTGGGAAAAGCTCAGAGAAAAGGCCATGCCTCAGATGATCATAGCCGGTTTCACCACCGTTACGATCACATCCGTGGCCATAGCCGGATTCATAGCTCCCCTCATCTTCGTATGATGTAAGGGACCGAAACTCAATAAGATCAGAAACAAAAACAAAACTATATATTTAATGAGGTAAAAACAAATGAGCAAGAAAGTCTTCAAGAACTGTAAGGTAGTCGACGTCATGAACAAAAATATCTTTGACGGCGCAGTGGCTGTCGAGGATGGAAAGATCGTCGAGGTAGGTGCCTCCGTATCAGAGGCTGGTGCTGAGGTGGTGGACCTTCAGGGCAAGTATGTGATGCCTGGTCTCTTTAACTGCCATACCCATATGTGCATGGCTCCCAATCCTGCCATGGATTACAGCCTCAATGATGCAAAGCTGACCATCCAGGCCATCAACAACCTCAAGGAGTATCTTAGGACCGGCGTTACCTTCATCAGAGATGTGGGCGGCGAGAACTATGTGGACATAGATGTGAGAAATGCAGCCAGGAAGGGACAGGTACTGGCTCCCGACATGCAGGTATCCGGAAAATGCATCTGCATGACAGGCGGACACGGATGGCAGATGGGCCGCGAAGCGGATGGACCCGATGACTGCCGTAAGGCAGCCAGAGAGCAGCTCCGTGCAGGCGCTGACTGGATCAAGATCATGGGTACAGGCGGAGTCATGACCGAGGGTGTTGAGCCCGGATCACCTCAGCTCAATGAGGACGAGCTCCGTGCAGCCATAGAGGAGGGCCATAAGGTAGGAGCAAAGGCAGCTACCCACAGCCAGGGCATGACCGGTATCAAGAATGCTCTGAGAGCAGGCGTGGATTCCGTAGAGCACGGATTCTATATGGATGACTGGTGCTTTGACTGGATGAAAGAGCACAATGTATTCTTCGTTCCCACCCTTGCAGCAGTACACTGGATCAAGGTCAACGGCGTAGAGGCCGGCATACCTGAGTATGCAGTAAGAAAGGTAAATGCTACCTGCGAGGATCATCTCAATACCTTCAGGAATGCCTACAAGGCAGGTGTCAAGATCGCCCTTGGAACCGATGCAGGCACTCCCTTCAACAGACATGACATGACCGCCTATGAGATGGTGCTCATGGAGAAGGCCGGCATGGATGTATGGGATGCTCTGAGAGCAGGCACCATAGTTGCAGCTGAGCTCTGCGGAGTGGACAAGACCCATGGAAGCATAGAGGTAGGCAAGAAGGCAAACATGGCAGTATTTGACAACGACCCTACCAAGGACGTGGAAGGCATGCTGAAGTGCCGCATGACCGTGCTTGGCGGAGAGATCGTTCACTGCGATATGTGATCAGCTAACTGAGATCTGCTGACAGCCTTACAAAAGGATAAAAGGATGGATAAATAAAGCAGTCCATGTCTCCGGTCAGGAGGCATGGGCTGTTTTTGGTGGACGAAAGGCCTCAAACATAATATAATGTAGACTTATGAAGAGGGAAAGACTGTTTTATCTGGATCTGATCAGAGTCATATCCATGCTTTTGATAGTCATATACCATTTTCCGCTGCCCCTCTATATCGGAGGGACGGATGTGCTCCACAGCACGGCAAACAGCCGCTGGGGAGTGGCGGTGGTATATGTATTTTTTATGATTTCCGGAGCTGCCCTTTTCAGACGCTACAGACATAGGGACAGCTTCAGCCTGATCAGCTATTATAAGAGGAGGATCAGCTCTCTGTATCCTCTTTTCTATGTAGCCTATGTGCTTGGCTTTATGTACGTGTTCTGGGTAAGAGGCAGCATGTACTCCTATGTACCGACGAGAGCATTTTTATGGACCATACTGGGGCTTGATGGATACCTCAACAGCATAGTCCCCACCTTTACCATGGTGGGAGAATGGTTCCTGGGAGCCATCATCATAGTTTATGCCCTGTTTCCTCTTGTATATCATGTGGTCATGAAAAAGGATGAGGGCATGGATCCCCGAAGGAGCCTGATGCTTATGGCCTTGCTTTTCTGCGGGACTCTGGCAGTGTATATCTTCCACCCTCTGAAGCTCATAGAGATCAAGGCCGATCCGGTGGTAGACCTGAGCTTTTTCCTGCTGGGAGCCTGCATAAGCGAGCTCTGGGGAGAGAGGCTGGCCTATGGAGGACTCAGGATACCTGGGCTTCTGGTATCAGGACTCATGCTGCTTGCATGGTGCTTCATAAAGCTGCCCTTTGGGACTGCTCTCAGTACGGACGGACTGCCGCTCTACCTTACGGAATCGGTGGCTGCGGTCTGCATATTTGTTTTTATGACCGCACTGTCAGGATATCTGGAGGCGCTTCCCACATTAAAAAGGATCATCGGGAGGGCTTCCGGCTATACCTATGGGGTATTCCTCATCCACCATCTGGTGGAGTCTCAGATATGCGCCCATTTTGATACGGATGCATTTTCCAGGAGGGACACGGCCATACTTCTGATGCTCTGCCTCCTGGCAGTCATCATTTTCACTGCTCTGATCTACAGGATCAGAGATATACTTGGGAGGATGCTTTCATGAGCTTTTTCATGCCAGTATACAACGGCCCCGATTTTGACCGGGAGCCCTTCATATCATCGCCGGATGCAGAGACTGCGGAGGTCCTTAAGGATGGCATAGCTCCTGAGGGCTATCACAGCACCTCCATGTACCCGGAGTATTTCAGGATAGGAGGACAGTGGCTGCTTCCTAAGCGCAGCCGCATGGATTCGAGCGTCATCATATCGGGGGACGGTGAGCTTCTGGTAGTGGAGAACCGCAACCTGAAAAAGGGAGACCGGGTAATACTTGGCAGGACAGAGGACGGAAGCCAGGGCATATACGTGCATACGGATGGCTTTTCCGAGGCTGAAAGTATAGATGCTGACAAGTTCGTATTCAGACAGGGACGGAGCCGTGAGACCTCCTACGCCAGGGATTATGACAGACTATGCGAGCTTTTGAGATATGAAAATGAGCATGGAGGGAATATACTATGGGTCATGGGACCTGCCTTTGCCTTTGACGAGGGAGCCAGACGATGCATGGGTAGGCTCATAGATGCAGGCTATATGCAGGGACTTATGGCAGGCAACGCCCTGGCCACTCACGATCTGGAGGCCTCCCTGCTGCATACCGCCCTGGGACAGGACATATATACGGGCAGGAGCATGCCGAACGGTCACTATAACCACCTGGATGTCATAAACAGGGTCAGGGCCTGTGGAAGCATAGGCAGCTTCATAGAGAGCTATGGTATAGATGAGGGTATCATGTACAGCGTGGTGAAGAACCATATCCCCTTCGTGCTGACAGGCTCCATACGTGATGACGGCCCCCTTCCTGAGGTCATAGGCGATGTATATGAAGGGCAGACGGCCATGAGGAGGCTTACGGAAAAGGCCACTACGGTCATATGTCTTGCCACCATGCTGCATACCATAGCCACAGGCAATATGACTCCCTCCTATCATGTCGATGAGGACGGAGGACTGAGGCCTGTATTTCTCTACACCGTGGATGCGGATGAATTTGTGGTCAATAAGCTTCTGGACAGAGGCAGCCTGAGTGCCACTACCATGGTCACCAATGTACAGGATTTCATAGCTCATGTAGCTGCAAAACTTGAGGTTATGAACTAAAAATATAAAGATATTGAAAGGAAATAATGTTACGATGGATATAAATAATGAAAAGCATACTCCTGCAAGGTTCCTGATGCGTATTTTGCAGGGAGCACTCATAGGACTTGGAGCAGTGCTTCCGGGTATATCCGGAGGAGTGCTTTGCGTGGTATTTGGCATATATAAGCCGGTCATGGAGCTGCTCTCCAATCCCTTCAGGAATTTCAGGACACATGTGCCCAGGCTCATACCTGTCATCATAGGTATGGGCATAGGCTTCCTCGGAGTGGCAAATCTCCTGGCCTATCTGCTCGACAGGTATCCTGATCAGTCGGTCTGCCTTTTCATAGGCCTTATAACCGGCATGCTGCCCTCACTCTGGCGAGAGGCGGGAGAGCAGGGCAGGACGAAGGGCTCGTACATATCCATGGGCATAGCCTTCCTTGTGGTCATGACACTGCTCACAGCCCTCAATGTGCTTTCAGTCACCATAGAGCCCGGTACAGGCTGGTACCTGTTCTGCGGCTTCTGTCTGGCCCTCAGCGTCATAGCTCCCGGTATGAGCTTTTCCACTCTGCTCATGCCACTGGGGCTGTATACTCCCTTCGTGGATGGCATAGGGCACCTGGACATGTCAGTATGCATCCCCGGAGGCATAGGAGCGCTGGTCACGGTCATATGCCTTGCAAAGGCGGTCAATGCTCTGTTTGAACATCAGTACAGTCTGGCCTTCCATGCCATAGTAGGCATAGTAGTGGCCGCTACCATCATGATAGTGCCCATAGGAGCCATAACTGCTTCCTTCATGTCTGCAGTCATAGACATAGCTCTGTTTGCAGTGGGAGTAGTGGCGGCACTTATGCTTGACAGCTTCAATCAGAGGGTGATGGCGTGAGATATTATCAGATAGGAGAGGCCTCGGAGATCACAGGCCTTTCCAGGGATACCCTCAGATTTTATGAAAAGAAGGGACTCATACACTCTGAACGCAGGGACAATGGCTATCGCATGTACAGCGAAGAGGAGCTCTGCTCCCTGGTGAGCATCCTTTATAAGCGCCGGATGAATTACAGCCTCAAGGGCATAGGCAGCGATATGTCCGAAGGCTCCGACAGGCTCGAGGAGCTTAAGGAGACTACAAGAGCTTCTCTGCGCCTTGAGGAGGAAGAACTCAGGAAGCACAGTCTGTCCATGACCAGACTGAGACTTACCATGAGAGATCTGGAGGACATAGAAAAGGATCTTGGAAGAGTGTCACAGAGGTGCTTTCCGAAGGTATATGTGCTCGAGCATCATCCCAGCTATATGGATGCGACCATGAGCTGGTTCAGGCTCTGCTCGGAGCTTGACGGACTGGATATGTGCTATCTCATGAGCCGGTATGACCTGAGAAAGGGAGATGCTGTATATAGGGATACGGCCCTGATCTTTTTCAGGCATATTGATGATCAGCTTGAAAGGGAGATAAAAGGAAGGGGAGCCAGGCTCTGCGAGCTATCAGGAAGGAACTGCATATATACGGTTGCAGAAGCCTATGGTGGAGAAGTCAAGCCAACAGCTGACAGGATGCTTCATGGATCCGGGATATCAGGAGAAACGGGACACAGAGAGCTCTACACCATAAACCTCATGGATGCCAGGAGAGATCAGGTGAGGATAAGCTACAGGCAGTTTTATATACCGGCCTGATAGAGGTGTAATTTAGGTAATTATAGGCAAAGATTCTTTTGTATACTGGACAAAACCTTGCTGTTAGTTTATACTTTAAGCACATAAAGGCTTATCTTCTGAGACATAATCATGAATCATATCTGAGTATCGCATCTAAGGCCCTAAGACCAGAGGACTTACAGTTAGTCAAAGGGCTGTCCTTGAGACCGGTTCCGGTCAGAGATCCCGATAGCATTCATATCTGTAGCGGAAGAGACAATTAAAGTATGAGAAAGGAGCTATGGGTATGACAAATGCGGTAGGGTCAGAAGCCAGGGAAGCAAGGTACAGGGACATAATAAGTAAGCTGACACTTATGAGTGATACCCTCATGAGGAACGTCTTTAAGGATAAGGAGTGTACGGAGCATCTGCTAAGGATCATCCTGGGAGACCCCGGGATAGAGGTGCTGGAGCAGACGCTTCAGAAGGACTATAAGAACCTCTGGGGAAGGTCGGCAGTCCTTGACTGCGTAGCGAGAGACCAAAGCGGCCGTATCTTCGATGTGGAGATACAGCAGGAGGGAGAAGGAGCCACCCCAAGGAGAGCGAGATACTACAGTGGCTTGATGGACATGAACCTCCTTAAGACAGGAGAGGACTTTGAGAGACTGCCGGAAACTTATGTGATATTCATAACGGGAGATGATGTGCTGGGACATGGGGAGCCCATATATCACATAGAGAAAGAGATAAAGGAAGTAAGGCAGAGCTTTGGAGATGGAGCGAGGATCATCTATGCAGATGCAAGTCGGAGAGATGAGACGGAGCTTGGGAGGCTGATGCATGACCTTAACTGCCGGGAGTCGAAGGAGATGCACAGTCCTATACTGGCAGAAGGGATAAGAAGGTATAAAGAGACGGAGGAAGGAGTTGAGCATATGTGCAAGGAACTTAGGGAATTATATGATGAGGGGATAGCCGAAGGCAGAGCGGAAGGTATAGCCCAGGGAAAGGCTGAGGGCAAGGTCGAGACAGCCATAAGCCTGGCCGAGCGTAAGATGCCTATCTCTGACATCGCAGATATCCTTAAGGTGAGCAAGGAGCAGGTAGAGACCTGGCTGGGGTTAAAAAAAGCTGTACTTTAATACTGGTATTTATGTAAAAGCATAAGGCCCGTAAGAGCATGACCATCATGCCTTTACGGGCCTTTTCCGGATATAAGGCTCCGGAACCCTGCCAAGGAGCGAAGAGTATGTGGGATAGTTATCGCGGCCGCTCCCTGGCTTTATCAGAATTGTAGGAAAGTTATCGAGTGCATCATCTGGACTGATCAAGTATTGATCCGAAGAAATTGATTCAGTCCTTTTTATACCTGTCTTCACCCTGATAAGTGACTATGCCATTTTTATCGGTGCAGTAATAGTATCCATCGCCGTCCTTTATATTGGTACGGTTCTTCATGATCTTTCCGGAAGAGCTTATGAGGTAGGACTCACCGTCATATTCATATATCTCATAGCGCATATCCGGATCGGCCTCCATACGTCTGCCGTTTACATAGATCGCATCGCCGTCTATGCCGTTTACTCCCGAACCTCTGAGCTTTCCGGACTTTTCAAACTTGTATGTAAGTCTTTCTCCGTCCAGAAGGATGGTGCAGGTGCCTGTCTTCATGGCGCCTTCCTTGGGGGAATCTCCAAAGTAATACACCAGTGCTTCACCAGGATCTTCAGGGAGCTCATCTATGGTCTCTATGAGGTGACCGTCTATGATGGTCTCTCCATCTTCATCCATCTCAAGGATGTAAAGTCCATGGAGCATCTTTCCATAGCCATCAAAGGCATAGCGTATACCGCTGATGTTTTTGATCTGAGAAGTGGCGGTCACACCCTTCTTGTCTGCGTAGTACCAGTATTCCTCACCAAGGTCTGCTCCCTCAGGATCCTTCTCAGGGTCGGGCATAGCCTTGAACCAGCCTGTGCGGAGCCAGCACTGCATCTCCTCGCTGTAATAGGAAGCGCTGCTTGAGGATGCATCCTGATACCAGTCATAGTTTGCAACTCCATATTCATTGAAACGATACTTCCTGCCATTTATGGTCTTGTTGACCTTGTCGGTCACCTTTTTGCCTGAACCGTCAAAGAAGAACCAGTAGCCGTCACCGTCTCTTTCTTCATTGTCCTGATCCTCTGCGTAGATGTATGCCCAGCTGTTTATGACCAGTCTGCCTCCGTTGTTGGGGTCTGCATAATAGGTGCCCTCTCTCCAGGCGTCATCACCGCTCAGCATCTGTCCATCCTCGCTTATCCATCCGGAAAGCATGTGGCCCATCTCATCGAAGATGAATTTTGCGTTGCCTGCCTTGGTGGGGACAGTGGCCACCTTGGTACGGTCACTGGTCTGCCTTATGGCCCTGCCGTTTGAACCAAGGTAGTACCACCAGGTATCGGGCTCATCATAGGAGTACTTATCGGTGTTTTCCACCTCGCGCCACTCATTTGATACCATTGCTCCTGCAGAATTTACATAGTAGAAGTTCTGTCCCTCCTCGACTATGGTGCTGTAAAGCATGTCTCCTGATGAATCCAGATAGAAATAATTGTCTCCGGAGCGTTTGAAGCAGTCGGTGGCATAGCTTCCGTCATAGTTGATATAGTGCCAGTTGCCTGATTCCATGCTCCAGCCTGCCGCCAGTGCGGTGCCGCTCATGGCAAGCATTGCAAGGGCCGTAAATGCCGGGACGCATATGCCCCTCTTTCCATATTCGTTTTTATATCTTTTTTTCAACATATCATTCACCTCAGCCTTTTATGTCCGGATCGATCCTTCAGACAGCCAGAGCATAAAGCATGGAGCAGCTCCAAGGTCAATGACCCTTTTTCAGGTTTAAGCATTTTGTAAAACTTGCGTTATTTTCCTTAAATGAAATTAACAACGATCAGTTTTTGGATATTGACATATCCCCCTTTCGGAATATAATAAGGAAAACCATATAAGGAGGTGCAGCATCATGTCAGCATTAAATGATTTTATAAGCCTGCTTGAGGGACATTTTGACAACAGGGAACAGTTTGAGGATATGAAGGCAAAGGGAGTGGATTTTCCTTATGCCAGACACGTAAATACAGTATGCAACAGCAAGATAGACGGTCTTCCGGAGGGCTTCAAGGGCGTATTCCTTCTGGAGGAGAGCTACTATACCCAGCATGACAGGACACATGCCTCTCCCCATCTTTTCCTTTTTACGGAGGAAGAGGAGGGCATGAAGCTCAGCTCCTATGAGATGCCGGAGGGCTATACGAACGACAGCTTTACAGCAGAGAAGCTGGGCAGATTGGATTACGGAAGCCTTGTGCCTTCAGCCAAATTTACTCCCGCCATATACAAACTTAAAGATGGAGTCTGGGAGGGAGGCAGTGTGAGCATGTTTTCTCCTGTGCTCAGGTTTACACTGTTTGAAAGATTTTCAGAGGACAGGCTTGAGGTCTCGGAGACTATGGAGGTAAATGGCAAAAGGACCTTCGGATATGACGATCCCATCATCTACAAAAGAGCGTGAACTTCTGGCATAATGGAACGAGCATAAACAAAAAAGGAGCAGAGACATCATGAAGATAGTCATCATGGAACCCCTAAGTGTAAGCGAAGCATATATCAGAAAGCAGTTTGAGCCTGTGACCGCGCTTGGCCATGAGCTTATATGCTACGATACAAAGACCACGGATAAGGCAGAGCAGAAGGAGCGGGCTAAGGATGCGGACATACTCGTCATAGCAAATACTCCTCTTTCCGGTGAGGTCATAGAGGCATGCCAGAGCCTTAAGTATCTGGCCGTGGCATTTACAGGGGTGGATCATGTGGATCTTGATGCATGCAGGAGAAAGGGCGTGGCCGTAAGCAACGCTGCTGGATACTCTACAAACGGAGTGACGGAGCTGGTATTTGGACTTGCTATAGGCCTTTACCGCTACATGATCACCTGCGATGAGCGCAGCAGATCAGGCGGCACCAAGGATGGCCTCCAGGGCAGAGAGCTTTATGGAAGGACCTTTGGTGTGGTAGGCACAGGTGCCATAGGAAAGAGGGTGGCCATGATAGCCAGGGCCTTTGGCTGTGAGGTCATAGCCTATAACCGCAGCAGGAAGCCCGAGCTTGAGGAGCTGGGTGTCAGATACGTGGAGCTTCCGGAGCTCATGAGGGAGAGCGACATAGTATCGGTACATGTGCCTTCAAATGCAGATACCAGGAAGCTCATAAGCGCCGACATGATAGGCCTCATGAAGAAGACGGCCATACTCATAAACACAGCCAGGGGTCCTGTGGTGGACAATGATGCACTGGCGGATGCTCTCATGGAGGGCCGCATAGCCGGAGCAGGCATAGACGTGTTTGACATGGAGCCTCCGATACCCTCGGATTACAAGCTCCTTAAGGTTCCCAACACCATACTTACGCCTCATGTGGCTTTTGCCACTGACGAGGCCATGGAGATAAGGGCCCAGATCACAGCAGACAATGTGCTGCACTGGCTGAAGGCTGATCAGATAAACAAGGTGCTCTGAGACTGTACATGGAAGATCGATAGAAAATAAAATGACAGGATAAAGTAAAGGCTCTGAGGTGATCTCAGAGCCTCAGACTGAAGACAAACCGGGTTTAGGAAAGAGCTCCTAAGCCCGGTATCTTTATGTATGTGAATGTTTCAGATAT